>LCLB01000001.1:0-8238 GCA_001001795.1 Parcubacteria group bacterium GW2011_GWF1_45_5
GAGCGTGGAATTCCGAAGGGTTTCCGTAAGCCGTGTTGAAATACGGTTTCATCGCCGTCAAAACAGCCGGATGAACTGGCGTGGTTGCCGCGTTATCGAAATATATTGTTTTCATATGAAAATCTGACAATTATCCCAACCGCATTTCGGGTTAATATAATAATATATATGCCGATCCTGTTTTTTTGCGCTCAATATTCCCACTGTCTTCAGATAATGCAAATGATGAGTGATAGTCGGCTGGGTAACTTTGAAATGTTTCGCGATTTCCGTCACCGACATCCTTTTTTTCTTTTGCAGCAAAGTGACGATTTCCGTTCTGGTATTGCAGGAGAGCCCGGAGAAACATCCTGCACAGCTTGACTTGAATTTTATAGCCATATCATATTGACAGTTATCTATATGATGATAGTATAGTCACAAGTATACGAAAATGCAAGCATTATTTTCAAAATCAAAAGTCATCGAGAACAAGAAACTGAACGACAAGTTCCACTTAGTGACCCTGGAATCATCTACCCCTAATTTTTCATTTATTCCCGGTCAGTATGTAACTATGAAGATTCCGCCGTCGTTATTCCGGTGCTATTCGATTTTCAGTACTCCCGGATTCTTGCCGAGTTGGGAGATTTTTGTCGACATTGCTCCCGGCGGTCCGGGCACCACCTATATTCGTAACCTGAAAAAAGGGGACATAGTGGAAACGATCAAGCCGACCGGATTTTTTACCTGTCAAAAAGACAGGCATACGAACTTTATTTTTGCGGCGACAGGATGCGGACTGGCTCCTTATAAATCCATGATCGAATGCCTGCTTGATTCACCCTCCAATCCGAATATTGTCTTTTTGTGGGGGCTTCGGAGCGAAAAAGACGTTGTTCTGCGAAATATTTTCGATGACTGGACAAAAAAATATCCTAATTTCCGCTATGAAATTGTCCTTTCCCGGCCTACGAAAAAATGGATCGGTAAACAGGGTCACGTGAATGTGTTCATAGTTGACGAAACTCGGAAATTTCCCGAAACGGAAACATCTGTTTATTTATCCGGGAACAGCGATTTTGTCGAGCAGAATTTTGCGGAACTGAAAAAAATAGGATTCCCCAAGGACTCTATTCACTCGGAGAGTTATTGTTAAGATCCAAGCGCGGGCGAAACAAGGTTTTTCTTTTTACGTTCCACGGGGAGTATCGTGCGGTCAGATATGTCTTAATGCTTTTCTTGTTTTTTGATTTTGATAGCTTTATAATATAAGGATTAAGAATAATAGAGATATCTGATATACGACTGTGTTTATCGCGAAAGTAAGAGACTTTTTCAAAAAAGGGGAATCGGGTATAAGTGATAAGATACAGTCGATTTTCTTGGGTATTATTGTATCGGTTTGCACGTTCGTTATTGTGGGGCTTGCTTTGGCGTGGTCGAATCCGAGCGTCAATCCTCCGGGCGGGAATGTGTTGGTGCCGATTAATGTCGGCGCCTCTACACAGACCAAAAGCGGGGACTTGATAGTATTGGGAACCACCACGCTTTCGCGGGCGACAATCAGCAGCGCCCTTTCATTCCAAGAAAATATCGTTCCTGCTTCCACTTCGGGATACGCTAAATTGTACGCAAAGAGCTCGGACAGTAAATTGTATTATTTGAATGATTCTGGAACAGAGATCGAGCTTGGCGGGGGACTGCCCATCGGGGCCGTTTCTTTTTACGCCAGTTCCACTGCGCCATCAGGGTGGTTAAAGTGTGACGGGAGCGCCGTAAACAGAGCCACGTATGCGAATTTGTTTTCCGTGATCGGGACAATCTATGGCGCCGGTAATGGATCCACTACTTTCAATGTTCCGGATATGCGGGGAAGAAATCCCATTGGTTTTGGCCAGGGTAGCGAACTGACGAATAGGTTGATGTCGGCTACGAGCGGGGAAGAATTGCATACTTTGACCGTGAATCAATTAGCTGCTCATAGCCATACCGGTCCGTCTAGTAAGTTGGGTTATGGCGCGGGAAGCGGTAATGATTGGGAAGGCACCGGCAGTGTTACAACCGGAACCACCGGAAGCGGTACACCCTTTAATGTCATGGACCCTTTCCTGGTAATGAACTGCATTATAAAGTACTAAAAACAACACCGAACAATCATCCGGTTTATCGGGTTCGTCTAGAATATTCTTGTTTATTTCTGTCGAATCGGATTATGTTGAAGATGGATGATGCAGGCTACTTCTCGATGATTTTTATGATATGAACCGGGCAGGCGTCCGCCGCCTTTTTATTGCATCCGATCTTGTCCAATTGGGTTTTCTTTGGACTCGCCTTACCGTCTTTTTTCAGTTCCCAGTTTTCCGGACAAACAGCGGCGCACACCCCGCACCCGATGCATTTCTTCCTGTCTTGTATGATCTTGATTTTTGCCATTTTGGTTTATTTGTAGTAATTATCTATTAGAAACCAAATATAGCAAGGGAACAGGTAGGGCATAATCTGCATTTTTTTGTTTTGGAACCCGTTTATCTTGACGGGTTTTGACCTTGGATTCTTTATATTTTTCTTGCCTTTTCCATATTGACACAATATAATAATAATATATATAAGGGATAGAGATATTAAATAGTATGGCAAAGTTCATAAAGCATCTTTTAAATAAAGGCAAAAAAAGTTTTGGGAGCACTATTAAAAGACAGTCGGTTGTCTGGAGCATGCTGATAGCCGTGTGTTCTTTTGTTATTGTCGGTTTCGTGATTGCGTGGTCAAACCCGAGCGTCAACCCTCCGGGCGGGAATATCCCCGCGCCGATCAATGTCAGTACCACAACGCAAACGAAAATCGGGAAGTTTAATATTATGGATAATGTGGGTATTAATACAACGAGCCCGGTGACCTATCTTAATATTGTTGGTACCACAGACACGGGACCATCCACGCATGGATTGTTTGTTCTGGGCGGATCCGAAACTTCAAACATTTCTATTGATCAGAATGAGATTATGGCGCGTAACAACGGCACCACCAGTCCCTTGTACCTGAATAACGACGGAGGAAATTTGTTTATCAGTAGCGCCGGCAACGGGAGTGTGGGTATAGGCACTACCACCGTTGGAAGCGTACCGGGTAGCTTGTATATTTCTGGCGGTACGAACATTTGCAACTTGGTGACCTACACCGCCACCAGCGGTACTACGCTATGCCCTTCGGGTTTTTATACCTGGTCCGGGCTGGCTTCGACTACCGGTCAGATATTGTGCTGCAAGGTGAGCAATCCGATTTAAGTTGGGCAAGAAAAATAATCATACTTAAAATTAATGCCTGCAAAAAAATCCGTAAATCAGATTCGTGTTGTTGTAAACCCGAAACTCTATTCGCTTGAAGCCGTGTATGGGGCAGCCTATGCGTTTTTGGACCGGGCGTACATTTTCCTGGATCAGAATTCGAAAAAAGAGATTTTGGTGACCCTGAAACAAAAAGAAGAATTAAGCAAGAAAGAACTGGATGTTATGGCCGGTGAGTTTCAAAACGCGCTTTTGAGCTACAGCTTGCGTAATGAAATCTCAAAAAATAACCGGAAAATCAGGGAATATATTGTCGGCCGGGCGCTTATCGGTGTACTTCCTGAAAACGAGGAAATAGATGAGTC
Source organism: Parcubacteria group bacterium GW2011_GWF1_45_5 (assembly GCA_001001795.1). Taxonomy (GTDB): domain Bacteria; phylum Patescibacteriota; class Minisyncoccia; order UBA6257; family Brennerbacteraceae; genus GWF1-45-5. The sequence continues at coordinate 3,632 of LCLB01000001.1, forward strand.
CAAAGAGGAAATACAGGAATGGAAGGGCGACGATCTGGGCATTGCCGTACCCTGGGAAAAGAAATTCGCGAAAAAGACACGCACGAAAACATCCCGGGAATGAGCTTCTTAGAGCACCTTCGTTATTTATGAATATCCGTTTCCATAAAGATTTGTATCCTTTGAAAGCAATACAGAAAACAATGGCCGCTTACAGGCATTTGTCTACCTGTGTTTTTTCCGAAAAAGGCCGTTATTATTGTGTGAATATGACGCGTATACATAAAGATGTGGAGCGGGTTATTGTGGATGAATTCTGCAATTATGTGCTTTCTCTGATAAAAGAATGAAAAAGAGTCCCGAATCAACATCATTGGTCCATATCAATAAGGAAAAGGTCGGCTTTTTCCGTTTTAAGGAACTAAAAGGCAAATATCTCGTTACCAACGACAGCGGGTGTTATTTGTTTTTGACGAAACCCGAGTTCAAAAAATTCATCCAAGGAAAGCTGGATAAAAAATCGTCAACCTATAAGAACCTTCAGGCAAATAATTTTATTAAAGACGATGCGGATCTGGGAAAATCCATCGAGATTTGCCAGCAGAGGAACGTTTTTTTATTTCAAGGGCCATCTCTGCATATTGTCGTGGTCACGCTTCGCTGTAATTATAATTGCGTGTATTGCCAGGCGAGCTCCCGTGGTATTGGGGCAAAAGGGATGGATATGGATAAAAAAACGGCGCGTGCCGTGGTCAATACTATTTTCCAGTCGCCCAGCAAGGACATTACCATTGAGTTCCAGGGAGGAGAACCACTTCTTAACTGGCCCATTGTCCGGTTCATTGTAGAGCTGGCAGAACAGAAGAACAGAAAAGCAAAAAAGAATCTCTTTATCAGTTTGGTGACAAACTTGAGTCTCATGGACGGGGAAAAGCACGCTTATCTTGTCAAACACTCAATTTCGATATGCACTTCTCTCGACGGACCGGAATCATTGCATAACGCCAATAGACCATTTGCCGAAGGGGACAGCTATCGGGCAACCACAGCATGGATCAAAAAAATCAAGGCACGGGAGAAGAAAGACTCTTCCTTGTATAAATTAGGCGCCCTAGTGACTATATCGAAATATTCCCTGAAATATCCCAAAGACATAGTGGACGAGTACCGGAAATGGGGATTTTACGGAGTTCATCTGCGGCCGTTAAGTTTATTGGGGTTGTCGGGAAAATTCAAGAACTCTATCGGGTATTCCGTTCCAGATTTTTTGAAGTTCTGGGAAAAGGCAATGGATTACATTATCGGCCTGAACCTTAAGGGAAAGTTTTTTTACGAGCGTGGGAGCGCAATCATGCTACGTAAGATTATGGGAGATTTGGATCCTAATTTTTTGGATCTGCGGTCGCCCTGCGGAGCTGGTATCGGTCAGATACTCTACAATTACGACGGGAAAGTCTATACGTGCGATGAGGGGAGGATGTTGGGAGAAGACACATTCATTCTCGGGAATGTATTAAAACATTCCTATAAGGAGCTTGTGTCCCATCCTAACCTTCGGGTGGTTTGTCAGGCGTCTATTTTGGAGAATTCTGCCTGCGATTACTGTGCATATAAGCCGTATTGCGGGGTCTGCCCGGTTTTGAACTACGCCTTATACGGAGATTTGTTCGCTCCCGGACCAGACAATTATCAGTGTCAGTTGCACATGGGAATGCTTGATTATTTGTTCGATAAGTTGCAAAATAAGAAGGTAAGGGGAGTATTCGAGAAATGGATGGGCCTGAAAAAGAGTAATCGTAAAATTTCATGAAAAAAATACCGAAAATAAAGAAAAGTTTAAAGGTATTTTTAACGAGCGAAGAAGGAAAAATTACCAAAAAAAATGCCCTTAAGCTTGGCACCGCACTTACCATGTTGGGAGTGGCATTCGGTTCCCGGATAGCCCAGGCGGATCACACTAGCCGGTTCGAAAATATTTCCGGAAGAGGAGAGCATATTTCCAATGCGAATACCCCGCCAAGTCCAGGCGTTCACACCAGTCAGTTCAGCAACGTTTCTGGCCAAGGCCGGCATACTTCCCACGGTTCCCACTCTTCCCACGGTTCCCACTCTTCCCACGGTTCCCGTTCCCACTCTTCCCACGGTTCTCATGCTTCCCACGGTTCCCACGGTTCCCACGGTTCCCATGCTTCCCACGGTTCCCACTCGAACTGCTGCTGCGGGACCACCAAGAATTCTTATGCCGGGTAGCGTCCAGGAGTTTTGCCTATGCTTCGGCGGGTCCCGCTGATAACGTGTACAATGGCGCATGAAGATTGAATTTATCGATTTTAAACAAAATTTTCGTATCCAACGGATATCTTGCGGCAATGACGCGTTAGTGAGGAACGCAGCGGGACAATATCGTTTAAATGAAAATTTGATGCTCTTCCCATCACAAGGGGGAGTGAAAATACTGTTTTCCTTTTTAACTGGTAAAGCGTTTAAAATTTCCAGTGCTGACTATAGGAAATACATTGAGCGGTTCAACGAGCAACCCTCTTTTCCCTATATTTTGCTGGAATTAGGGATTGTGGTGGGGCGAGGGGATACCCTGGATAAAGCCTTTTTTGATCCGCCTCCGAAGATGTTCCAGAACCTTGCTCTTAATATGGTGCCGACGTGCAATCTGCGGTGTCGGTATTGTTACGCATCCAGCGGGCGGAGAACCGAGACGGCAATAATGCCTCTTTCGTTGGCGAAGAAAGCCATTGATTACGTATCCCGATACTGCGAAGGGGAACTGAATCTTAATATCGTGGGTGAAGGCGAGCCGACGCTTGTGTTTGATTCATTGCGGCATGTTATTGCCTATGCAAAACGGAAGGTGAAACGAGTTAAGGTGAACCCTTTGTCTACGAACGGAGTCGTGACATCCCGAATCGCGACGTGGTTGGCGCGGAATATTGATGAGCTTCAGGTTTCGTGTGACGGACCCGGGTTTATTCAGGATAAATACCGTCCGTTGGCATCCGGCGGCAAGAGCAGTCCGGCGGTGGAAAGGACCATTCGTCAGTTTGTCCGTATGGGCAAAAATTTTCGAGTACGTGCAACCATAACCGACGACACGTTTGGAAATGAGAAAAAGGTCATCAACTATTTTTTCCAGCTTGGCGTGCAACGATTGATGTTCGGGGTTTTGGAAAATGTGGGAGCGACTGCGGGAATGATTAAAGTGAAACAATTCAGACAGCGTAAGGTTTTCCGGAAACGAAATCATCTGCAGGAATTGCTGGTATTGGCCGAATTGCAGGATGAGGTAGGGATGCGTGACTATGATCCGTATCTGTCGCGGATAGGGACTACGGTCACCTGCGGCATCTATACGAAATCTTTCTTTGTGCTAGATCCGTATGGGAATGTGTCTGCCTGCGAGCGGCATACGGGCCCGTACGATTTCAAGGCGTATCCGTTCCTCAAGGAGTTCATTATAGGACGGTATAATCCCGAGAAGAAGGATTTTGATATTGATTTTCAGAAGTTAGAGTGGTTCCAGGAAACGATTCGCGCCATTCTTAAGGCGAATGCGTGCGCATCTTGTTCCCAGGCTCCTGCGTGCGGCGCGGTATGTCTTTATCAGATTGCCCATCGGCACGGATCGTTTTTTCCGGTGCGGCGTCATTGCGACAGCGTGGACAAACAATTCCCCGCTTCTATGTTCAAGTACATCACGGATAAGTATCTGGTGCGCAAAATCCCTTGCTTGGAGTTGCAGCACGGCGTGCTGTCGTATCGTTTGACATACCATTCGTTTTCGCTTTCGGTGCAGCGAGTCGGGGGATCGATGCGCGAGAATCCGTATGTGTATGTGACCGCATCGGACGACCTGATTGCATTGGCGAAGGATATTCTGGCATACAAGAATCGGCGGGTTGAACTAACGTTGTTTTTGTTGAAGTTTGATTTCAATTCCGAGACCGCCAGCCGTCAGGACGGAGAGCGGGTGCGGCGTTTTCTGTCGGTTTTGAAAAAAAATCACGTATATTTTAAGATTTCGCGTCCGCTCCCGAGATCGTTGTGGGGCCAGGAATACCTTACCGTGTGTACCGAATACGGCCTGCCGGCACATTTCAAAGAATGTGTTGAGTTGTATATGAAACAAGGCGCTGTGGTGCGTTTCGTGAACGGTCGGGTCGGGAAGCAGAGCTGGAACGTGTATGGAGACAGGGATGAGATATACCAGGATTTTTTGGAAAGTCAGGCATCCTAAGCATTCTGTGCCAATGAAACATTACCGATTGATATTTACGAGCGATTGTACTCAAGATTGCGTGTTTTGCTTGGCAAAGGACGATCCGCGGGTGCGTTTGTCGTTCCCGGAAGTAGTCGCGTTGCTGAAGCAACAGCGTGCCCGTGGGGCGGAATTGTTGAGTATTGACGGAGGCGAGCCAACCAAGGTGCCGTATTTCCCATCCCTTATCACCAAGTGTCTTGCCTTGGGATTCAAAAAAATTGCCGTAAAAACGAACGGGTATGGATTCGCCGACAAGAGATTCTCCCGAGAGGTGCTGGAGGGGCGGCAAGATGTCATTAAGCTTTACCTTTCATTACACGGTCATAACAAAAATCTTCACGATCGTTTGAGCCGC
>LCLB01000001.1:8248-43351 GCA_001001795.1 Parcubacteria group bacterium GW2011_GWF1_45_5
CGTGAAGGGAAGCTTTGCCGTAGCGATGCGTGCAATACGGAACGTGGTGAACTTGGATGCGAGTATCGTCACCAACATCGTGGTGTGTTCAGAAAATTTCCGTTTCCTCAAACAATATATCGATGTTCTTGTACAGGCACGGGTGAGCAAGACTATTTTCCTGTTCATTGTGCCCGAAGGGAATGCGTTGCGTAACTCGTCTTTAATCCCGGCGCTTCCGGAAGTTATCCCGTACGTACAGGATGCCGTTGATTATGCCAATATAAAAGGTGTTTACCCTGCGCTAACTTTTTTCCCTTTTTGTGCGCTTGATCCGTATTATATTTCGTATGCGGCGGAAGCATATATGCCGGACCGGTTTAAAGATCCCGAGGCGTTTTCCGCGCGGAGGCATAGGCCACCGCAGTGTCTCCGGTGCGCGTGTTATCGATTATGCCCCGGGGTCTGGGAAGCGTATTATACACTCCATAGTTTTTGTTTTAAGCCTTTCCCGGTACGCCGCCGTAGTGTGGGATCTCGTCACAAGTAGCCGATGACCGGTAGATTATTGGTTTCTCTGCCACATTTTTTATCCCACGCGGTTCGCGCGCTGACGGAGGGCGGTGGTATATCATGGAATCTCATTTGTTTTCTTAATATTCTTATATTATGATAAACAGTACAGATAGCGGATATTCATACTTTCATGCGTCATTACAGACTTTTCCTGACGAGTGTTCGCAATGAGAATTGTTCGTTTTGTTCGGTAAAAGACGATCCGTTTGTCTCCCTTTCTTTTTTGGATGCGGTTACCTTGCTCCGGGAGGCTCGAAGAAAAGGTGCCGATTATTTAAGCATAGACGGAGGAGAGGTAACGATGACGTCCTACTTTACGAAACTGATTCAGCGAAGCGTTTCCCTTGGTTTCAAAAAGATAGTCGTCAATACAAACGGTTTTGGTTTTCGCAATCGTGATTTTACCGAAACCGTTTTGGAAGAAAGGCAGCATATATTGAGGATATGCATTTCCTTGTATGGTCATAATAAGCGCGTACATGACAGATTGACTAACGTAAAAGGAAGCTTCGATGCCACGATAAAGGCCATAAAAAACATAACCGACATGCGAGGTGATCTTGTTGCCAGTCTGGTCGTATGCTCGGAAAACTTTCCCTTTTTGAAAAAATATATCGGCACTCTGAAACGATTGAAGATAAAAACAGTGATTATATCATTTGTTGCAGTTGAGGATGATGTGTTATGGAAGCCGTCATTTGTTCCCGATATAAGAGATACCATTCCGTTTCTTCAAAAGGCAATTGACTACGCCAATACAAAAAATATAAGCATATCGCTTGTTTTTTTTCCTTTTTGCGTACTGGGTAAATATTACACCGAGTATGCGACCGAGAGGTATGCGGGCAATCGTTATAAGAATCAAAAAGAGTTTTTTAAAGGAAAACACATTTCGAAACAGTGTTTTGGATGCACCTATTACAATTCATGTCCGGGCGTTTGGGAAGAATATTATAAATTGCGCGGTTTCAGGTTCAGGCCCGTATCCGCAAGACTTCACGAGTCATCTAATTAATGAGTATTCATTTTGTTTCTAATGGAACGCATAGATATAAAAATAGGATTCCAATGCAATAATCGTTGTCTTTTCTGTATTCAGGGAGAGAGGCGGTACAGTGAGCCGGATAAGTCCGAAAAAGAAATACGGGATATTCTGCGAAGGATGAGGAAAAACCATAACGGTGTTGTTTTCACCGGTGGAGAGCCGACCATAAGACCGGAGCTTTTGGACCTGGTGCGGTACGCTAAAGAAATAGGGTACCGGCATATTCAAATCCAAAGCAACGGACGGATGTTCGCGTATCCGGAATATTGTCAGGCGTTGATAAGGGCTGGATGTAACGAATTTTCTCCCGCACTTCACGGTTCCACTTCTCGCATACACGACTCTTTGACTCGTGCGCCCGGCAGCTTCAATCAAACAGTTCGGGGTATCCGGAATCTGAAAGCGCTGGGTCAGCACATTATTACCAACAGCGTTGTCACCAAAATGAATTATAAAGATTTGCCCGCGCTGGCTCGTTTGCTGGTGAGTCTTGGTGTTGATCAGTTCCAGTTTGCCTTTATGCATATTAATCCGGTCATAGCGCACGATTCTTCATTGATCCGAAAACTTGTCCCCCGATATCAAGAAGCAGTTCCTTACATGAAGAGAGGTATAGAGATAGGGGGAAAAGCGGGGATAAGGGTTATGGTTGAAGCAACGCCATATTGTTTTATGAAAGGATATGAGAAATATGTGTCCGAGCAGTATATTCCTTTCTCAAGCGTAGTAGACGGCAAAAAAGAAATAACGGATTACGGTTCATATAGGAAAAATATCGGAAAATCCAAAGGGCCTAAATGTAGTCAATGTATATATAATGGGGTCTGCGAGGGTCCTTGGGCCGAATATCCCCGTATTTTCGGGTGGTCGGAATTAAAACCCGTATATTCCGATCCAGAAATTATATCCAGTACCGGTGCCGTAGACGAAAAGGAAAGCGTAAAACGTGGGAAAGGATCAAAGGAAGACCAATCGTCTTCCGGAAAGGTTTTTCTGGTCATGACGGGCTTTTTATGCAACAACGATTGCGTTATGTGCAGCGTGAAACCCAAGGCGTTGCAGTATGTTTCCCGAAGCACAAAAGAGATTATCAAGGACATGGAAAGGGGAATAAAGTCCGGCTATGAGAATATTGAATTTACAGGAGGAGAGCCGACAACAAGAGATGATGTATTATTACTGATCAAAAAGGCGAAAAAATTGGGATACAGGGATGTCGCGCTCGGAACCAATGCCCGGACGTCGAGTTCTTTGTCGTTTTTGAAGGAATTGCAGAGAAATGGTTTAACCAGGTTGGTAACAACAGTATACGGACCGACCCCGAAAGTTCATGATAAGGTGACCCGGGTGCGGGAAAGTTTCAGGCAAACTATTCAAGGTGTTAGAAACTCGCTTCGTTTAGGGATTATGACAAGCGTTAACACAGTTGTCTTCAATATGACTGTTGGTTCTTTGAGGGACACGGGGCTTTTTCTATTTTCTCTTGGTGTGAGGCATTGGACTTTGCTCGATTTGATTCCGGACGGATATGTACACGATCAGTATTCGCTTTTTTCGGTGCACCCAGAAAGTCTACAAAATGCTTTGAAAAGAATAGGTCCGGTTCTTCCAAAATTCGGGCAGGTTTTATTCATGGACTTCCCTTATTGTTTATTCCCACCCTCATTATTGAAAATGGAAAACTGTCATTTCATTAACGCGAAAGAGAGAACCGAGATCATTAAACAGGTTGGCTATAATCCAAAGCGTTTTCAAGAAAAATCTAATACCTATTACGATATCCATAAAACCAGGGTTCGGAAATGCTCGAAATGCGTCTATCGCGACGAATGTGGAGGCGTCTGGGTTCCATTTCCGGATTCATATGGGGAGTCTTTTATTAAACCGTTTATCAGGAGAATAGACAGGGATCGATAAGGATATATGATTAAGGTGTACAGTACATATGAGTGGTATCAGAAAAAAGATTAAAAATAAAGAAACGAGCCCATACGTTTACGTTGGGTATGCTTGCAACAATAATTGCATATTTTGCAGTGAGGCCGATGAATATCTTTCTGGGTTGAAGGAAAAGTCCATTGCGGAAATCAGAAAAGAACTCCGGATAATAAGAAAAAAATATGATTTCGTAAGCATCATGGGCAGGGAGCCGACAGTGAGAAAGGATATTCTAGAAATCATAAGATTTGCCCGGAGCCTTAAGTTCAGACAGGTGGGGTTGACAACGAATGGTCGTATGTTCTCTATCTCGTCTTTCACGAAAGCGGTTCTCGCTACGGGTATCAATCAAATCGGGGTTTCTCTTTCCGGGGCATCGGCCCGTATCCATGATCGCCAGACACTTGTCCCGGGAAGTTTTAAACAAACAATCGCCGGCATCAAAAGCATCATCAGATACAAAGGAAAAAACACAAGCCTTCTTGTTAACCTTCCAATGAACAGGTTGAATTATCGTAATCTTGGCGCGGAGCTGGAGCTATTAACCGGTTTAAGAGTCCGAGAGATAAATATTCTAAATATTTCCCCATTAAGCACGCGTTCTGCCACCAAAAAGCTGATTATGCCGATGCCCCGGCTTGGCGCTTACGTTTTTAATGTTTTAAAAAGAGGTGGTTTTTTGAACAAAACAGATTTGAGGGTTTTGTTGGTCGAATTTCCTCCGTGCAGTTTGCCGAAAGAGGCGCAGGTATATTCTTTTCCTTGCCTGGAGAAAAACAACGACAAAGTCAGAATCTCTCTTTGCAGACAATGTTCTTATAAAATTAAATGTGACGGAATCCTGAATTCATATCTTCGTTTGTATGGCGATAATGAGTTTATCCTGGAATAAAATGAACACCGGAGCTTTAACCATATCTCGAAATAGGATATTGGATTTAGTTTACGAACCTCTCAAAAAACCGGGCACTCTTTCCGGAATTCCTCGGTGGTTGTCGAAGAGATGTCCTTACACGATCCTTTATAATTTATAATATCTTGATATGAAAAGAGCCGAAAACAATCAGGGTGTTGCCCCAGGCGGGAGCGTTGTGACGCACGAGGCACATGCGTATATCCAACTGAACACTACTTGTAATCAAAAATGTTTATTTTGTAACAGACCACCCATGGATCCGACGAAGGTCGTTAAGTGGTGTATTCCAAAATCGAAGGACGTCATGAAGGCAATCAAGGATAAGTTAAGGGATCCCGCGATGAAAAGAATTATCTTTACTGGCGGAGAACCTCTTTTATATCCCGACATTTCTAAAGTTATCCGTTTTGCGAAGAAGTGCGGTTTTATGGTCGAAATTCAAACAAATGGTACGTTGTTGGACAGACAGATGATATCTACCTTGAAAGACGCCGGACTGGACATTATTAACTTCGGGTTGCACAGTCATAAGAAGAATGTCAGCAGCCAGTTGCGGGGTGTCCGGTTTGGCTTTGAAACCATTATAAAAAACCTCCGGCTTGCCGATAAAAACGGTTTTAAAATCCATATCATTCATGTCATTAATTCGTTCAATTATAAAGACCTTCCCGGGTTTATTGATTTTATGCACAAGTTGCGTCTTCATAATCTTTGGTTGAATCTTAGTCTGGTTGTTCCGGAGGGCTGGGCATGGGAGAATAAACGAGTCATTCCCAGGGCGCGGGATATTAAGCCGTTTTTGCAAAAAGCGATGAAAAAATGTTCGACTTACGGAATTCGTTTTGATGTTTCGGAAATCGTACCGTTGTGTATCGTTGACGGCTTTGAAAACCATGCCATTTCAACTTTATTCAAGATATCCCAATTTAAAATAGTGGATGATTATCTTTCCGGGGTGCGGGGTCTCGATTTTTCCAAACCGTCTTCTTTACAGGCCGCAAAAGCTCCACAGTGCAAAAAGTGTACCATGAATGCGATATGCGCAGGATTCTACCCACGGCTTAAGGAACTCTACGGTGTAAGAGACTTTATCCCGCGTACAGATGATCCTTTACCGGTTTATAAGAAGCTACGCCTTATATGATGAATGAAAAAGAACTGTCCAAAGCGGCAAGAATTGTTCCTCAAACCAATTTTGTTTTGTCGGAATTCATGGCGATGTTGGTCGGTGAAAAACCGGCCATAGTGACAAGTTTTCAGAATAGAGGAGAGGATAGCTTCATAAAGACCAATTTTCCAGGTTTATTTATGGCCATAGGAAATGGATCCTGGTACATAAAGGAACCGATTTTAGCCATATCCAGGAATAAAGAATTCGCCCGACAGGCAGCCGACTATCTTAATGTAGTCTCAATAGAGGCGCAAGGGAGGGTTCTGGGCTACCCGAATTGTTGCAGCAAGCGGCATGCTGATTTTTGTCGCGATGGCAAGGCGCTTGATTCGTCTTTTATTGTCTTCGAAACACACCGAAGTTCAGAGAAACATAATTACCTGTTGAATAATCTTTTCAATTTTTACAGTAGGCTCGGGATGGACCAGGGGAGGTTTGATGATTTTATCCGATATGGTAAAGTCAATGAAAGAATTTTAGGATTTTATGCCTTCCACCTGGAGTATATTTCTCATATACCTTGCCGTTACGACTGTCCCAAAAGTGTAAAAATCGGAAAAAGGATAGAGTCAATTTTGAGAAAATATGCCCCCGTGATGGAGAACAACATAAAATATTCCCTTGCGAAACCGGTATTATTCTTCAACCTTTTTAATCTGGTTGTGTTCGATGGTTACTGCGAAGGCGACACCTTGTTTTATAGTAAGGTGGCGCCCCCTTATTTTCCTTCAGCCAGTACTTTGGTAGCGCTCCTTAAAGAAGGCAACAGAATTGTTGTTTCCGACCGCAGAATCTCGATATACAACGGGAACAAAAAACTATTTTCCTATAAAAAAAAGAGTATAAGAGACGGTTTTATCATCGATTTCAAATGATTCCTTCGGGACAGAATCTTACATTAGATCAATCCAAGAATAAAATGAAAACAACCGACATATTTAAAGGCAAAGAGATCGAAGCATCTTCTCATGATTCCGTGCGCCATCCGGAGATGCTCTATATCAGCATAGACGAGCAATGCAATCAGAACTGTGCCTTTTGCGTGGTAAAAGGGGGTAACGAAGGGAAGTTCGGTTCAATGAGCACCAGCGCAGTGAAAAAGATGATCAGGGCATTTATTGGTTCAGGAGGAAGGCATATTATCTTTACCGGAGGGGAACCTACGTTGCGCAACGACCTCCCCGGAATCATAGCGTACGCTGAAAAATTTGCAGGATTATACTCGATCGCCATTATTACCAATGGCACGCGTCTTTCCGATAAGCAGTACGGCAAAGACCTTCTTGCCGCTGATAAGAAGAACAAGCTCGGCATTTGTGTTTCCTTGCATTCCCACAAAGAAAGAATCAGCGAGTCGCTTACGCATTCTTTCGGAACTTTCAAAAAAACAATGAGGGGGATCGAATATTTCGTGAATCACGGGAAGAACCTTTCGATATATCATGTAATCACCTCCCGGAATTACAAGGATCTTCCGGGATTCGTGAAGTTTTTAAATAAAACATATCCCAGGATAAAGGATGTTACCTTCGCATATCCGTTCCCTCAAGGGAATGCCCTGTTGAATGACTGGATTTACGTAAAATTCAGCGCTTTGAAACCATATTTTTTAAGAACCCTTTCCTTTTTGGAAAAAGAGAAATACAACGTAAGCATAGCAAGCTGTGGACAGTTCCCTCTATGCATTCTGCCCGGATTCGAAGAAAAAGTGCTCCAGCCACTATCTGAGAGCGAGGAGAATGTCTCCGGTGTGGTTGGGGAAAAATCTTTTCATGAGTTCGAAATGTCATCCTCGGAATGGATTGATCAATATAAAATAGGAGGGAAAGGATGCCGTAATTGTATATTAAACAGGTACTGTCAAGGGTTTTGGAAAAAGTACGTCGATTTGTTTAGTTTTAACGGTATGCGACCGGTTACAATTTCTAATTTCAAGGGAAACAAAATAAGGGCACCATTAACTAGTGGAAAACAAATGCAGGAGATGATCAATAGAATAAAAACAACCAAGATGAATCTTATTCTGCTTGCGCATGTTGACGATGATTATTTGAAAGGACTTTTGGAGTTCTTGAGAACAAAAAAGGTGTTTGCGGTGGTCGTACATAAGAAACGTATTTTATACCCTTTATCTTAAGTATTTTTAGTCAAGGCGGTGGCATAAGCGTCATATGAAACAAATAAAAAAAACAGTCATTTTTTTCAGTTATACATGCAACAACAGATGCGTTTTTTGCATTAATTACAATAAAAGGAAGATTGCCGCGCCGTCTTACACAGATGTTAAAAAGGATATATTGAATGCAAAAAGGAGAGGAAGCACGTATCTGGAACTCATCGGAGGGGAACCGACCATAGATCCCAATATCTTGGGGCTTATTCTGTTTGCCAAAAGAATGAAGTTCGAGACCGTTATGATGGCGACAAACGGCAGGATGTTCGCCTATAAAGATTTTACCGAAAAGATTTTACGCGTGGGCCTTAATAGCATTATTTTCTCTATTCATGGTCATACGGCAACGCTGCATGACTCATTGACCGGGGTGCAGGGGAGTTTTGCGCAATTGAATCAGGGGGTAAAAAATGTCCAAAAGATCTCCAAGAAACTTCACCTACAGGTAATGCTCGGGACAAATACAACCATTGTGAGGCAAAACTATAAACTTTTACCACGAATCGGAGCCTATATAAAAAAAATCGGTCTTTATAACGCAGAGTTCATTTTCGTTGATCCAACGTACGGTGGGGCGCATGATGATTTCCGTACCCTTGTGCCCAAGATTTCGGAGATTGCGCCATACGCTCATGCATGCTTGGATATTGGAAAGAAATACAAGATTCAGCACTGGCATATCCGGTATGTTCCCTTGTGTTACTTTCAGAATTATCTTGACCAAATCAGTGAATTGAATGAAATAAATGTTTATAGTAATGTCGAGCACATTGCCCCTGACTTTTACAATTCACATGCTCTCGAAGGAAGGAAATTAGTAGGGAGGGCGCGTCCTTCGAAATGTAAAGGGTGCGGACTTTATGCGATGTGTGAGGGGATATGGAAAGAATATCTTCGCCATTATGGCGATTCTGAATTAATCCCTCAAAAGGCATGATAGAGCCCTTGCGGGAGGAGGATTACGGAGTATGGGACGCTTTCGTGGAAGAATCTTCCGACGGGACATTATTCCATACGATCGCGTGGAAGAGAATTTTAGAGGAAACATTCGGTTACCAGCCATATTATTTTATTTTAAGAGACGCCAAAGGCGGGATTGCCGGGATATTTCCGGCGTTTTTGGTCAGGGGTATCCATGGAAAGGTGCTTGTGTCGTTGCCGTTTATGGAGTACGGAGGGCCAATTGTACGGGATGGGTATTACGCATCGATGTTTGAAAGTATCGTTAATTTATTTGTGATGTTAAAAAAAGAACAAGGCGTACGTTATCTTGAGATAAAGACGCCTCCAGATACGCAATATCATGACGCAGAGTCGTTCTTATTTGCGCCGGTTGTTAAGGCATACGATTATAGTATTAATATCGGCGGGAGGGATTTTACGAATGATTTTTGGCCGAAGATGAAAGCGAAAACAAGGGTTCGGCACTCAGTTGTGCAATCGTGCCGGTACGGGGTAGGAGTGGCAGATGCCGATATACACTCCTTCTATGCGCTTCATGTCAGTAGTATGGCGCGTGTCGGTTCACTTCCATGGCCACAACGATTTTTTGCAAATATACGCACATATTATCCTGCATCACGGTTTATCGGGGCATATATTGATAAAAAAATGATCGGGGCAATGCTTAATTTGCCGTATCGGGCAAGGGATTTAGCGGTTGTGCTGTCGTACGATCGTTCATGCCAAGCATACCGGGCAAGCGATCTTTTGTATTATCATGAGATACGGTTTGCTTTTGAGAATCGATTCGCCACAGTTGATTTTGGCCGTACCCGTCCCGATTCCCCGTACGAAAAATACAAACAAAAATGGGGAGCGACAAAACATACGCTTTATAGCTACGTGTACCCCGCAGATATGTGCCATTTGGTCGATCCGTATGCCTCCTATACGCGCTTCGCGCGATTCACAAGAAATAACATAGCATGGAACGCCTTCGTACATACTTTTTTCGGGCAAAACGCCATACGCTATTTCCCGTAAATTTGGAGATCCGACAGCGGATATTTTTCAACCGTGTTGCGGAAGATTTCGGGACACGTGCGTGGGCTACGGGTAGGGTGGCGGAACGGCAGGCAATACGTCGATGGACGGCAGAACGTATCATATACGGCGAGAACATTCTCGACGTCGGTGTCGGCAACGGTCTTATGTTCCAGTACCTTAAAAGGAAAATCAATTATACGGGTATCGATATTTCCGAGAATATGCTTATTCAGGCCGGAATTCGGGCGCGTCATTACGGGATTCCCTTCACTGCCCTACAGGGTAATGCCGCTGCGTTGCCGTTCCCCGATAGTTCGTTCGATACAGTTATGTGCATAGATATGTTCCATCATATTCCCCGGTTTCTTCGGAGTCGCGTATTAGGTGAACTTGTACGGGTAGTGCGTCCCCGCGGTCAAATTATTATAGAAATAAAGAATCAATGGAATCCATTCATCGCATGTGGATATTTGATTGGCGGTATGGTTCATGGCGTTACTATGGTCCCCGTTAATCCGTTTAATGTCCGGCATTATTTCTCCGAAACAGGTTTTCATATACAAGACAAATTTATTGTGCCTCCGCGCATATGCCCGCCGTTCATCGTGTTTGATTTGCGTCAGGGTACAGGCGATGTCCGTGTGATACAATAAAACAAGGGAATAAAATTATGTAAATATTTTTCCTACCTTGATTATGACGGTATCAGTTATTGTTCCGGTGTACAACGAAGAAAAAACCATCGCGACAACCATTCGCGCGATCAATGCGGTTAATATATCAAAACAAGTGATTATTGTTGATGATGGCTCTACGGATGCAACCCGTGAGGCTATCGGTATGCTGTGCGATCAATACCAGTTCATATTAATCAGACACGAGGGTAATCAAGGGAAAGGAACCGCCATTCAATCGGCGCTTGCCCATGCCACTGGCGAAATATCTGTTATTCAGGACGCGGATCTGGAAACCAGCCCCGATAATTATCCACGCCTGGTAGAGCCGATTATCCGGGGCGAAACAGGGGTGGTGTTTACGTATCGCATACGTGCCCCTATAACCAAAGAATCATTGTCGCATTGGGTGTACCGTTGGGGGAACGCGGTGCAAACATGCTTGGCTAATTTGTTATTTGGCGCCAGTATACGTGACGTAAACAGTGGTTGTAAGGCGTTCAGAACCGATATATTGAAAGCATTTGAATTGCGGGAACGGGGATTTGCCGTTGAACATGAGATGACGGCGAAGGCATTAAAGAGGAGTCGTTGTATATACCAACTGCCGATTCGATATTTTCCCCGTACGATTAGGCAGGGTAAGAAAATAAATTTTTTTGACGGTATCAAAGGAATTACAGCCCTTATTCGATACAGATTCATTCCGTGAAGAATATGTTTTCCAACAAGATGATTTCTAAAATGTTGACGGTTACGGTCATTATGGCGGTATATGTTCTGCTTATTTTGTTCATTAATCCCGGCATCCTGTCGTTCCATCGTGATCCGATATTATTCGAGGAAGATATCAGAATTTTCGTTTATACTTTTCCTTTATTGGCAGTGATTATTGCCGGATACATTTGTTTTTGCGAAAGGCGTGTATTTCTGGAAGTGATGCGTTCGGTTCCTAAAAGATATTTTATAACCCTGGGGATAACGGTGATTATTTTTCTTCTTGTCTGTTGTTGGGGAGGATTGACCCTTAAGTTTTTTAATCCAACCGATGCCGAATGGGCCGAACTGCATTACGCCAGGGACTTGGTGACGGGCGATAAACGTGCATTTCTTTATCTTATAGACCGGGTAATGGGCATCTTGATATATGCCATAGGATTTAAGGTATTTGGATTTACGCCTTTTGTAGGGACAATAACCAGCTTAGTGGTCGGCGCCCTCTCCATTGTCGCGGTTTTCTTCTTGGCCCAAGTTCTATTTCGTAATCCTCGGATCAGTTTGGCCAGCGGCATGGTGTACGCCGCGAACCCCCATGTCCTGATTTTTTCTTCGGTCAGGATGGGATACACGATTATAGTCGGTCTTTTCATGTTACTTTTTATTATCGCCGCGGTTTTAGCCTTTAGGCGGCATTCTTTTCCCCTGCACATTGTCGCCTTGGCTTGTTTTGCGGTTATGAATCAGACCAAACCAGAGTACTTTGTTCTGATCGGGGTTTACGCATTTTGCTATCTGTTATTCGGAGAATTTAGGCATTTATCCTGGCGACGTACGGCAGTATTGTGTCTGGTTTTGTTTTTATTCTCCATACCATTTTTACTAACTAATTATCATTTCCGCCAGACAACCATGGATGGTTGGTGTAGCTTTCCTTCGCAACCATTTCATGATGGCAGATTCTATTCTTATTTTTCGCCTGTGCTAGCCCCTATGGACGTAGCTTTGCGTTTCTTATTGAATAATCGTTTTTCCCTGAATTATTTCTTCAACGATATTCCTTCGTTTATTTCGTTTTGGGGTTCTCTGAAGATGGTAATTATAAGCGTGGTGGCAATGGTTGGCTTTTTGCTTTCTTTTAAGAAACATTTTAGGGATAATTTGTTCTTATTTTTATCCTTCGTAATAATGTCGTTTATATATTTAGCCGATTGTATTTACTACGAGGATCGTTTGGCGGTTCCGACTTACAATATTGCTGTTTTGTATGTCGGTTTTGCCATTGGTTTTCTTGCGGATTCGTTGACGAGGTTCATCGGGAAGGGCGAGATATCCAGGTATATTTCTGTCATCATCATTTCGTTGGCTGTTTCATTGGTGTCGTTGGGAGTGGCTTTTAAAAGTTATCGTTCATATCTCGGTGAACGTCTTTTGCCGCATTCGCTGTTGGACCTTTCGTCAACTTATAGTGTCGATATTTATGGAGACTTAAGATCAATCTCGGATAAATACGGTTTTGCGCCCGCGCAATCATATCTTATTCTCCCTGGTCACGCTGAGCTGCATTCGGCTCAATTTCTTGGTTATGAAGCGATTGCTCTTTCTGATATGTTCGACAGCTCGTTTTTTACTGACCGCGATCTTTTCCTTGGAAACTTTCAACTGCCTCATGGGGCATTTAAGAATAATTATTTCATCGAGAGTCCCCAGTGTTCTCCGCCCGATCAGGAGCTTGGTGTCATGTGCGAATTTGTAAAAATAAACTATAAGGAACGTATGATAGGGCAATGGGGAGTGTATACTATATATCAATTAAAGTAATCAAACAATTATGGTTAAAAAGGTATCGACGAAAATTAAGGAATATGTTCTGGTATACCAAAGCCAGGAACATTATGAGGTGCTGGGGTATGTTCGAGCTCCATCTATGATAGTAGCCAAGAAGAGGGCTCAAAAAAAACTTCTGCCGGAAGCGAAATATTATAATGTTCCGCAAGCGGAAATAGACGAGATAGCGGGTTTCGACAGAGTAGACTTTGATTTGAAATAATCATTTTGTATTTTCCGTTTCATTGCCATTCTTGATTATGCCCGATGTTGCCATTTGGAACCAGTGTAACAATCATTGCGTGATGTGCACGAATTCTTTATCTTTCCAATCGGAGAAAGAGAGTGTTCCTTACGCATTTAAAAGTATCAAACAAAGATGGGTGCGACGCGCCATGGGGCCGGAGGATGTGATTTCTTTCAGCGGGGGAGAGCCCACGATTCATCCTGAATTTTTCGAAATTATCCATTGGTTTCGTGCCGAATATCCCAAACGCACCATTGTAGTGGTGTCGAACGGGAGAATGTTTAGTTATCTTCAATTCACGAGAAACATTCTGAAAATCAGTAATATTCTTTTTGAAGTCGCCCTTCATGGATACGATGAGAAATCGCACGACAGTGTAACCCGTGCTCCGGGGAGTTTCCGACAGACCGTTCAAGGGATTCATCACATCTTACGCCACAAGAAAGCATCGCAAGAATTGGAGATACGGATTGTCGTCACCAAACTTACTTATAAGCACCTGGGGAAGATACTCTCTTTTGTTGAAAAAGAATTCGGCGCTCAAAAGATACGGGACATCGCTCTGATTTTTATAGAAATGGAGGGTCAGGCTCAAGATAACGCACGAGTCGTGGGCATATCGTATGAAAAGGTAAAGAAATATATAGAATCTGCCGTCCACGACTGGTCATCGTCTTTCCGTGAACTTCGATTGCTTCATTTTCCTTTATGCACAATTCCTCAAATATTATGGCCGTACGCATGGAGAACGCTCAGGGAAGAGGAGGTGACCTTTTTGTCGCGTTGTGCATCGTGTCTGATGAAGAAATATTGCTTGGGAATCCATAAGGACTATATAAGCATCATGGGGAAGGGAGAATTCAAACCGGTTCGAAATATGAAGAAAAAGATAGAAAAGGGGATCTCTTTCTATAAGCCCATTAAAAGCATTTCGCGGGGATGACCATTCCTTCAACCGTTATTACCTATTTATTCCTGATTCCTCTTGGATTGCTTGGTGGCATCACCAGTTATACTGACATCAGATACGGGAAGATAAAGAACATTCATTTGCTTTTGGGGTTGATATATTCGATTTGTTTGTATTCTTTTCTGATTGTTTACAGTACGTACGGCATTCATCAACCGGGTAATCTGAAATATCTTTTCAATCTATTTCTAAACGGATCCTTTGCGTTTTTATGCGGTTATCTTTTATGGCGTTTTGATTTATGGGCGGCAGGGGATGCGAAACTTTTTTCTCTTTTTGCGTTTCTTATCCCTCTGGAGTTTTATTCTCGCAGTTATATCTCTCTTTTCCCCTCGGCAACGCTTCTGATCGATGCATTCCTTTTCATCTGTTCCGCTTTTATTGTTGAAATGCTTTGCAAATTGACCCTATCGCTGTACGGTATCGCTAGGAGTTTTCTTAGAAAAATTAAAGAAGGTTTTAGGTTGTCTTTCTCCGATTTTTTCCGAATGCGATGGGGAGTTTTAAAGAGCTTTATTATAGAAACAGGGAAATTGTTTCTATTGTGCACCAGCGCGCTTATTGCCATCGAGGGCCTTTCAATTTTTCTGAAAAAGATTATCCCTTCGGCGAACATATCGCACCCTTTGCTTTTTCAAACATTTTTTTTCGCGTTGCAAATCATTTTATTTAGATCCCTTTGGAAAAACAAAATATTTGTTAGATTAATTTTAGTGGCAGGCGCAGTATGCGGTACCATTTTTCTTTTATCGCATAATGGAATATTATTACTGAATCTGGTAAAAAACTCTATAATCCTTTTGCTTTTGGTGGGAGTTGTCATGCAGATGGTCTATACGTACATCGAATCTCACGAGACCAGAAGAATAAGGGCTAAAGATGTTTGTCTGGGTAGCTTTATTACCCCGGAGTCGTTACTTTATATAGAAAATGAGTTTAAAAAGAAAAATAAGGCAGATGAGCTCGGTACCTGTTGTTCCGATGGTTTGACAAGGATCCAGGCGGATCTTATCCGTGACGTATTCGAAAACGATGACAGCATTCGGATAAACGTATATAAAACCTTCTTTTTCGCACCTTTTATATTTTTGGCCTTCTTATTCACGATTTTGACAAAGGGATCATTCTTGTTTTTCCTTCTGGATCTTTAACCTTGTTCCTTCGGGGCTTTTTGTTATACTGTAAGAGCAGATATCTATTTTCTGACCTTTGCGATAATATTTGCACGACATACTTTGCGATAGATCGAGTTTATTATTTATGGATACGCGCGTGTATTTGGATTGCGCCGCTTCAACGCCGGTTGACCCACGGGTCGTTGCTTCTATGGAGCCGTATTTTTCGGCTATATTCGGGAATCCCGGGTCGGTACATGCATTTGGCAGGGAGGCCCAAGCTGCGCTTGATATGGGTCGTCAAAATATCGCCCGACTATTCGGAGTTGATTTCGGTAATGTCGTATTTACTTCTTCGGCAACCGAAGCGAATAATTTGATCATTCAGGGAGCGGTAAAAATGTACAGGAAAGAACAGGGACCGGACCACGAGCTCCCCCATATTATTACCAGTAGTATCGAGCACGAATCAATACTGGAAGCTTGCAGAGATCTGGAACAGAATAGTTTGGCAACCGTTACCTATGCGCCCGTTAACAAAGAAGGGTTCGTTGATGTAGCGGTTATAGCCGGAAGTTTGCGTAAAGAAACCGTGTTGGTTTCCATTATGTATGTGAATAATGTGACCGGAGCGATCCAGCCGGTTGAAGAGATCAGCAAGATTATCAAGGGATTCAAAAGCGATAAACTTTCCCCTCGGCATCAGTCGCGTTACTCTCCTAAAGAGTTGATGTATCCGATTTTTCATAGCGATGCCGCACAGGCAATCCACTGTCTCGAAAAGATTGGTCTTTATGATCTAGGGATGGATGCCGTGACAGTTTCCTCTCATAAAATTTACGGTCCCAAAGGAGCAGGGGCTCTTATCGCCGGTTTTTCTTTTGGCATCGGGATTGCTCCAATGATAATGGGGGGGATGCAGGAGTTTGGCATACGCGCAAGCACGCAGGATGTGCCGGGTATTGTTGGCTTTTCCGATGCGCTTAAATTTGTACGCGAAGAACTTGTACAAGAAAAAAAACATACTAAAGAATTGAAGAACATTCTTGTGAAGGGGATTATTTCCTCTTATCCTCGGGCGGTTATCAATTCCTGCGAACCATGTATCTCGAGTGTGTGCAACATTTCGTTTCCGGGATTCGGACTCGAAGAACTGCTGTATCGGTTTGATCAACAAGGGATTGCGGTTGCCGCGGGGTCGGCATGCAGCGCAAAGGTTCTGGGACCTTCTCACGTTCTCGTCGCCATGGGGCTGGATGAACCTTTGACGACTTCAGCGATCCGTTTCAGTTTTGGAAAATTTATTACGCGGGAGGCTATGCACTATTGTGTTGAACGGATTCCCTTGATTCTCGCCCGGTAGCTTTTTGCTTTTTCTCCTTTTTATCTTTATACTATTTTAAAGTATTTCATTTTTCGTCCGGGTTTTATCCCTATCTCTCATTTTTATGAATAATCCATTTAATCGTTTCACGAATCGTGCCCAAGAAGCACTACAGCGGGCTCAAGAACTGGCTGCCGAAAAAAACCATCCCGAGATCACGAGCTTACATGTTCTACTGGCTTTGTTGTGGCAGGAGGAAACTATTATCGCAGAGGTATTCCGGCGACAAAGCGTCAATGTCGAAGAATTATCTCGCCGTGCCGAGGATCGTCTAGAGAATCTCCCGCGTTTGTTTACCATGGGTCAGGCGTCTCCTTTCGGATCTTTTTACATTTCCCAGGAATTAATCCTTGCCTTTCAAAAAGCAGGAGAACTTCTAAAGAAATTCGGAGATGAGTTTGTGGGTCCCGAACACCTGATACTTGCGCTTGTTTCCCACAAAACCAAGGTCCAGGAAATTCTTCTGGAAATGAAATGTACCGCGGAAAATCTGGAACAGACAATCCGCGAGGTGCGCGGGGAGTCCCATATTCAGGATGAAGCCGATGACAAGCGATATGGAATATTGGAGAAATATACTGTTAATCTGACCAACCAAGCACGCGAGAAAAAACTTGACCCGGTTATCGGCAGGGAAAAGGAGTTACGCAGAGTCATGGAAGTATTGTCGCGCAGAACCAAGAACAATCCTCTTCTTATTGGCGAGCCGGGAGTCGGCAAAACAGCGGTGGTTGAAGGATTGGCACAAATGGTGGTGGCAAACGAGGTTCCCGGGCCGTTGCGCGATAAAGAAATACTTGTTCTTGATATTGGTTCGGTGGTTGCCGGAACAAAGTTTAGGGGAGAGTTCGAGGAACGCCTGAAAGCAATTTTGAAAGAAATAAAAGAAGCTTCCGGGAAATATATTATTTTTATTGATGAAATTCATACTATCGTCGGAGCGGGGTCGGCAGAAGGAGCGATAGACGCCTCGAATATGCTGAAACCGGTTTTGGCACGCGGAGAACTCCATTGTATCGGAGCGACTACTTCAAAAGAGTTTAAGCGGTATATAGAAAGGGATCCTGCTTTTGAGCGCAGATTCCAGCCGATTATGGTCGAAGAGCCGTCTCGCGACGATGCAGTTTCCATTTTGCGGGGTATTAAGGAGAAGTACGAGGTTCATCATGGGGTTAAGATAACCGACGGAGCCCTGATTGCGGCCGTTGATCTGTCTATCCGCTATATTCCTGACCGGTATCTGCCGGATAAAGCCATTGATTTGATGGACGAAGCCTCGTCGTCGTTACGGTTGGAGATCGAAAGTGTGCCTACCGAAATTGATGAGATACGCAGGGCTTTGCGGCGGTTAGAAATAGAATTTGAAGCGATGAAAAAAGAAGAAACAAAGGAAGCGCGAATTCGTCAGAAAAAAATTGAAAAAGAAATTGCCGAGTTGCGTGAAAGCGATGCGGCGCTAACCGGACAATGGGACAAGGAAAAGACCGTAGTCGGAAAGATTCAATCCCTGCGGTCCCAAATGGAATCCTTAAGAGACGAATCCAGCAAGCTTGAAGCAGAGGGGAATCTTACTGGTGTAGCGGAGATTGTGTATGGGAAAATTCCTTCATTGGGGAACGATTTGCGCGTTGCGGAAAGGAAGGCCGAAATATCTCGCAAGCGGGCTCGGTTTGTAAAACAATGGGTTGCGGAAGAGGAGATCGCGCGCGTAGTATCACGATGGACCGGAGTGCCGGTGACAAGAATATTGGAATCGGAAGCGGATAAGCTTTCCCGTCTGGAGGAAATATTGGCGCAAAGAGTAATCGGTCAGTCAGTGGCAATCAGCGCCATCAGCCGGGCTTTGCGTCGTTCTCGTGCTGGATTGTCCGATGAAAACCGGCCGATCGGTTCATTTATGTTTTTGGGTCCTACAGGAGTAGGAAAAACCGAGTTGGCGAAGGCTCTGGCGGAAGCAATGTTTGGCGACGAACGTACTATTATCAGACTTGATATGTCTGAATATATGGAACGTCATACCACAGCTCGGCTTATTGGGTCTCCTCCTGGCTATGTCGGTCATGAGGAAGGAGGACAACTTACCGAACTGGTAAAACACCGGCCTTACAGCCTTATTCTTTTTGACGAAATAGAGAAAGCGCATCCCGAGGTGTTTAACGTATTGTTGCAAATGCTCGATAATGGCCGATTGACCGACGGGAAAGGGAAAACAGTTAATTTCAAAAATACGATTATCATTATGACCTCGAACCTCGGGAGCGAATATATCAAAGAAATGTCGGGAATGGGGTTCGCGACCGCTCAGACAAAAACAGTGGAAACTTTAAAGGATAAAATCATGGAAACGCTTCGCCAAAACCTGCGTCCCGAGTTTTTGAACCGCATCGACGAGATAGTGGTTTTCAATCCTTTAACCAGGAAAGATATTGCCGCGATTGTCGATATTCAGCTGAAAAAGGTCACGGAACGGCTGCAAGGGAAAGGAATCATTATCGATATGAACGATAAGGTTCCGATGTTCTTGGCGGAACAAGGGTTCGATCCCGAGTTCGGTGCCCGTCCACTTAAACGAGCTATTGAACGGCTTTTGGTGGATCCTCTTTCGGAAAAGATTATTGACGGAAAAATTAGTCAAGGTGCCAAAGTTCGTGTAAGAGTGCGGGATGGCGCACTACGTATCGGATCATGAATTTCGTGGTTGTGAGTTTGTGTATCTTTGTTTTTCTGGGGATCGGCGGCCTCACGGGGACTTTTTTATGGTGGATCGCCGCTTGTACCCTTCTTATAATCGAATGGGTTCGTCGTATCCCCGATTTTTGTGGTAGAAGAATAGGACGTATTGTCGTGCTGTTTGGTATGGCGGCGCCGTTTTTATTTCAGGATACCGTGCGATTGATTTTAGGGATAAGCCTTATTGTTATCTGGACGGGAGTTCGTGTCAGACGTTCATATTGGGGCATCACTTATCAAACAATTTACCAATGGTGCATGTTGACATTGTGCGGGTATGGCGCTTTATTCTTCTTTTCCCTTGTTATGAGGGGAAGCGTATGGGTGTGGGTCGGATGGGTAGAAGCGATATTGGTGTGCGCGTTATTGTTTCCGTGTTACGCGGAACTGTATGGATTTCGGTTTTCTCGGTTTGAGTACTGGGCGATTATTATGTATGTAAGCCAGGTAATTTTAATGCTTTATTTTCTTCCTTTGCCATGGGGGACACTCGTGTTTTTATTTTTGATTTTTATTGTTTGGATGTTGCGTGAACTCAAAGAATTACATTCAAAAACATGGACATGGAAGGCTTTTTGCCGGCACTTTGCCGTGGTGAGTGCGATTTCTTTTGGCCTATTTTTTACGATTCGATTTTGATGGCGAGGCATCTTTGGAGATAAGTGAAACCAGGGTATTTTCTATATCCGGGTAAATTTTTTCGATAAGTATTATTCGTTCTGCGGCATTGAACCTTTTTAAGACAAATGTCCCTGCTTGTGATTGTTGATGAGCGTGTCGTACTCCGATGCGAATCCGTGTAATCTCCTGTGTTTTCAAAATAGTAGCTATTGACTCTATGCCGTGATGCCCTGCTGGTCTACTGGCGCGCGCTACTTTGATTCTACCCAGGATCAAATCACTATCGTCATGGACGATGATGCAGTGAGGAATCGTGATTTTTAGATTTTTTAAAAGAGTAAACACAGCCCGGCCAGAATCGTTCATAAAGAGTCGGGGGAGCGCATAAATAACCGGGGTACCGTTAAGAGTAAAGGAAGCGGTATCTGCCAGCAGTAGGGCGTGCGATTTCCATGACGTCTCGAGGTGTTGAGTAAGCGAATGGATAAGGAAATCTCTTCCTATGTTGTGTGGGGTGCCGGTGTATGCGGCCCCGGGATTTCCCAGCCCGATAACAAGAAATGCGTTTTTCATATAATGATAAGGCTTGATTTTGTCGGGTGGTTTGTTACAATCGCTTATTAAGGCTTGGTTATTTTAATGTCAAAAATCAGAGATTTTCTTGCAGAATTGATCGAGATGGTTGTTATCTCCCTTCTTATTATTGTACCAATACGATTTTTCATTATCCAGCCCTTCTTTGTCAAAGGACAATCTATGGAGCCGAACTTTCTGGAGAACGATTACCTGGTTATCGACGAAATTTCTTTTCGTTTGCGTGCTCCCGAGCGGGGAGAAGTTGTCGTACTTAAGTCTCCTCAAGCAGAGGGTCAGTATTATATAAAACGAATTATCGGGTTGCCCCATGAGACCATAGAAATAAAGGATGGTGTGGTGAAGATTTATTCTTTTAATGATCCTGCGGGACAGATATTGCAAGAGCCGTATCTGCAAAACGGAGAAGTGACGGAAGGGAACCTGAAGATAACAATGCAGGAAGATCAATATTTTGTTTTGGGTGACAATCGGAAGTTTTCGTACGATTCCCGAAGATGGGGTTTGTTGGTGCGAAAAGATATCATCGGCAGAGCGTGGATTCGTTTGTGGCCGCCTCAGGCGGTTACCGTTTTTGCGGTTCCCGAAACAAATTGATTTTTAATAGGTATCTATAAAAAGTATGCCTCGAAGAAAAAAAGAACAGGGGAAGGTATCGCGCGATCGGAAGTCGTTAAAGCATCCGGTGCAGATTCTGAAAGGTATGCACGATGTTGTCTATCCGGAGGTGGCTTACTTTGAGCAGCTGCGTTCGGTATGCCAGGAGGTCGCGAGCAGGTACGGATACGGTTTTCTGGAGGTGCCGGTCTTGGAGCATCAGGATCTTTTTAAAAAAAGTGTTGGAGGAACAACGGACATAGTGCAAAAAGAGATGTATGCATTCAAAACGCGGGGAGGGGATGAAGTTGCGTTGAGACCGGAATTCACCGCCGGCATGGTTCGTGCGTACATTGAAAACGGTATGAGTAACTGGCCCCAGCCGGTAAAATTGTGGACGTGGGGACCAGCCTTCCGTTACGAAAATCCCCAGGCAGGAAGATACCGCCAGTTTTGGCAGATTGATTTTGAATACTTTACAAGTGCCGATCCGATTGTTGATGTCGAGGTTATGCAGATGGGAGTGGATCTTTTAAAGAGCTTTGGTATCAAAAACGTATGTTTGGAGCTCAATAGTATCGGGTGCTGGGGGTGCCGGGACACTTATCGGAAACAATTAAAGAATTACTATCGTTCAAAGAAGCGGAAGCTTTGCCTGGATTGTAAAAGCAGGTTCGATAAAAATATTTTACGGCTTTTGGACTGTAAAAACGAACAGTGTCAGCCTTTTAAAACCGACGCTCCGCAGATGCTAGATTATTTGTGCAAAGAATGTAACGCTCATTTTAAAAAAGTTTTAGGGTACTGCGAAGAGCTGGGTTTAGGGTACGTGTTAAATCCATTTTTGGTGCGTGGCCTGGATTATTACAACCGAACCGTATTCGAGTTTTTTACTCAGAATAGCGAAAATGAAGGCGGTGGGGCGAAACTTGCACTCGGCGGCGGCGGGAGATTTGATTATTCCACGCAACTCTTGGCCGGGCCGGAAACGCCGGCATGCGGATTCGCTCTTGGAGTCGAGCGGATTGCCACTCTGTTGGGCAAGGACCCGAAAAGTATTTCCGAGCCAACCGTGGATGCGTATTTTGTTCAGATCGGGGAGCCGGCTCGGGTACGTGTGCTTGGGTTAATCGAGAAGTTTAAGCGATGCCGGGTTCGTATAGGATTTGATGTTGGTCGAGAGAGTCTCAGGGCACAGTTCAAATCAGCCGATCGTTTCCATGCCCAGTTTGCGGTGATTATCGGCGAAAAAGAAATATTTGATAATACCTTTATCTTACGGGATATGGTCAGCGGTATTCAAGAAACATTTCCCATAGATACGTTGATGGATGTGCTTCGCGATCGCGTGAAATAGGATCATATGGAAAGTTGTTTATTGTGCGATATCGGGAAAAGATCAGAACCAAGCGAAATTATCTGGGAAGACGCGGAGTACCTTTGTATTGAGAATAAGTATCCCCAGGCGCCGATTCATGTTTTGGTGTTCCCTAAGGAACACATCGAAAAAAGCGAGGTGAGAAACGGTAATAGGAAGGATTTTTTTGAAAGCATGATGGGGGCAGTGTACGAGGTGGTAAAGTTTTTAGGGCTCGATACCAAGGGGTACAAACTCATAAACAACGGCGCCGGGTATAATCATATCGAGCACGAGCATTGGCATATCTTAAGCGGGTTGAAAGAAAAACAGGAATAAGGTATACTGTAAAATATAGAATATTTCATTAATTTACGGGTATGGCAGTAACAGTAAAGCGAAAAGACGGGGAAAATACATCAAGTTTTCTGTACCGGGCGACCAAGCGCATTCAGAAATCCGGTGTTCTTTTGCAGTCAAGGCGGAATCGGTTCTATAAGACTGTTTTAACGAAGAACAAGCGCTGGACAACGGCGATGCATCGCATGGGCATGGAGCGTCAAATTCAGAAATTTTTGAAGCTTGGGTATCCTCTTGATGAATCAATCGCTTTGGCGCGTAAGATTACCAAAGGGATTATAAAAAAATAGATTCCCTTTAAAAGGAGAATCTATTTTTTTAATATTGATATTTTTTATATATGACCCTTCAAGAAAAAATACAACAAGATATGCGCATTACGCTTAAGGCGCGGGATGAGTTCCGTTTGGGAGTGTTGCGCATGCTCAATGCCGCATTGGGGAATAAAGAAATAGAAAAGCATGCCGTATGCGTGCATGCCGGGATGTCTCCGGAACCTTTGACCAACGACGAATGCTGTGAAATTTTTCAGAAAGAATACAAACAACGCAAAGAATCCGCTTTGGCGTACGAACAGGGTAAGAGAAAGGATTTGCAAGAGATAGAACTCAAGGAAGCCGAGATTGTCGCCGAATACTTACCACAACAATTCTCGGAAGACGAGATTAAAGAAAGGGTACGGGTTGCGATTTCATCATCGGGAGCAAACGGTGCTGCCGGAGTGGGAACGGTTATGGGTATTCTTTCCAAGGAACTGAAAGGCAGGGCCGATATGGGCACTGTTTCTCGGATAGTGAACCAGTTGCTTTGTTCGTAGATTTATGGTTGTTCTTGAAAATTCGGGAGGGTATCCGTGTTCCGAACGTATTATTGTCAGGGCAGCCGATACAATCCTCCGTATTTTGAAAATTCCGCCAGGATGGATTTTGGAGTTGCATCTTTTGGATGCCCGTAAGATGTATTGGTTGAACAGGCGATTTCGGGGTAAAAACAGGGCAACCACCGTTTTGAGCTTCGAAGGGAAAGAATTCCCCGTTGGTTCTGCGCGCCTTCTTGGAGAGGTTTTTTTATGTCCAAAGGAAATTTTACGGGCAAATCCGCCTTCTTATGTTGTGGCGCGGGGAGAATCTTCTTACTTGATGTATTATTTGATACATGGGATACTACATTTAAAGGGGTTTACTCACCAAGGTTCTTTGCGGAATCGTTTTTCTATGGAACGGGCCGAGCGAAGAGTTTTTACCAAATTGTTTTCTTTTCATGAATCAAAAACCATTTTGCGCAATTGATATCGGCAGTTTTTCTATCAAGGGATTGGTGGCGGATATCAACTCCAAAAAAGGGAGTGTTGATATCGTGCACATGGCGGAAGCTTCTTCGCACGGCGTCCGGAGAGGCATTATTTTTGATGTTGAAGATGCGGCGCATGCGATCGCCGGAGTTTTATCACAGTGCGAAGAAGCGGCAAAACAGGAGATCAACGAAGTTTCTGTCGGCATCGGGGGTCCGTGTCTCGAAACTCGTTTTGCCAAGGGGACGATTATTGTTTCGCGTCCCGACGAGCAAATCGGAGAAGACGACGTGCGCCGGGTACAGGAAACTATTCATACGACTCCGGGGCCGCAGAATCGGACTATCCTTCACGTGATTCCCCGTTATTATTGTATTGATGAGGTGGACAGGGTAAAAACATCTCCCGTTGATATGCAAGGTGCCCGACTTTCTCTTGAGGCGACTGTTGTCGATCTTTTCACCCAAGCATCCTTGAATCTTTCGAAGACGTTTGCGGTTGTCGGTGTGCAAACATCTGTTCCGGTGGCGAACATTTTGGCGGTTAGCAAAGCATTCATTTCCAAACGTGACCGCGAACAGGGTGTTGCGGTTATCGAAATTGGCGCAGAAACGACATCGCTTGCCGTTTTTGAAGACGAAGAATTATTGCATTTAGCGGTGGTTCCTTTAGGATCCCAGAACATCACCAATGATATTGCCAATGCTTTGAAGATACATTTCGATACGGCCGAACGGATTAAGATTGCCTTTGGATCGGCTATCGAAGCAAAGGTTAATCGAAAAGAAGAAATTGACCTTTCGCAATTCATAGAAGGGGAGGATGAGATTGTCTCGCGTCGTCATGTCGCGGAAATTATTGAGGCGCGCGCCTCGGAAATTTTAGGATTCGTAAACGACGAACTTAAGAAAATGGATCGTGCCGGCAAACTTCCTGCGGGCGCATATGTGTACGGAGGAGGGTCACAACTTCCTTATTTTACGCAATTAATGAAACATGAACTGAAATTATCGGCACGCTATCTGACATTCGATCAGTACAGTCGTTATTTCGATTCTCATATCGGAATATCTTATGCGGGTGTCTGTGGACTGTTGGTTTGGCACCTCGATTCCATTATGGGCGAGCGAAGACCCATGGGTCAATCAGGTATGGCAGGGTGGCTCAAGAAATTTATAGGAAACTTTCTTCCCTAAAAGGCGGTTATGAAACGCAAAAATATAAAAACAAAGAAAAAACCGATTGTTTCCCGTATATACGATCTACGTGAACGTCAAAAACAAAAAGTACGAGAGCCTGACGCGTATCGGGCCGTGTTACCGCGTATGAAAATCATCGGGATAGGTGGTGCCGGCGGCAATGCCTTGAGCCGGATGCACGGTGTTATCAAGGGGATTGGAACAATCGCCCTAAACACCGACGCGCAGGACCTGCGTTTTACCCAGGCGGATTATAAAATTCAGGTCGGGAAAAATGTTACCTTTGGCAGGGGCGCCGGCATGAATCCCGAGATGGGGAAAAAATCAGTTGAGGAAAGCAAGGATGAAGTCATTGCTGCTCTTCAGGGCACAGAACTGGCTTTTATTACCTGCGGGCTGGGAGGCGGTACAGGATCGGGTGCGGCGCCGGTAGTGGCGGAGCTTTGCCGGTCGTTGAATATGGTGACCATTGCGGTTGTCACTATGCCGTTTACTTTTGAAGGAAAAGAGCGTATGCAGATTGCCCAAGGCGCATGGAACGCATTGGTGACCCATGTGGATGCTTTGATTACGGTGCATAACGATCGGGTATTTTCCATTATCGAGGCGAACACATCTTTGAAAAAAGCATTTTGGCATGTCGATGAAATTTTGCGTGAAGGGATACAGGCGGTGTCGGATTTGATCATTAAGCCGGGACTTATCAATGTCGATTTTTCTGATTTGAAGGCGATTGTGCAGCGGGCGGGGCCGGCGCTCTTGGGAATTGCGACCGCTCAAGGGAAAGATCGCGCCGAACGTGCCGCCGAGCATGCGATTACCAATCCTCTCGTAGAGAGTTCCATAGACAATGCGCGACGGGTTCTTTTGAATATTACGGCATGCGGTGATTTGAGCATGATCGAAGTTCAACGGGTTGCTCAAGTTATCACCGAACGCGTACATCCGGACGCCAAAATAATTTTCGGTGCGAATTTTGATTCTACCCTTGGGAAAGGTACTATGAAGGTTACGGTTGTTGCCTGCGATTTTGAGGGGAGTATGCAGACATCGCTTATCGAGAACGACAACGATGCCTTGTTTCAAAGAAAACAAAACACAGAAACGTCACGAACCCAGTATCAGAATGTGCAGGAAAATTCTCCTCTTTTGAAAGACATGCTTGGAGAAAAGATAAAACCATTCGAGAATCTCGAAGACCAACCGGCTTTCCTAAGGAAGAAAAAGCGCGAATAATCGTAGAAATATAAATATGCAAAACCGGCTTCTTGAGCCGGTTTTGCATACACTGTCGAATAGTTTTAAATTTGGAGAAAAAGTTATCGGGAGAGCAACTTGACCGCCGCATACGAATATTTTACAATATGCCAATTCAAGCTCTTTAAATCAGATGTTCTTGTCCACAGATCGTTCTTGCAGCGGTGGTACAATCACCATATCCCTACGCATATGTCCCAACCGAATATCATTACCAAGATTATAAAGCGCGACGGCCGGATAGTGATATTTGATCAGGACAAGATTACCCAGGCGATTTATAGGGCGCTTCGGAGCGTCCGCGAGACGAACGTGTTACTTGCACAGGAAGTTTCCGACAAAGTGGTTGAAGTTTTGAATGATCGGTTTTCGAACAGTGTCCCTGGAGTCGAGGATATCCAAGATGTCGTGGTCAGCATTTTGTCTGCCATAGGGTACGAAGAAGTCGCGCGTTCATATCAGGAATACCGCGAGAAACGGGCGTTCATCCGGGAGGCGAAATATTGGCTTTTAGCTCGCGATATCCGCACCAAGCTCTCGGAGAATTCTGTGAAAGTACTAGAAAGCCGGTATTTGCGCAAGAGCGAAGATGGAAAAATTCTTGAAACCGCGCAAGAATTATTCAAGCGGGTTGCCCATAATATTGCGTCTGCGGAAAAAAATTTCAATCCCTCGATTACCGATGACGAATTGTTCCGCGTCGAAGAAAAGTTTTACCGCATGATGGCTCAATTGGAGTTTCTCCCCAATTCTCCCACCCTGATGAATGCGGGGAATTATCTTCAGCAGTTGTCTGCGTGTTTCGTGCTTCCTATAAATGATTCTCTCTTGAGTATTTTTGAGGCGTTGAAACAAACGGCGTTGATTCATCAATCGGGCGGGGGAACGGGATTCGATTTTTCGCACTTGCGTCCTCATGGAGATTTCGTGAAGACCACCGCAGGTGTCGCATCGGGTCCGATTTCGTTTATGAGAATTTTCGACTCTGCTACACAGGAGATTAAGCAGGGTTCGTTCCGTCGCGGGGCGAATATGGGTATTTTGCGCGTAGATCACCCGGATATTCTGGAATTCATTGCGGTGAAAGCGGACAACAAAACACTGCAAAATTTCAATATTTCGGTTGCGATTACCAACGAATTTATGGAGGCGTACGAAAAGGACGAGATGTATCCGTTGCGTAATCCCCGTACGGGGCAGGTTATTGAGAAGCTTTCCGCGCGTATGGTATTCGATTGCATTGCACGTACTGCGTGGACAACCGGCGACCCGGGTCTTTTATTTATTGATCGGATGAATGACGAGCGTGGGAACCCCGTCCCTTCTCTCGGCAGGATTGAGGCGACCAATCCATGCGGTGAAATTCCCATGCTTGCGTACGAGAGCTGCAATTTAGGCAGCATCAACCTGAACGCCGTGCTTAAAGAAGAAGGTGAGGGGAAATGCGTATTTGATTGGGATGGATTCGGGACATTGGTTCATAATGCGGTTCATTTTCTGGATAATGTGATTGAGATGAGCAGATACCCCTTGAACGAGATTGATCAGGCGACTCGGTCAATGCGGCGTATCGGGCTGGGGATTATGGGGTGGGCGGATATACTCATGAAACTGGGCATCCCCTATGATGCGGAGGAGGCGTATGAGTTTGCCGGGCGATTGATGAAATTCGTCCAGGACGAGGCGAGGCGTGCCTCTGACGAGTTGGGTAAATTGCGCGGACCATTCCCCAATTATACGTACTCGATTTTCGTGCATACCGATCGCAAACCGCGCAATGCGGCTCTTACCACTATTGCGCCCACAGGCACCATTTCGGTTATTTCGGATTGTTCTTCCGGTATCGAACCGATTTTCGCTCTTGCGTATATCCGTAAAGCAAGATTGAACCGCGGGGCGCGCGACGATAAGGATGAATGGGTCGATTTGCTTGAAGTCAACAAGACGTTTGAGGAGATCGCTAAGCGCGAAGGATTTTATTCAGAAGAGCTTATGAAAAAAGTCGCATTGCGGGGATCGGTGCAGGGTATTACGGAGATACCGGAGCATTGGCGTGCGGTTTTCAAAATCGCTCACGACCTTAAGTCGGAAGACCATATTCGTATGCAGGCGACTTTTCAGAAATTCGTTGATAATGCGGTTTCGAAAACAGTTAATTTTTCGAATACGGCCTCGCTCGAAGATGTAAAAAAAGCATATTTGTTGGCCTGGGAATCCGGCTGCAAAGGTATCACCATTTATCGTGACGGATCAAAAGAGTTCCAGGTGCTAAATCTCGGTTTTTCTCAAGAACCCATAACCGTGACTACAGAGGAAGAAGATCATCGTGGGGAGAATAACATCGACGAAACCGTTTCCGAAGCCGCAGTAAGCATTGCGTACGATCAGGTGCCCAATACTGTTATCATGGCAAAGGATTCTGGTGTTTGCCATAACTGCGACTAGAAAGAACGTTTTTTCTGGACTTTTGCTTTATTTCCCGCTACAATAGTACGTAATCAAACGTATGGATATTTTTACTTTACAGGCTTCATTGCGTACTATAGTGGGGAAATCCGTGGCAGAACTTCGCGAACAGGGCATGATTCCTGCCGTGATTTATGGCCCCGATATGGAAAATGTTTTGATAACCGTTCCTAACCAGGCGCTTATTGATTTACAAAAGAAGGCATCGGAAAACTCCATTATCGAGCTTACGGTGGGGGAAGGAAAAGATAAAACGGTGTGCAAAGTTCTTATCCAGGAAATCCATCGGGGGCCGTTATCCCAAATCATTGACCACATTGATTTTTATAGGTTCAACTCGACCAAAAAGGTTCATATTGACGTTCCTATCGAGCTTGTCGGGATTTCTCCAGCGGTGGCTGATTTAGGAGGAGTTCTTTTGCAGAATATAGACAGGATTGAGGTCGAGTGTCTCCCTGATGCCATTCCTCAGCAGTTTGTTGTTGATATTTCAAAACTTTTGACGCTTAATGACACGATATATGTGGAAGATTTAATCATGCCTGAACATGTTATCTGCCACGTAGAACCACACGTTCCGATTGTTTCGGTTACCGAGCCGCAGAAAGAAGAGGTTGTCCCCGTTGAGCCGGTAGCGCCCGAAACGGTTTTGACCGAGGCAGAAGTGAAGCGCAAAGAGCAGGAAAAAGAAAAAGAAGAAGAGACTGCGGCGCAGGGGTAAATTCATTTGGTTTAACATACCAACCACATGGTGGTTGACATTTATCCAAGGTATAAACATATTCGGCGCCCTGCCATTTCATATCGGGAGGCGTTTTTGGGATTTACTCATAGTTTCAGTTCTTTTTTTACCTTCCGTAGATATATTCCGTTTGTACGATGCGGTATCATGCTTATAGTGGTTGCGTACGCGGTGCAAGGGAGCATATTTGTGAAAGCCCCGGATGCACAACCAATGGGATTGGTTTTGTTTGCAGATACGTTTGAAAATCGGCAACAGCTTGAACAGAAACTGAACGAGATTGAAAAAGAGATTGCTGATTACGAACGTAATATTGCCGATACGCAAGCACAGAAGAAGACTCTTGCCAACGAGATCAAAATCCTTGACGCTCAAATCGCCAAAATCAATCTTCAGGTAAAGCTGCTCGATTTGGAAGTCCAGCGGTTAAGTTTGCGAATAAACGACCTTGGCCTCAGCATAGAGGGATCAGAATCGAAAATTGACAAAGCAAAAGTGGTGCTTGCGTCTTCCCTTCAAAATGTCTATGAATTTGATAAATTATCCTTGGTTGAGATTCTGGTCGGACGAGACAATATGTCTGATTTTTTTGATGAGGTGAATGCACATGCCACTATCCAATATCAGCTGCAAACCGAACTTGAAGAGATACGTACGTTGAAAAGGAGTTTGGAAGATCAACAAGACGATCTTATAGGGCGCAGGGAAGATCAGCGGGCCCTTTTGGATCTGCAGGAGGTCCAGCATAACCAGTTGTCGAAAAAGAAAGAAGAAAAGGATACCCTCCTCAGGGTTACCAAAGGAAAGGAAAGCGCCTTTCAGCAGTTATTGAAGCAATCTCAAAAAACAGCTGCCGAGATTAGAGCTCAACTATATAAGCTTATTGGCGGAGGGGAAATTAAATTCGGTGACGCACTCCAGTACGCCGACTTTGCCTATCAACAGACAAGTGTCCGCCCCGCATTTTTACTGGCGGTTTTGGATAAAGAATCGGCGTTAGGGAAAAACGTGGGCAGGTGTTCTTGGGAGAACGCCATGCATCCTACCAGGGACAAACCCGCGTTTATCCAGATTACCCAGGAGCTGGGGCTGAATCCCTTGACCCTTCCTGTTTCATGTCCCATTATTTCGGACGGGGCGTACGGAGGGGCTATGGGAATCGCTCAGTTCTTACCGTCAACCTGGTTGCTTTATAAAAACAGAATTCAGGCGATTACCGGCAGCGTACCTTCGCCATGGAATCCTCGTGACGCGTTCATCGCAACTGCATTATATCTGAGAGATGCCGGAGCAAGCAAGGGTGGTTATACGGATGAACGTATTGCTGCGGCTAAGTATTATGCCGGTTCGCGCTGGAGATATTATTTAGGGACGTACGGAGATAGGGTGATGGATCGCGCGAAATATTACGAGGGCCAAATATCAATCTTAAGGGGAGTATGAAATCAAAAACAGCCCTCTGGGCTGTTTTTGATAGGTTCGTAAGCCGGATTCTGTTTCTAAGCGATCATTTATCTAGCCCCGACGTTACCGTCGGGGTCAAGCAACCACTCCCAACTCTTTGTTCAGCTGTCCAAAAAGTTGGGCACGAGTTTTGTACCCCGTAAGGATTTTGCCGTTTCACCCCCGATGTTGCCATCAGGGCTCGCCCCTTGAAAATCTTGGGGCGCTGTAATACTTTCGCATTCCAGCGTCTCTGCTCGCACCTCTGTCCCGACGCGATGTCGTGGCGGTGGGTGTTACCCACTACGTTCTCGCTTAAGGCGAGAGGTATCCGGACTTTCCTCTCCGACGTTGCGTCGGAGCGATCACTCGACCTGTATATACTATACCATGTCAAAGCTTATCATGCAACTTTATGTATCTTTGCTTTTTACGGTTATGCGTGATACTATAATAGTATTCTAATACCGAGATCATATGAAAAAAGATATTCATCCAACATATTATCCAAAAGCCCAGGTTACCTGCGCGTGCGGGGCGGTTTTTACCATAGGGGCGACAAAGCCGGCGTTTGAGGTAGAAATTTGTTCCCATTGCCATCCGTTCTATACAGGGAAAGAGAAGATAGTTGACGTTGCGGGGCGCGTAGAAAAGTTTAAAGCGCGTATGGAAAGAACAAAAGACGTTAAAACAACGCGTGCGGTGAGCAAGCGGGCAAAACGGGTTATAAAAACCGAGAAAAAAGCGAAAAAACAGGCAGGAGAAGAACCAAAGAGAAAAAAGGGCAAGTAGCAGATACCATGGTCATATACGACATGAAACGTGCCGTTTTTTGTTTTGCATTTTCTCGTTACAATACGATATGCCCCGTAGTGAAACTTTGACGAAAGTGTCTGCCGAGTGGATAGTCAGTAATTACTACTGGGCGGTTAAAATAACATTGTATTAATCCTATTACTCACTGAAAGTAATAAATAAACACTTTGACCCATCCAGTCAAAGTTCTACTACGGGGTATGCGCGAAGAATTCAAAAAAATACTTGAGGAATACCGATCTCTTGGATTGCGCCTGGAGGATCCTGAATTTCTGAAAAAGGGGCAAGAGTATGTGACGGCGAGCAAGCGTTTCGCGGAATTACAAGAGCTCGGCTCATGTCTTACCAAATACCACGATTTCGAACGGCGCCTGGATGAAGCTGTTGCTATGGCAAAACAGGAATCCGATCCGGAGTTGAAAATCATGGTGCAACAGGAAACCGATGAGCTTTCGAAAACTTTAGAAAATTACGAACAGGAATCATCCCGCTTGTATGCCGTGTTTCAAGAACCGAAAGAAGCAGACCAAACTCATAAGGAAATGATTCTTGAAGTACGGGCAGGGACGGGCGGGGATGAAGCGGCTCTTTTTGCCCGTGATTTATTTTCCATGTACGAACGGTATGCACTCAATCATTCTTGGGACATTACGCTTATTCATGAAAATAAAGATGAGCTTGGGGGATATAAGGAAATTGTCGCGGAGGTACGCGGCAAGGGAGCATACGACGTATTTCAGCACGAACAGGGAGTCCATCGTGTGCAGCGGATTCCCGAAACCGAAAAGTCCGGACGGATACATACGTCTACCGCCACGGTTGCGGTTCTGCCTGTAGTGAAAGATGTCAATATAGAAGTTCAAGATAAGGATTTAGAGATCGAGTTTATCCGGAGCAGCGGTCCCGGTGGTCAAAACGTCAATAAATTATCGACCGCTGTGCGCATGAAACATATTGCGACAGGGGTTACCGTGTTCTGCCAATCGCAACGCCATCAGCACCAAAATAGGGAAAAGGCCCTCGAGATTTTAAAATCGAAGCTGTATCAACGCGAACTTGAAGAACGGCAACAAAAAGCGACTGCGGCGCGACGCGCACAGGTCGGGACAGGAGAACGTTCGGAAAAGATACGTACTTATAATTTTCCGCAAGACCGGGTGACCGATCACCGTATCAATCAATCGTGGAAGAATATGAGCCGCATTATGAACGGTGATCTTGACATTATTTGGGCCGCACTCCGTGCGGCCCCTCCATCATGATTAGTATCGCGAAATTTTTCGAACCTTCTCCAACCGTTGAACGTGGAGCTTTTATTATCGCTGTAGTAACCGCTTTCGGCAGTGCGCTGGGAATAGTGAAGAATACGCTGCTTGGGGCTCAATTCGGGGCGGGCGCAGAACTCGATCTCTATTTTGCGGCATTCAGGATTC
Source organism: Parcubacteria group bacterium GW2011_GWF1_45_5 (assembly GCA_001001795.1). Taxonomy (GTDB): domain Bacteria; phylum Patescibacteriota; class Minisyncoccia; order UBA6257; family Brennerbacteraceae; genus GWF1-45-5. The sequence continues at coordinate 41,876 of LCLB01000001.1, forward strand.
CCGATTTTTTGTACAATATTTTCATATTTTCCACTCTTTCAAGTTCATTTCTGCCTATTTTCTCCCGATTGATAATACAAGGGAAAGAAAAACTCTGGGGAGTGTTGAGCAGCCTTATATTGATATTTACGGTTGTTCTTGGGATATGCGGTTTAGTCGTTTTGGTCTTTTCCCATGAAATCGTGGGGATTCTCGCTCCGGGCTTTTCTTCTGTCAACGCGGACCGACTTTCTTTGTTTTTACGCGTTCTCATGATTCAACCGATCCTTTTGGCAGTGTCGAATCTAATAGCCATGACACTTCAGGGTTTTAAGCGTTTTTTTATTTCCTCATGTGCCCCTATTTTTTATAATGCAGGAATTATCATCGGTATTTTGGTTTTTTCTCAATGGTGGGGCATGATGGGTGTTATTTTTGGCGTGATTTGCGGTGCTTTATTTCATCTCCTTATTCAACTCCCTTCACTATGGAAGCTGGGGTTCAGTTTCCGCCCTGCGATACAAGGGTCCCTTCCTCACCTGAAAGAGATGTTTCTTTTAATGATTCCTCGGTCGTTTGCGCTGGTCGCGAACAGCTTTCTTTCCCTGTGGGTCGTTATGGTTAGTTCTTTATTGATTCCCGGTTCGCTTTCCGTGTTCGATTTGGCAAATTCAATCCAAGCATTGCCCCAGACTATATTCGCACTTTCGTTCATTACGGCATCGTTTCCGTTTCTTTCGTCCGCGTGGGCAGCCGGAGAATCCCAAGACGGTCAAGGAGAAAAGAAGGTTTTTATTCGTCTGGCGGAACAGACTATGCACCATATTATTATGGTGATGATTCCTGTTGCGATGGTTTTGGCGGTTTTTGCTCCGGTTGTCGTCCGGATGATGCTTGGATACGGAAATTTTTCCGTCGATGATCAATCACAGACAAGCCTTGCGCTCGTTATGTTTTGCATCGGGATTCCATTTCAGGCACTTCTTATGTTTTTGGTACGTGGATTCTTCGCCATGAAAAACACCAAAATTCCGCTCTATTCGGTTCTGATCACGAGTGCCTTGATGATTCCCGGGATATGGTTGTCAGGAGTCCGTTTCGGAGTTTGGGGCATTGCGCTCGTAATGAGTTGTGGAGCAATCTTGAATACCATATATCTCTTTTTTATTTTTAAAAGGATTCTCGGCGGGGTTGCGTTTCCTATGGTGCGGGAAGGAATGAAGAAAGGTTTTATTTTAGGGAGTTTTGCGGCATTTCCTGGCGGTGTCGCGTATTATATTATCCATGCCATGTTAAAAGGTGCTACCTCATGGATTTTTATCTTTGAGCTGATGATTGCCGCATTGGTGAGCTGCGTTTCCGTATTCGTAGCGCTTTATGTGATAAAGGTTGTCGATTTGCGGGAGTTGTTCAAAAAACAAGGATTAAACGATTTAGAGAATGGATCAGAGCCGCATTAAGAATTTTGTCATCATTGCCCATATTGACCACGGGAAG
>LCLB01000002.1 GCA_001001795.1 Parcubacteria group bacterium GW2011_GWF1_45_5
CATAAACCGACGCCTGACCCGATTCGGGAAGCCCGGCGACCTTGAGTTCCTGCTTGATATCCTGCTCTTTGGCACCAGCAAATACCGGCGTGATGGCACGATACCCCAACGTATGGGCAGCCCACCCTAAATGGGTTTCAAGAATCTGTCCGATATTCATACGCCCCACCACCCCCAACGGGTTAAGGACAACATCAACCGGAGTTCCATCCGCCAAATAAGGCATATCCTCTTCGGGAACCACGATGGAAACCACTCCTTTGTTTCCGTGGCGGCCGGCGAGCTTGTCACCTGCCGTAACTTTACGGAGTTCCGCTATTTCAACATGAATACGTTTAATCACGCCCGGGGAAAGCTTGTCTCCCTTATCGCGCGAAAATACCTTAATACCGATAACCCGTCCCTTACGACCGTGTTCGAGCCGCAACGAAGTATCTTTCACTTCTTTCGCTTTCTCTCCGAAAATAGCCCGTAACAGTTTTTCTTCGGCGGACAGTTCCGCCTCACCGCGCGGCGTAATCTTGCCGACTAAAATATCGTTGGCCTCGACTTCCGCACCGATACGCACCACTCCCTCTTCATCGAGATCTTTAAGCCTTTCTTCCGAAACATTGGGAATATCAAAGGTGGTGATTTCAGGCCCCAATTTCGTATCGCGGACCTCGCACACGAATTCCTTGATCGTAATCGAAGTAAACCGGTCTTCTTTCAAGACCCGCTCCGAAATAACAATCGCATCTTCGAAATTGTACCCATACCAGGGCAGGAAAGCGACCAATAGATTCTGGCCCAAAGACAGGACGCCCTGATTGGTTGATTCGCCATCGGCAATAATCTGGCCGCGCTTTATCCTGTCACCAACCCGTACCAATGGACGCTGGCTAATACAGGTATCCTGGTTGCTGCGCGAAAAAATCGTCAATGAATACACATGGGGTTTTTGTTTGCCATTGTCGTTATATAAAATCGTGATCTGGCCCGCGTCAACTTTCGTCACTTCGCCGTCCCGGTCGGCAACTAGCAACTGTCCGGAATCCTGAGCAGACCGTTCCTCGAACCCCGTGCTCACCAACGGCGCCTGCGATCTGATGCAGGGAACCGCCTGACGTTGCATGTTCGCCGCCATCAGCGCACGGTTGGGATCGGTATTTTCCAAAAACGGAATAAGACCGGCACTCATGGAAACAAGCTGTTGGGGAGAAACATCGATACAGTCAACGTCTTTAGGTACGATAATATGCACTTCTCCTGCATACCTAACCTTCACTTCTTTTTCCTGAATAATTCCCCTGGCATCATAAGCGGTGCTGCCATGAGCAATCCGATATTTCTCTTCTTCATAGGCATCAAGCCAGATGATTTCCGAGGTTACCTTGCCTTTATCAACTTTAAGATAAGGGGTCTCGATGAACCCGAATGGGTTAAGACGGCTATAAGCGGCAAAGCGGACTACCAGCCCGATATTGGCTCCTTCCGGAGTCTGGATAGGACAAAGCCGTCCGTAGTGGGAAATGTGGACATCGCGCACCTCGAATCCCGCACGCTCCCGCTTCAATCCGCCGGGCCCCATGGAAGAAATGGTGCGCTTGTGCTCGAGTTGAGCAAGGGGATTCACCTGATCCATGAACTGCGAAAGCTGCGAGTTCATGAGAAAATCTTTAACGGGCTTAAGGAGCGCGCTGGTTACCACTAATTGAGCCGGCAATGCCGTAAGTGGATCGCACGTCGACATGCGGTCTTGAATCGCGCGACGCATCCTGACCATACCAACCATGAGCCGCTCCTGGAGCATCTCCCCAACGGCCTTGATGCGGCGGTTTCCCAGGTGATCAATATCGTCGGGCTTCGCCTTGTGGTCGTTGTTCATTACGATAATCTGACGCAGCACGGCAACCACATCGTCGAGACAAAGCAGCTTGGCGTATGTTCCGTCGGTCTTGAAGTCCATTTTCCCGTAGACGCGCTGATTGAACTTGAACCTCCCTACTTCGCCAAAATCATACCGTTCCTCTTTCTTGAACATGTTGTCCAAAAACGAACGGGCATTGTCGTACACCGGTGGTTCACCAGGCTTCAAACGACGGTATAGTTCCAAATACGCGTCAGGAACCGTTTCCGCAGCGTCGTGTTTCAGAGTTTTGGTTATATGCTGCGAGGTGGAATCAATGTCCTGGAACAGCTTCAATATGGCTTCGTTGGTTCCAAGCCCGAAAATACGCAGAAACGCGGTCACTGGAACCCGGCGCTTCTTGTCGATACGGACGCCGATGACGCCCTGAGGATCGGTATCAAACTCAACCCAGCTCCCCCGTGCAGGCAAAATTTGAGCGCCAAATAACTGGCGCTGCTTGAATGGACTCAAGGAAAAATAAACTCCTGCTGATTTTGTAAGTTGCGAAACCACGGTCCGCTCCACCCCGTTGACCACGAAAGTCCCTCGGGAGGTCATCATGGGAAAATCGCCGAAATAGATATCCTGTTCCTTCTTTTCTTTGGTTTTCAAATTAACCAAGGCCGTCTTTACCCGAAGCGGCGCTTCGTAACTCAAGCCGTCATGACGGGCTTTGGTCTCGGAAACTTTCGGATCATCAAACCAATAATTGGTAAAGGAAAGTTCCAGCTCTTTTGCTGTATAGTCGTGAATCGGTGAATATTCCTTAAAAACGCGCTCAACCCCCTTCTCTATAAGCCACCGGAATGAATCAAACTGGATTTTGCTGAGCGGGGGAATCTCAACGGGCGTATGAGGGTGCGAAGTGAAGACCTTTGTTTTTACAAACATATGCCGATAATTTCCTTTATTACCAATACGAGATTCCCTCTTGAGCAAAAGAGGTGCATACAGTATCCCTTAAATATGTACGAGGGGGAAAAGTATGGTAAATAAAGTATTAATGAAGCACGTACGGAAAAATCCTGGTATAAAAATTCCGTTGTCCCTATTCAGATATCATACAATGCTTAGATTTTGAGTATACCTATAATACCCAAAAATGTCAATGGAATTGGGGATTTCCTGTGGGCGCATTGCGGTTTGAGTAAACCCATGCGTATAATACTCTTATTCTATGGAATCAACTTCTCGGCTCTCAATCCAGACAAAAGAACTCCTTGAGCACATCCAGAAACTCAACGAACAAAAACAAGAACGCCAATCGGACATAGATCTCATCAGTGTCAGCAACCTCACCAGCGGAATTGAGTTCGTATACGAAAAAATACGTAATGCCCTTGATTACCACGAAGAACATTTATGGCTGAAAAATGCGATTTTGCGCATTCTCAAACGCCGTCTTGACGAAATTCTCGCCAAGCAATCAGTGGGTAGAGGTCTAGTCGAAGAGCTTATCCGAGGCCGCTACCTTGAAAACAATCACTGGGAAGAGTCAAAAACACAGCAAATAGACGACATTTTAGAGAAATACCGGAGGGTACTCGAGATACTGGAAACCCAAACCGCGCTCCCGGAAAAAACCACGAGCCGGCTCGAGCAATGGTTTTTGGGTATTGCGGCAGTGGAGCTGGAAAATAGTTTCCAAAAAAACCACTATGACCGGCTCTATATCGATTATTTCTGGAGCAGCATCAAGGAACGTCTCATTGTCGATCCCGAGCTGGCTTCCCCGGAGTTCGACCAACAACTCTATTTATCGGTATTTCGAAACTTCCTCCAGGCGGACGTCCAGCTTGAATCGTTCGAACTCTTCCGTCTCCAGTACCCCCAATGGTTTACCGATTCCACGGCCATCGAACACTCCCTTGCCAATAATATCGAATCCATCAAGCTCAGTTTCGACCATGCTTTAAGATTTCCCTTGCGCAAAAAGCTCGACTCCATTATGAAACGCCGAGGTCTCCTGATTTCGCTTCTGCGCGACATCATCGAAGAACAAAACGGCCAAACCGCCGCAACCCTAGAAAATCCCGAACTTCTCGAAGGAAAGCTCAAAGAATTTTACGACAAGCGGTACTTAGCAGGACGGGCAAAACTCCAAACCGCGGCGATCCGGGCAATAATTTTTTTGGTACTCACCAAAATGGCGCTCTTGTTCGTAACCGAAATCCCGTACCAACGCATTCATGAAGGACAGTTGAATATCCCCGTCCTTCTCTTAAATACCCTGATCCCGCCATTCCTTCTGATCGGATTCAGTTCCATGATCCGCATGCCTGGAGAAGAACAAAACTTCGTTAAGGTGGTTAGTGATTTCGTAAAAATCATCAAAGAGCCCGATCCTAATGGCGCCCTCGAAAGCGTGAAAGCCCCACGCAAACGCTCGGTGCCAGTCGAAATAAGTTTGGGGATGCTTTATGGTCTCAACTTCGGGTTTACCGGATGGTTGTTCCTTAACATATTCCGGACTTTTTCATATAATGTGGTTGATGGATTCGTCTTCGTATTCTTCTTAAGCCTGGTCAGCTTCTTCGCGTTTCGTTTGCGTAAAACGGCGAATGAAATAACGGCTGTTGAGCAAAAAGAAAATCTCTTCATGACCGTTGTCGAAATCATCCTCCTACCGACCGTAGAACTGGGAAGATTCCTGTCCCAGGGACTCTCTGCCTTAAACCTCACCGCCTTTATCTTCGATTTCCTCATCGAAACACCGATCAAATCCCTTACCTCTATTCTTGAAGAATGGTTTGGATTTGTCAGGGAGCAAAAACAAAAACTCTAGACCGGAAACCGGAAATACACAATTCTTTTCATGAAACTTTTTCCCAAAAATTTTCTGTGGGGTACAGCGATTTCTTCCTACCAAACCGAAGGTAATACCGCCAATGCCGACTGGTGGCAGTGGGAAAAACAACATCCACCACCGGATAATTCCCGGTGCGGATCGGCGTGCGATTTCTGGAACCGCTACGAAACATATATAGAACATGCCGCAGCGCTGGGATCGCGGGCATTCCGCATTTCTCTTGAATGGTCACGTATTCAACCAACCCCTACAACCTGGGACGAACACGCTCTTTCCCAGTACAACGAAATTATCCAAACGATCAAAAGCCACAACATGGAACCGGTGATAACCGTTTGGCATTTCAGCTTGCCCCAATGGTTCGCAAAAAAAGGAGGCTGGACCAGGAGCTATAATCGGGGGTACTGGAACGCCTACTGCGAAAAACTCCGAGACACACTGGCGAAAGACGTACGTTATTGGGTAACTCTCAATGAACCCGGCGCTTACGCGGCCATGGGATACCTCACCGGATACTGGCCTCCGGGGAAGCATTCGATTTTCAAGTTTATTTCAACGCTCCATGGACTGATCCAAGCCCACCGGAACGCCTACGCTATTTTAAAAAACAAAGATAATCATATCGGCGTCAGCCTGAATCTTTCCCATGATGAACTTGTTCATCCGGCAAACTGGGGGGAACGATTTGTCGAGATGATTTTGGGACACTACTCCGACTGGGGATTCCTTTCCTACGTCAAAAACCGTATCGACTTTTTGGGCATTAATTATTATTTCCACAACCAAATCAGCTGGATTCCGGGCAAACAGCGCAAACGCCATCTGGATAAATCGGATCTGCGCTGGGACGTATGCCCGCGGGGAATGTATCAAGTTATGGTAAAAGCATACGCGCAATGCAAAAAACCTATCTTCATCACCGAAAACGGAGTCGCGGATAATCATGACACGATCCGGCAATCGTTTATTCGCGACCATATCGCGTGGCTCCATGAAGCTTATAAAGAAGGTATTCCGGTAATCGGATATCTGCACTGGTCATTGATGGACAATGTGGAATGGCAGCGGGGAAAACAACCGCGCTTCGGGCTTATGGAAATGGATTACGAACACATGACCGCAACTCCCCGGCCGAGCTTTTACCTTTACCAGGATATTATCAAAGCGTATACGGAAAGGATCTGACCCGAAGGGAACGTATAAAAAATCCCGGTACACTGACCGGGATTTTTCATAGTTCACGATTAACTTTATTTCGCTTTTTCCGATTTTTTCTTTTCGGATTCGCCGATAATCTCGTCAACAATACCATATACCTTCGCTTCCTGAGCGGTCATAAAAAAATCACGATCCGTATCTTTCTCGATCCGGCTCAATGGCTGACCGGTATTTTTTGCCAAGATTTCATTTAAGAGATTTCTCAATCGCATCATCTGCTTCGCGGCAATTGCCACATCCGTTGCCTGACCTTCAATTCCGGCACCCGTCATGGGCTGATGGATGACCACCTCTGAATTCGGCAGGGCGAATCGCTTGCCTTTTGCCCCACTCGAAAGAAGAATCGCGGCAGCCGAAGAAGCGTTCCCGATACAAATAGTTTCCACCTGCGGCTTAATAAGCTGCATAGTATCGTAGACCGCCAGCGCGGAAGAAATAACGCCTCCGGGAGAATTGATGTAAAAACTGATTGCCTTGTTCGGGTCCGCGAATTGCAGATACAAAAACTGGGCAATCAAAGTGTTGGCGACACCGTCATCAATAGGCCCGCTCAAGAAAATCACACGGTGCTGAAGGAGTTTCGAGTACACGTCAAAAGCCCGATCGCCATAAGGGGTCTTGTCCACCACCATTGGAATGAGTTGATTATGCATAGATTCTCGCATGTATAAAGAATTATTTTATATCTCCCTTATCGGCCAACGATTCCAGATGCCGAGAAACCTTTTCATTCTTTAGTATATCACGGGTTTGGGCGATCAGTGTCTTGGGATCAATGTCTTTTCCGGCCTGTACCAAAGACCGGTATTTGATCAAATACTTGTCCACTTCGGCCTGCACCTCTTCGTCACTCACTTCAACCTTTTCTTTTTTCGCAATGGCATTGATAATCAAGGCAAAACGGATACGTTCCTGCGCCTGCGGCAAAAACTCTTGGCGTAAACCGTCTTCGGTTTTGCCGATTTGCTTCAAATATTCTTCCCACGCAATACCAGTTGATTCAATGGAGTTTTTGATGTTTTTAATCGAAGTGTCAAGTTCGGAAACAACTAGAACCTCTGGCGGCTCACAGATAGTGTGACTGTCGATCTCTTTAAGGATGCGAACCCTGAACCGTTGCCTTTCTTTTTCCCGCTCCTCGAGTTCTAATCCTTCTTTTATGGAATGACGTAAATCCGCGGTGGTTTTGAAATTTCCCAGTGACTCCGCGAACGCATCATTGGCTTCGGGTAAAACTTCCTGCTGAATATCTTTCACGGTTACCGAAAAATGAATCGTTTTCCCGGCGATTGTCTTATTCCAATAATCGGCGGTGACCGGAAGGTTGAACTCCAGATTCTCTCCCTTGGAAACACCGATTAAGCGTTCCTCAAATCCGGAGACTGCCTGATGCTGACCCAAACGGACCATAAAATCTTTTTGTTCTCCTTGTTCTATAGCAACCCCATTGTGCGTCATTGAAAAATCAACAATCACATGATCGGTTTGTTGGCTCGCCCCGATTCTACTTACGCGCGTGGCACGGGATTTTTGCAACCACACCAAAGAATCTTCTATCATTGCTTCGGTAACCGTAACCGTACGGCGTTCCTTAGCCAAGGGTTTGAGTAACTCGGAGTAATCGGGTAACTCTATTTCAGGAAGCACCGCGACTCGTATCGTAAATTCGAGAGGATTATCGGGAGCCAATTTATGCAGCGTCACCTGGGGTGTCCCTAAAGGATCAACCCTGTGCTGATTCGCACATTGCGCATAAAAATGACTGATAGCATCGCGCGCCGCCTCTTCGTAAATATGCATTATACCCACCCTGTCCAAGATCATTGATTTTGGCGCTTTACCCCTGCGAAATCCGGGTATTTCCACTCCTTCTCCGATAGTCTTAATCGCATTTTCCACAAACGGAGCAAACTCATGAGGCTCGACTATACACGTTAGTTCTACCTCTGATTTCGGAAGTTTTTTTATCTCTGATTTCATGAATGCTTAACGATTAATAATTATACGCAACTTGTACCCGTAACTTCATCTCCTTGATCTAGGCGCATAAGGTGAACTCCCTGGGTGCTTCTGCCCTGAATAGGGATGGTGTTCAAGCTCATTCTAATGGTTTGGCCAGCGCGCGACGCCAGGAATGCTTCTTCCTGGTTCGTAACAACGAATGCGCCGGTCAGGTTGCCTGTTTTTTCCGTTACTTGAGTCGCTTTTATGCCAATACCGCCACGCTTCTGGATGCGATACTCCGAAAGCAAGGACTGTTTCCCGAATCCGGCCCTTGTGACCACTAAAAGGTTGTTGGTCTTTCCTTTTTCGGCTCTGGCGACGCCCATGCCGACAACATAATCATGCTCCCGAAGCTCCATACCTTTCACCCCTTGGGCAACCCTACCTTGCGCTTTCACCTGGCTTCCTGGGAAGCGGATCAACTGCCCATGAGCCGAAACAATAATACATTCGTTGTCGCTCCTTATAAACTGGGCGGCGATCAATTCATCGTCTTTGCGCAGATTTAGAACCCGAATTCCGGAGCGCACCGATCCCATAATATCTTGGAGGGGAAGTTTTTTAATCACCCCCATCTTGGTTACCAAAAGTAAATGAGAAAATTGTTGCAAAGAAGTGTTGTGCGGGTAGGCGATAAACGTAGCGATACTTTCTTGGGCGGTGATGCCGACGAAATTGTTTACAGGCTTCCCGCGGCTTGTCCGTGTTGCCTCGGGCAAATCGTAGACGCGGGAGAAAAAGAGTTTCCCGGAATTGGTGAGCAAGAAAAGGGTGTCATGGGTGCTGCATGCCGCCACCATACGAAGCACATCTTCGTCGCTCTTGGTCTCGAATCCGGCGACCCCTTTCCCTCCCCGTTTCTGAACCCGGAAAACGTCCTGTTCAATCCGTTTGATGTAATCGGACTGGGATAACGCGACAATGACCTGTTTTTCAGAAACCAACTCTTCTTCGCGGAGTTCTTTTTTCTCGGAACGGATAATCTCGGTTTTACGCTTATCGCCGTAGGCCGTCTGTATTTCTTTAATCTCGGTGCCCACCACGGACAATAATTTTTTCGGGGTATCCAGGATTTCCTGAAACTCTTTGGCCATACGCTGTTTTATCACTAGTTCATCCAGAATTTTTTGGCGCTCCAGCTTTGCCAAACTCTCAAGACGCATAAGGAGAATCGCTTCTGTCTGCTGATCAGAAAACTTAAAGGTTGCCATTAAGCTCTTTTTTGCCGCCTCACGGCTGACAGCCCCCCTGATGATTTTGATAATCGCGTCAAGATGATCGAGCGCTCTCGCGAGCCCCTCTAAAATATGAATACGCTCTTTCGTTTTCGCCAGATCAAAGGCGGTCCGGCGCGACACCACGTTTTTTCGATGTTCCAAGAAAGCGGCAAGAATCTCTTTAAGGGAAAGTGTCTGCGGCTGGATCCCGTCAACAAGTGCAAGCAGATTCATGTGGTACGTTTTTTCGAGATCGGTATAATGAAATAGTTGATTCAAGAGCCGCTGCGGTTGAGCGGATGATTTCAGCTCGATCACAACACGAAGCCCGTCTTTGTCCGACTCGTCCCTGATATCCCTGATCCCTTCGAATTTTTTGTCTTCCACTAGCGCCGCTATTTTCTCTATGAGCGTTGCTTTATTAACCTCGTAAGGGATCTCGGTAATAACAATGTCGTACTCCCCTTTCTTCTTTGCCCGCTCCACGACCTCCGCTCTCCCGCGCGTAACCAAAGAGCCTTTCCCTGTGCTGTAAGCAGTGGTAATATCGTCGCGGTTGAAAATGATTCCTCCCGTCGGGAAATCTGGTCCCTGGATATATTCCAAAAGTTGTTCGGTAGTGGCATCGGGGTGACTTAAAAGATGCTCCAGGGCACCACACACTTCGGTTAAATTATGGGGAGGAATATTGGTTGCCATACCAACCGCAATACCCACCGAACCGTTCACCAATAAATTGGGAATCCGTGTAGGGAGAACCGCCGGTTCGGTTCGCGTGTTGTCGTAGTTCTGCCGGAACGCAACGGTTTCTTTTTCAATATCCTCCAGCAACGCATCCGCGTATACCGAAAGCTTCGCTTCAGTGTACCGTTCTGCCGCCGGAGGGTCTCCGTCGACGCTTCCGAAGTTCCCTTGACCTGTGACTAAAGGATATCGATAGGAAAATTTTTGAGCCATGCGCACCAGCGCATCGTAAATGGCCAGATTGCCGTGGGGATGGTACTTGCCCATAACTTCACCGACAACACGGGCCGATTTCACTGTTTTCGCACCATGACGCAAACCCATTTCGTTCATGGCATACAAGATGCGACGCTGAACAGGCTTCAGGCCGTCGCGTACGTCGGGCAGTGCCCGGGAAACAATCACACTCATGGCATATGCCAAATAAGACTCGCGCATTTCTTGCGTAATCTCTCTGGGCGACACGCTTTCACGTGACACCGTTTCTTCTTGTTTATGAATAGGGATGCGTGGCATAAAAAATTATAATGCAGGAGAGGGGGAGACTATGGGAAGAAACACCGGGATTGTTGATTCAAGCGGTAAAACAACTGGTTTCCCCAATATCCGGCGCCACCATCCGTAGAAAACTTCCGAAATGTTCATGGCACCGATAAAATCACCTCCCGCGACATAAATTTTATTCAAACCCAAGAAAAGTTGACCGGAAAATAAGGAAATACCCTGGACAACCCTCTCCCCTAACGCCGGAGGCGGCGATGCCTGGGGATTGCTGACTTGACGCAAGATGCCCGCAAAAGACACTGCCCATATCAGAATAACAAAGGGAATAATAATCCATATAATTGTCTGGTGCACCTTTTCCCGTTTTGCCTTCGGCAACTTTCTCATCTGCTGTAAACGTTCGGTGATTTTCATGCCCTGATGAATTATTTTGCAAGCTGTGAGTGCAATACGATAATTGAGGTACGGTCGCGGGATATATCTTTTTTCCGGATGCTCAACCGATCCTGGTATTCAACGGAAACATTCATGGCCTTAACCAGTTTTGCCACGGGACCGGATTCTTTCTGCGCAGATGCGTCGTGATACATGAGAGGGATGACAATATTTGCCTCCAGCTGCATGGCAACCGTTGCCGCTTGACCGCTGTCCGCAAGTCCGTCTCCGCCTATAGGCACACAAAAAATATCGGACCCGCTGCAGAAAGTGCGAACCTGTTCGGGAATCTTCGATCCGCTCCAAGCGCCCAGATGGACCACGGTTAATCCTTCTGCCCGAATAACAAAAACGGTGTTTGCGCCGCCTTTGTCGGAAACACAGGGAACACCGACAACCGTAATCCCTCCGATCTCGTACTCGCCCGGCGAGGTAATAATAAAAGGGGTTCCTTCGATCCCGGAAACGGTGTTGTACAGAGGATTATTGACCGAAACGCAGGCAATATTCGCCCGGAATCTTGGGGAACGATCGGCCCCCCATTGCGCATCTTTTCCGAACGGGTTACATACCAAAACCGTATCCTGGGTTTCTAATTTTATACAGGACAGCCCGTACCACGTAATAATCATACTCAAAACTATATCATACCGAATTACGAAGGACAATCGCGCGGAATTCAGATTGCCGGATAAAATGTGCGCGCTGAGGGGATTGAACCCCCGGCCTACTCGGTGCACCCTGTTAAATTTTTAACAGTGGGCGTTGTAGGGATTGAACCTACGACCTTCTCGGTGTAAACGAGACGCTCTGCCACTGAGCTAAACGCCCTTATAAATATGAAGGGGTGTAAACCTGTTTGCTGGTAGGTGGACGAGTCGACCTGCCTGCCGGTAGGCAAGTCTGCCACTGAGCTAAGCGCGCAAAACGAACCAATGGGTCGATGAGGCCTCTTGCCCTCTGGGGGAAATTGTATCATTAAATATGAGCTTGAACATAGGGGCCCGCCCCGTTAGAAGCCTTAAGCTTCTAACGGGGCTTGACACCAATACAGGTTCGCTTACAATACATACTATAAGTAATATTTGTTTTATGAAAATAGCAAAAATTCTTCTTGCAGTTGCGGTGATCGGAGCCATAATGGCACCTTTCGCGTTCGCAGCGGACGTCCCGGAAATCCCACCAGGACCACAAAATTACGACGAACTCTTGGCTATCGTTAATACAATTTTGGGTTGGTTATTCGCCATCCTGCTCATCATGTCTGCGGTGGTCATTCTTATGGCTGCATACACCTATGTCACCTCAAAAGGAGATCCCGCAAAGATCAAGGAAGCGACCAATATGATTGTCTACGCGGCAATCGGATTGATTATTGCTCTCTTGTCTAATGTTTTGCGCAATATTATCCCGACCGTACTTTCGTAATACGCCAACCCTGGGAAACAACAAAACCCTGCCTTCGAGCAGGGTTTTGTTATACTGTTGATTGTAGTAATGGGCAGGTGGTGCCTGCCTGAGGTAGGCAGGAAATGGCAGACCAGTCCCGTATAAAGTGCTGGGGTGGTGGAATTGGCAGACACACTAGCTTTAGGAGCTAGCACCGTAAGGTTTGCGGGTTCAACTCCCGCCCCCAGCACTTTATGTGGGATGCCGCAAGGCATGGGGGTTCAAGTCTCCCCTTGCCCACAATAAAGCAAAAAATTATGAAAATCGTTTCCCTCAACGCGTTCGAATCCCCTTTGTCGAGGACGAACAAAATCCGCCTGAAAAAGCTGACCGAAGAACTGCTGCGGCTCAAGCCCGACATTATCTGCCTCCAGGAAATCATTAAGGCAAAAACGGCACGACGCATACAAAAATTATTACAGCCGTACGGATACCGGACATTCATCCAACCCAAAAGAATCTTTAACCATGGCGGCCTGGTCTGCGCCGTGAAGCTACCGGTTATAAAACATGAGTTTACTCCGTTCAAAAATCAAGGAGTTCACGTGTCGCTCCAGCTTGCGGAACGCATTATTAAAAAGGGATACCAATGCGTAAAACTCCAAACCGACACCTTTCCCGTCACGGTTTTTAACACTCATGTGGCGAGTATTTTCAGGAAAAAAAGTAAAAAACAATTGCAAACCCGTTTTGTCCACGTGCGCCAACTCTTAGACGCGATAGTCAAAACAAAAGGGAATATAATCTCAACGGGAGACTATAATTTTACACCGCACGACCAGGAACATCGCTTTATGGAAAAAGCTGGCGGACTTACAGATCCCCTTGAAATCACTTACTTTCCTACGGTTTCTCCTAAAAATACCAATCGTAAAAAGAGTTTTATCTGGCCCAAATATTCGGTACGTCACGACTATACCTGGCTTTCGAAAGGTCTTTTGAAAAAACTACACAAACAAAAAATAATCTTCGATACGCCGTATAAAATAAAAAGAAGGTTTATACACCTATCCGATCATTACGGAATTTTAACTGAACTAAAAGTATAAAATCATAGAAAATCAGCCGCAAACATGCTATAAAAAATCATCCCCTCGTAGCTCAATGGTAGAGCAACAGACTCTTAATCTGCTGGTTGAAGGTTCGAGCCCTTCCGGGGGGACAGATACTACATGCCGCATATTGACGCCAACAGATAGCGTACTATAATCAATACATGCAAAAATTCACCACAACTACTACAACCACAGCAACTCCTTTGTATAGGCAGTGGTTTTAGGACGTTAAAGTGATGCTCTTCAGTGAAAAACCGCTGCCCCAAGCAGCGATTTTTAATTTCTGCGGAAAGGAGGAAAACGCCATGGCTGCGGAAACTACCTGAGCAGTCCGGGGGCTGGCAATCCAACCCCCACAAATATCAAAAAATAATGTAAAATAAATATATGTCTAAAATTCTTGATGAAAAACTGTCCCAAAAATCGGACAAGGAACAGCAGCTCTGGGCGCTGCGCCACACCGCCGAGCACGTGCTCCATTGCGCCATGCAGAACCTGTATCCAGGGCTCAAGAAAGCCATGGGGCCGGCAACGAGCGATGGATTTTACCACGACTTCGATCTGGATGAAAAAATAACTGAAGAAGATTTTCCGAAAATCGAAAAAGAAATGCAGCGCCTGATTAAGGCCGATTTCCCTATGATCCAAGAAATGGTTTCCCCCCAGAAAGCCCGGGAAATCTTTAAAGATAATCCATATAAACTCGAATGGATCAGCGACATCGAAAAGCGCGGGGAAGAAGTATCTATTTACAAAATGGGTGACGAAGATCTGGATTTATGCAGCGGCCCGCACGTAAAATCAACCGGAGATATTAAGGCATTTAAACTTCTTTCGGTTGCGGGTGCATACTGGCACGGCGACGAGAAAAATAAAATGCTCCAGCGCATGTACGGAACCTGTTTCTTTTCTCGAAAAGAACTCGATGAGTACCTTTGTATGCAAGAAGAGGCGGAAAAGCGCGATCACCGTAAATTAGGCAAAGAACTAGATTTGTTCGTGTTCTCTGACCTGGTCGGAAAGGGCTTGCCGCTGCTGACTCCCAAAGGAACGGTTATCCGCAAAGAGCTCGAAAAATTCATACTTGAAGAAGAAACCAAGCGAGGCTATCAACACGTGGTTACCCCTCCTTTGGCAAAGGTTGACCTGTATAAAAAATCAGGCCATTTCCCGTACTACAAGGACACCATGTACCCGGTCATGGCTATCGACGAAGAAGAACTTATCCTGCGCCCCATGACCTGTCCCCATCATTTCATGCTCTACAAATCACGGCCGCACAGCTATAAAGAACTGCCGGTACGATTCGCGGAAATCTCTCCCCAGTTCCGGTATGAAAAATCAGGGGAATTATCGGGTCTCACCCGGGTACGCATGTTCTGTTTGGCTGATGCTCATATTATGTGTGCCAAAGAACAGGCGAAAGACGAAATTAAAAACGTACTCGAGCTTATTGACTACGCGAACAACATTTTCGGGCTTAAAAAGGGTACTGATTACCGCTACCGGTTGTCCTTAGGTGACCGCAATGACGACAAAAAATACTACAAAGATGATTCTGCCTGGGACAATGCGGAAAACGTATTGCGCGAAGTGCTTCAAGAAGTTAACGCTCCGTTTTTCGAAGCGGAAAAAGAAGCGGCATTTTATGGCCCGAAAATAGACATTCAAATGAAAAAAGTGAATGGCCAGGAAGAAACCGCATTCACCGTGCAATACGACTTTGTTATGCCGAAACGGTTCGAGCTCACTTATGTCGACAATGAAGGAAAAGAACGAGAAGTGGTGGTGGTGCACCGCTCCTCCATCGGCGCATTCGAACGCATCATGGCACTCCTGATCGAGCACTACGCCGGTGCCTTCCCTTTGTGGCTCGCGCCGGTTCAGGTCGCCGTGATGCCCATCGGATTAAAACATGTGGACTTTGCGAAAAACGTTATGCAGATGCTTAAGCAAAATAACATCCGCGTTGATCTTTATGACGAAGATACTATTTCAAAACGCATTCGCAATGCGGAAATGCAAAAAATCCCATATATTGCCATAATTGGCGACAAAGAAATTTCAGCTGACTCGGTGGCCTTACGGGAACGCGGTAAGGGTGATACGGGACAGATTAAAATTCAAGATTTTATTGATCGCCTGATGCACGAAGCTAACACTAAAAAATGAAAATGATAAGAAGAAAAAGCATTGTTCCCTTAATGCCAACACGCCCGGGCGCATACCGCGAACAAGCACCCGTGCTTATGCTTGAAAAAGTAATAGAAAACCTTTTAAAACCATTATTTATTAGGGTAGGGCTTGACGAGACAATCACTGGACCAGAATTGCAAGAAGCCAAGCAAAGTTTCTGGGCGCAAATAGACAGGATTGAAATGATTAAAACCTACAAAGATAGTATCACCCCATTGTTAGAAATAACTGATACCGACCCCTGGACTGCCGAAACCCTTAAAGACATCGAAAAAGAACTTATAAACATTGGGATTTATACTTCACCAAATCTATAGACATGGCCGGACAATCAATGAAAATTATTCCCGAGATTAACCCGAGAACAAAGAATGAAAATTCGTGAGGAAAAAACTGGAGAAAAATTATGAAAAAAAATAACCTTATCATCGGTATTGACGCGGGCGGCACAAAAGTCAGGGGTGTGCTGATGGCGGGTAAAAAAATACTGAAACGTGCGGAAAAACTTCATGGCGTACCCAATCCTACCAAAAAAATATTCCTTGAGTCTCTTTTCTTTGTACTTAATGCTTTGTTTTCGCCAAAATTAAAGCGAGTTGGCATTGGTCTGCCTGGAGTTATCACAAAAAATCGTGTGGTTGGCGCCGGTAACGTAAAAATCCTATCGCGTTTGGATATAAAAAAACTCATTGAAAAGAAATACAAGATAAAAGTGCTCCTGGATAATGATGTTAAAACCGCACTTCGCGCCGAGGCAACTCTTTTGCCCAAATACTCATCCATTTTTATGCTCACTTTGGGAACCGGCATTGGCGCAGCCTGGTGGCAAAATAAACAGATTATGAAGGGAAGTTTCGGCACGGCTTACGAGCTCGGTCAGATGATTATAGACAAAAAACAAAAGCATTTTCTCGAATTGGAGGATTTTTGCGCCCGAAAGTTTTTCAAAACAAAAGGATTCACCCCATTAGTCTCGGAACAACGCGCTTATCTAGGAAGCCAAACACATAAAAGACTCTGGAAAGAACTTGGAGAAAGCCTGGGGATTGCCCTCGCCAATATCACCAACCTGATTGAGCCGGAGATTATTATCATTGGCGGTGGGCTCAACCACGCCTGGCCCCTGTTTATTCCTTACACCAAAAAAACATTTAAAAAATTAGTGTTGTCTCCTATTGCTGCCAGAAAAACCAAGATTATCAAAGCTAAATTCGATAAATGGTCCGGTGCAATTGGCGCAGCGCTTTTGGCCAAGAAGCCGCGTCCGTGAAACATCTGTTTCACGGAAATCCAATAATCCTATTTTGTGAAACATGCAAAACGTTTCACAATGTTTCACATGGTAATATTTTCGTAATGCCGGACGTCTTTAACCTCACTGTTCCCTTTTAATTCCACGGCAACCAAATCTAGCTGGTAGTCAGTACCAATCACTCGCCTGTCTTTCAGGTAGGCGCGAATAGTGCGCTGCATTTTTTGCATTTTGTTTTCCGTAAAATGGAGTTCCGGTGTAAAGCCGTTCGCGTTTTCCTTTAAAGTCTTCACTTCAACAAAAATAATAACGTTTTCTTTCCGACACACGATATCGAGCTCGCCGAACGGGGTGCGGAAATTCCGCTCACATATTTTGTATCCGTAACTTTCAAGATACTTCGTTGCACAATCCTCTCCTCGTTGGCCGGTTTCGCTTTGCATGTAAATATTGTATCATTGGAGTAGAGAATGGTTCATATAATGATAATGATGTATGCAGATACTTTTACCGAAAAAACTGAATACTGATAGTAAAATCCATCTCGTACCCATTTCCTCACCTGTCCAAAAATCAGATGCCGAATTATTCGCGGACGCGGTAAAACGTTTGAAAGAAGCGTATCCGCACACCAAGGTCTTCGATATCCAACACAAGAACCTTGATCCGCGATATTTGGCGGGTTCTGAAAACGAACGCCTCCGCATCTTGAAGCGCGCCATCCGCGAGGGCGCAAACTGGCTGATACCGATTTACGGGGGCACGGGGTGCGCCGATGTGGTGCGCTATATAAGAAAAGAAGACCTGGCCCTTATCAGAAAATACCGGCCCATTGTCAACGGCTTCAGTGATGCTACTTTTTTGCTCAATTTCCTGTGGTTTAAGATTAAACTTGTAACTTTCCACTTTTCCAATGCTTGCGGCCTTTTTTACTACACGAACCATGAAGATTTCTTTGACGCCATCTCGGGGAAAATCACAACCCTTTCGTACCATCGCCCGGAATACAGCTGGCTCACGCCAAACAACACCGGACCGTCTGAACCGATTGTCGGTACCGCAATCGGCGGCAACCTGGGAACCTTCCGCGATCTTCTCGATATTTGTCAGATTAAACCGCGCTCATGGGAAGACTACATCTTGTTTGTAGAAGATATTGACCTGGATATGGAAGACCTGCACCGCATCATCATTTCCCTTGATCAAAAGGGAGTGTTTATGCACGTCAAGGCAGTGGTGTTGGGCCTTATGAACGAAAAATCTTTCAGGAAAAGCTGGATGCAGCTTAACCGCACGTTCACCAACGAATCCATGGCTGATCACATGTTCGAGTACCTGATCAGTGACGTTATTGAAGAGCGCACTGAAGACCGCGATCCACTCTATATTTTGAAAGTTAATGATTTCGGCCACGAAGATCCTGCCCACGGAGCGAAGGACCAAATGGTTATTCCCATAGGCGCACAGACTACCTTGCATCCCGATGGCACGATTGAATTCAAGGGCCCGTTCGTGGAGTAATCACAAACTTACCACGTTCTTTGGCGCACCCGAAACGCAGGAAATAATATTGTTATACCAAATCTCAAACGTGCGAAGTTGAGATTCTTTGGTGTGCCAGCCGAGCGGAGGCAATATTGGTAAATTCCCAGGAAAATCATTCAAATTCCTACTAGTACTCTCAAGCGCTGCACCTGCAATTCGTCCGTCTTTCACCATTTGTATAACCCATTCTGTGTCCCACGCAGTTTCTCCGGCAATATTAACGAGATAGGCGCCTTGCTTCAACAAAGAAAGTCTCTCCTTATTAAGAAAAGATATTGTTAATGCAACACGGGGAAAATTCCCTACGCGGGTAAACTAATCAGTTAAGCTCCGATTTTATCCTGATCAATTAATTTTCTCAAATATTCCGACTGATTCAGGCCATACTTACGCGAAGATTCTCGAAGGTATCGCACTTGGCTCGGTGACAAAAACAAGTTAAACCTTTCGCTTAACAGTGATTTCTGGGCGGTTTCCACAAACTTAGCAACAATACCCTCAATGTTCTGCTCGTTGTACATTGTGCCGTGAAAATAACGAAGGTTGATTTTGTTGTCAATATTCTCGTGGACGGAAACGCACAATACATGCTTCTTGCTCTGGACTGCGATCGTTGCTTCATGGCCAAGCTGGAAATCCTCATGGCTGATCTCGATAATAACCGCGTCGGCCCACTCTATGCCCCGCCGGATTGCTTCTCTGTGAACTTTATTCTGATCGCCGAGTTGTGCTATTTCTTGCTTCGACAAAAGCGATAAATAATTTCCCAGCTCCGGCGAAATGACCTCCACGCAGATCTGTTGGATAGCCCGCAAAACCAAATCATAATACTTTTGATATCTGTTTTTTCCGTAATAAGAACAGGTATAGAATATTCTCATACTGATATATGTATATCATAATTGTTGACAATAAGTCAACTAATCGTATCATTGTGGTAAATATACATATACTTATGTCTATCAATACCATCGGTACACACATAAAGGTTTCAAACTTCAGAAAATCTGAAAGATTTTACAAATCTTTAGGGTTTAAGAAAGTTTTTGAGTATGGCCCGACAAAAAAAATTAAAGAAGATTATTCTGGCGCGATTTTCGAGCACAGCGGATGCAAGTTGGAAATTGCCGACGGCCACCGGGCCGTGAAACACGATGTTTTCAAGCAAAGAATCACCACCTCGAAAATTTCCTTGACAATTAGCGTAAATAAAATTTCAGCTATTTTAAGGCTCTGCCGCCGATACCATATACCCATAGCAGTCTACCCCCGACATTATTATTGGGGGACTTTAGAGATGGTAGTCAAAGACCCGGACGGATTAGTCTTGGTATTTATTACTCCTTACAGTGAAGCTGAAGCTCGAAAGATAAAAGTAGATGAATCTTGGTCTATAAAACCGTAAAAACTGTCAGAAAAGTTGATCTGTGTATCCTAATGGTTCAAAATACCCATCACCGTCTTTAATCTCATCCATTAAGTCATTAACTTCTTGTTCGCTTAAAGAACTTTTATACTGCAATAGGGCGTTTTTTCTTTTATCAATAAAACTGGTCACGTCAAAATATTTCACGCTAGAGTCGGAATATGCATCGCTAAATAAAATGTAATTAACAATATGCGGCGCCAAACCCTCTCGCCCGAAATGTTTCGGGAAGAATCCTCTGTCTCTTGAATATGGATATACTGCGTCCCAAGTAACCAAGCCCGCATTCCGATGGTCTCGATGGTTAACCCATCTTGAGCTGTCTGAAAACCTTACTAGTATTTCCTTGGGGTTTTGGGATATGACAATATCGGGCTTAAATTGCCTTATATAGAATGCAATCTTTTCTATATTCTCGATGGACGGCTCGAGCTCCCCGTCGGGAATATTCAAATTAAAGTTCTCGTCGTCGGGTATCCCTAATGCCTTCCCCGCCGCCATCTGTTCACCTACCCTTATTTTACCAAAATCATTTTCAGTAACATCGATCCTGTTTTGCATCCCCTTACCGCCGTTGGTCATAACTACAGAACGAACTTTCCTTCCCGTTGCAATAAGGCGTGCGACAGTTCCTCCGCAAATCAATTCCATATCGTCAGGGTGCGCCATAACAACTAAAACCCTTTTTACGTCTCGAAAAATTTCTTCAAAAGAATCTATTTTCATAATCGTTTTTAAATACTACAAATGCTATTTAATAAACTTTGAGCGGGTAGGGGGAATCGAACCCCCGTCATCAGCTTGGAAAGCTGAGGTAATGCCATTATACGATACCCGCCTTCGCTGAAGCTTCGGCGGACAGGCCCGTCAGCAACGCTATAGGTAGCAATGAAGATTAGCCTGCGCTATCGCCATTTTAATGAATAAACGCCGTAAAGACAAGTGGATTGAACTAAAAACGCGTTAAAAATCGTCACTATTTATAGTATAATGTACGTATGTATATTGTTTTTGAAGGAATTGTCGGAACGGGCAAAACTACGCAATCCAAAAGGCTTTTTGAGTATTTGAAAGATAGGTGCCTTGATAAGAAAATTATCTGGACTCGGGAACCGGGCGGCACCAAGATTTCTGACGCAATAAGAACAATTGTACAAGGGACTGCATTCGAAGAAAACATGGAACCGATCTGCGAAATATGCCTTTACGCCGCATCCCGCGCGCAATCTCTCCGCACAGTGGTTAAACCGGTTTTAGATGAGGGGGGATAGTAGTTTCTGATCGAAGTGTTTTGACTTCTTTAACCAATCAAGCTTATGGGAGGGAAATTGGTTTTGAAACTGTTTTTGCCATCAACCGGATAGCTACTGGTGATATTTTGCCAACCCATATTATATTTCTGGATGTTCCCCTTAAAATTGGTTTGGAGCGGACATTTGACGAAAAGGGGGATAAATTTGAGTCAATGGGGATGGACTTTTATAACAAAGTGCGCGATGGGTACGATTTCCTAAGCAAACATGAATTATTTACACATAATTTCTTACGGATTGACGGCACCGGAACGCCTGACGAGGTGTTTACGAATATTATAAGAGCATTAAAGGTTTGATTTTTCTACTGATTTTCGCTATACTCGTGTTGTACCCTACAAGTGATTTATATCCTGCTCGTCCAGTACTCTTTCTGTACTCGACTAGCATAGGCGCTTGTGGGCAATTAAAATTAAACCTATGCAACAACTTTTAGATTTAAGCAAACGAAAAATCGCCAAAGTGGGCGATGTTTTAACAGGAGCAGTCCTTCATAAGGAAGCACGCCGCATCTTTATTGATCTGGGCTCTTTCGGGACAGGGGTAGTTCTTGGCAGAGAATACCTTAACGCCCTGGGAACCATCAAAGGACTGAAAATTGGTGCTGAAATATCGGTAAAAATTATAGGATCCCTTAATGAAGACAGTTACTGGGAGCTTTCTCTATCCGAAGCGGATAAAGAGGCCGCCTGGCAGCGCATGAGAGACCTTAAGGACAAGAAAGAAACTCTTTCTATGGCGGTCATGGGGGTAAACTATGGTGGGCTCTTGCTCCAGCTCAACGGCATCGAAGGATTCCTCCCTGTTTCTCAACTCTCTCTTGAACATTACCCTAGAGTAGACGGCGGCGATAAGTCGAAGATCCTTGAAGAATTGCGCAAGTTTACAGGAAAAGAGATGAAGGTCAGGATACTTGATCTTGACGAAAAAGAAGGAAAACTCATATTCTCCGAACGGGAAGCGCAAAAAGAAGCCATCCAGCAGGCAGTGGCGCACTATCAAATCGGGGACACTATTGAAGGTGAAATCACTGGGCTTGCCGACTTCGGTGTCTTTGTAAAGTTCGGCGGAGAATTCGCTCTTGAAGGACTCATTCATATCTCGGAAATCGACTATGCGTTGGTTGACGATCCTTCGAAGTACGTACAGGTAGGTGAGAGGATAAAAGCACAAATCATCAACATTAAAGATGATCGTATTTTCCTGTCGCTCAAGGCGCTCAAACCTGATCCGTGGTCTCTGGTTAGTGAAACATACCAAAAACAAAATTCGTACACAGGGAAGGTTATCAAAATAAACCCTATTGGTGCGTTTGTGAGTTTTAACCAGGGTATTTATGGCATTTGTCCCGTGGCGACATTTAAGGGCGACTTGGATGCTCTTAAGCAAATCCTGAGCGTTGACCGAGAATATTCATTCACGATTACCGAAATCGACAACACCGAGAAACGGCTTATGCTCGAATACCACTCGGAACCAGGAAAATAAGCAGAAATACCATAAACAAAAACCCGCATTATATGCGGGTTTTTGTTTAATGCCGTAAAACTGTTTATTTCACGAGGTCTTTGAATGCTTTTGCGACACGAAACTTAAGCTTCCGTGATGCAGCAATCTTGATGCGCTCTCCTGTCTTTGGATTAATGCCCATGCGCTCTTTGCGATCTACTAATTTGAAAACTCCGAATCCGGAAAACGAAACCTCGTCTCCCTTACGCACAGTTTCCATGATGTCGCCCAAAATCATTTCAACCATCTCAGTTCCTTGTCTCTTGGAAAACTGATATTTTTCTGCAAGCTTGTTTGCAAGATCTGTTTTTTTCATAGAAAACATTATTTTACTTTTAT
Organism: Parcubacteria group bacterium GW2011_GWF1_45_5; assembly: GCA_001001795.1. Taxonomy (GTDB): domain Bacteria; phylum Patescibacteriota; class Minisyncoccia; order UBA6257; family Brennerbacteraceae; genus GWF1-45-5. Next base: position 22,907 of record LCLB01000002.1, read on the forward strand.
TTTTTCCGACGTTTTATATAGTAACCAGTATAAATCCCAAAAATACGCTTGTAAAGCCCATGAAATCAAGATTTTTTCACTATTGATAAAATCCCTTTAAAATAAGGCTATTTTGCGTATTCTATGGCCCTGGTTTCCCTGATAACCACTACCCTGATTTCTCCAGGAAACTTCAGTTCCTGACCAATACGGGTTGCGATATTGCGGGCGAGCTGCGCTGAACTGTAATCATCAAGCTGCCCCGGGGTGACGAAGACACGCAATTCTCGTCCTGATTGAATCGCGTAAGACTTTTCAACACCCGGAAATTCATTGGCAATACGCTCAAGGTCGCCAAGCCGTTTCAGATATTCTTCCAAGGCATCGCGGCGCGCCCCTGGTCGAGCCCCGGAAATCGCATCAGCGGCATTAACCACATGGGCTTCCGGAATAGCAATCGGGTAATCTTCGTGATGGGACCGCATCGCCATAATAACCCGCTCGTCCACCTTGTATTTTTGCAGGATTTTAATGCCCAATTCCATATGATCCCCCTCGATTTCATGGTCAACAGCTTTACCGATATCATGAGTAAGTCCTGCCTTTTTGGCGACATCGGCATCGAGCCCCAGTTCTTCGGCAAGCATGCGCGCAATAGTCGCGACCTCCATGGAATGATTCAATACATTTTGCCCGTAACTGGTGCGGAATTTCAGACGACCGATAAGATGAATAATCTCCGGAGGGAAATCAATGATACCGACTTCATAAACCGCGTGCTCGCCCGCTTCCTTGATTGCCTGGCTCACGATCTTCTTCGCTTCTTCAATTTGTTCTTCGATACGTGCCGGTTGGATTCTGCCGTCTTGAATAAGACGCTCCAGGGCAACCCGCCCGACTTCACGGCGCACCGGATCAAAGCACGACAGCATAATAGAATCCGGGGTTTCGTCAATCATTACCTCAACGCCCGTCAATTTCTCGAAATGCTTAATATTCCTTCCTTCTTTCCCTATAATTCTCCCTTTTATTTCCTCACTCGGCAACGTAATAATCGAGGTGGTGATCTCCGAAACCATGGGACGCGAGTACCGCTGAATGACAGTCGCCACCAGATCGGATGCCCGTCTTTCAATTTCTCCAGCCCGTTCGTTCTCAAGCTTTCGAAGCGATTCAAGAAGGTCCTGATGATGCACCTGTTTCATGCGCTCAAACAATTCTTCCTGTGCCTGCTGGCGTGATAAATGAGACAACTCTTCGAGCCGTTCAAATTCTTTTTCCTGAGCGGCTTCAAGTTCGATTTTTATGTTTTTTATTTTCTCGGCCTGCTCCAGTAATTTTTCTTCCTTGCCCTCGAGTTTTTTCGCCCGGTCATCAAGACCGACCTCTTTTTGCAAAAGCCGTTCTTGAGTCCGATTTAACTGATCTTTTTCCTTTTTTAAACTTTCTTCTGCCGAGGCAAGCAAAGAAACCGCTTTATCCTTGGCCTCAAGGATCATCTGCTTTGCTTCTTCCTGGGCTTTCTCGACTTTCTCGCGAACCGTTGTCTCAATGCTCCCCATCTTTTTTTGGACAACGTATCGCCGCATCACATAACCAATACCTCCTCCAATACCGAAAGCTATGAGACCTGCAACCAATGTATAAACAGACATATTTGATATATGCCCTGATCCACGAAAAAAAATGGGTATTCCTAAATTCCCGTTACGCTCAACACGCACATGAGAATACAAATCATAGAATCACAATCAATAAAAAGATAAAGTCGGGTATTCCTGACAACCCACTCAATTTCCGCAGATCCACGGGCACCATTATTTACTATCGTTCAATAGCCGATCAACTGTGCGCTCGTGAACATTTCCATTGTATGCTCGGTACAAAACTTTGTCAAACCGGTCTGTCACCGCTATACTGAAGACATGAAGCTTGTTAAGGAAAACATCCGCTATATTATTGTCCATCAGAGTGCTACCAATAGGGATACCACTACTTTTGAAAAAATCAAAAAATTCCACCTCTACCAGGGCATGGGCAACATCGCCTATCACTACTTTATCGAAAACGACGGTAAAACACGGCGGGGGAGGAACGAATCGACCGCCGGCACCCATACCAAGGCGAGTAATATGAACGAAAAAAGTATCGGGGTATGCCTGGCAGGCGATTTTGATAAAGAAGACCCAACCCAAAGACAACTCTCCTCCCTTAACACAGTTCTCAGAATTCTCGTGGCAAAGTATAAAATAGAAATACCGAACGTACTCGGGCATCGTGAAGTCCCAGGGTCAGCCACAGAGTGCCCTGGGGACTCTTTAAATGAATGGCTATTTGATTGGCGAAAATTATATAAAAAAGATAAAAAATCTTAGATTTTCTGACCTTGTGAAACATATTTGTTTCACAAAAACCTGTGAAACATGTTTCACAGGTTTTTGTTCCACGTGAAACATTTCAAAATATAACAATTCTGTGAAACACTTGTTTCACGCATTTTGTAAAACATGCCGTGCCACGTTTTACGTGGTTTCACAATAAAATGTTCCACGTGAAACTTATTAGAAGCTGTAATACAGCTTCTAATAGGGTGAAACAAAAAAGAGTTATAGAAACAAAATGGTCTATCGCATCATTGTAAGACAAAAGCGAACACCGGAACCCCACTAACAATCCTCACATGTTAGCTATTGGAGATTTGAAAAAAGCCTGAATTACAAAAAATTCCGTGTAAATCGATAATCAAAATATCTTAGCTCAATAATAAGGTGTGCATCTGACCTTCTCTAAAAACAGATTCTTATTGCAAACACTTATTTGCGCTATATAATATATGTATGGAACAGATATTATTCGATGCGGAAAAGCTAGTCGGCAAATTAGAAATCCAGCCCGGCCAAACCGTTGCGGATTTCGGAGCAGGATCCGGTTTTATAACACTGTCATGCGCAAAACGGGTGGGAGCCGGAGGAACCGTGTACGCGCTCGATGTCTTGAGTGAATCCCTTGAGGTCATCGCGACAAAGGCGCGTGAACAACAACTCTTCAATGTAAAACCAATCCGCGCCAATCTTGAAAAGCCAAACGGATCAACGCTTCCTGATGATTCTTGCGACTGGGTGATCGTCTCGAATATTCTGTTTCAATCAGATCAGCAAGAAATAATTATCCAAGAAGCGACGCGCATCGCAAAATCAAAGGGTAATATTGTTATTATCGATTGGTATCCGGAAAAAATGATCATTGCCAGCGGCCACTACCCGGTAGCATCCGCGCAAGTGAAGGCCATGGCCGAAAAATGCGGCGTACACGCGAAAACAGAGTTCGAATGCGACCCGTACCATTATGCGATTGTTTTCGAAAAATAACCGATCCTCACACTATATATGCCGGTCACCAAACAACAAATAATTATCATCGGCGGAATAATTCTCGTAATCGCAATCGGAGGATTCCTTTTGTATAGAGGTTTGAAACCCGCACCGAACAGCAACCTTACTATTACCGTCTGGGGAGTGGACGATGATAAAAATATCTGGGAAAACCTTACCAAACGCTACACGCAGGAAACAAAAAACAAAATCGTCTATATCAAGAAAAATGTAAAAACATACGAACGCGAACTGGTCGACGCCTTAGCTTCGGGAAGCGGTCCGGATGTATTTTATTTCCACAACACCTGGTTTTTGAAACATTATCAAAAAATCGTTGCTGCTCCGAAATCAATCGCTACCAGTAAAACAATCGAAGAAAACTATCCCAGCACCATTACCCACGATTTTGTTTCGAACAATCAGGTTATCGCTCTTCCCTTGTTCATTGATTCGCTTGCACTCCTTTACAATCCCGCACTTCTCGACCAGGCTGCTATCCCGTTTCCGCCGAAAACATGGGAAGAACTCACCACCATGGTTCCCAAGCTCACTAAACTCGATGACCGAAAAAACATTCTTTATAGCGGTGCGGCACTGGGAACGAGCAACAACATCGAGAATGCAGCGGATATTACCATGCTTCTCATGATGCAAACCGGATCACCTATGATCAATGCCAAAACCCTCCGCGCAGATCTCGGGACCAATCCGAAAGACGCTCTAAGTTTCTACACCCAGTTTTCGAATAACCAAACGGGTGTCTACACCTGGAACAACAGTATGGCCAACGCCCTCGATGAGTTCGCCCGCGGCAAAGTGGCTTTTGTGTTCGCTTATGCAAAAGATATCGCCTATATCCGCAGCGTCGCCCCGTACTTCACCTTCAAAATCGCCCTGATGCCCCAACCGCAAAAGGCAACATTGCGCAAAGATTTTTCGAATTACTGGGGCCTCGCGGTTTCCAAACAATCACGCAACCAAACCGAAGCCTGGAGTCTGATTGCCGCCGTAACCGACGCCCAGGAAGCACAGTGGTACAGCCAACGGGTCAACGTAAGTCCCGCGAAAAAAAGTATCATCTCGCAGTTCCGCAACGATCCTATTCTCGATGTCTTCACACGTCAGGCCTACACTGCCTTTAACTGGCCTCAGCCCGATACCGAGGGAATAAAAACCCTATTTAATGAAACAATCGACAATATCGTACGCAGCCGCGTTACCCTTGAAAACGCGATGCAATACCTCAACGCCCAGATAAACAGAATGTTTGACGCTATTTAAGGTACACCCTCTCACTTACTATAAACTTAAAGGCCTACATTATTATACGCGCGACCTCTTTATTCTGACCGATATGAAACTTTTGATCTTTAAAAAGTGCGGGGGTATAATGAAACATATGCGCAAATATCTTTCCCTTTTCCTTTTGCTCCTTTTGAGCATAGTTGCGTTAACGCCGGTTTTTGCTCATGGTGCAGGGCTCGTGGTTTGCGACCCCAGCATCCCGATCCCTCAACCCGGGTCATGCGACATCTGCGCACTCTTAAAAACCATTCAAAAAGTATTCGAATGGATAATCGGACTGGTATTTATCGGCGCCACGGGAATTTTGGTTTATAACGGAGTTTTGTTTTATTCGAGCCAAGGGAATCCCGGAAACGTAAAAAAGATTTTGGATAACATAAAAAATGTCGTGATAGGAATTATCATTGTCATGGCGAGCTTCATTTTCGTAAATACGATTCTCAACTGGTTCGCGGCACCCGGATCCATACCAACATTCTGGAATAATATTGAGTGCGCCCCGGGAGCCGGTATCCCACTCGAATGCAGTGCCGGCGATGCCAAATGCGAAAGTAATGCCGCGTACATGTGCGATGAGGGAACATGGGTCAAAACAATGGATTGTCCTTTTGGATGTGACACCAGCGCTCCGGTGTGCCTCCTAACCGCCACGTGTGGCAGCGGCACATACCTTGACTACCATTGCGTTGGGCCACTTATGCCACCACTGATACCCAATCACCTGTGGTGTATTGATTTCCGCGACCCCCTCAATATCCATATGGTGTGTAAATCTCCGGCGTTATCGTTAACGGATAAATTCTGCAGCTTTGACGATCCGGCCAATATCAGCGAACCGGTTCCTGCATCCTGCACCGGGATAGGCCTCATTTGCTGTCCTTTGTAATATAATCTTATCTGTTTTTATTAATTAGGTAATAAAAAAAAATGTCCAAGTTAAAAACGATTACTGCCATTACCGGACTAATTTTGATCGCCATGTCACCTGGGGTGATATGCCAGGCGACGACTACCGCGAGTACAAGCGGACTTTTCCCAAACCCTTCGAAGATCGGCACCATTGAAGAGCTGCTCGAGGCGATCATCAATTTTGTTTACGCCATGAGCTTTCCGATCGTCACCGGCGTAGTTCTTTACGCGGCCTTTGTCATGATGACTTCTTCGGGGAAACCAGAAAAATTCCAACAAGGAATCACTATTATTATCTACGCGGCAATCGGATTCGTTGTTGTCCTTTTGAGCAAGGGTGTCGTGTTCATTATCAGAAGCATATTCGGGGCATAACCATCGGTTGACACGGACAACTCGCATGCTACACTGTAAAAGTTCCGCGTCTAGGCGGAACTTTTAGTTGATACATCACATTTCTATAATACAAATATATGTTTGATTTAAAAACCATTATCGCATCCATACGGCAAATCGCCGAAGAGCGGGAGATCCCGGAGAGCAGAGTCCAGGAAATCATCGAAACCGCATTCGCGCATGCGTATAAAAAAGAGTACCGGGAAAAAAACGAGGTTATCCGGACAAAGTTCAATCCGGAAACCGGCGATGTTTTGTTTTTCCTGGTAAAAACTGTTGTTGACGAAAGTATGATCGAAGCGGAAGGAGAAGAAGAGCCGAAAGATCAGCTTACTGCCGCAAAAAAGGTTGTCTTCAGCCCGGAACGCCATATTATGTTCGAGGAGGCGATAGCCTTGAATCCCAACATTTTCCCCGGGGAAGAACTGGAATTTCCCTTGGAACAGAAACTGGACTTTGGCCGCATCGCTGCCCAAACCGCAAAACAGGTGCTTCTGCAAAAGCTTCATGAAATAGAAAAAGAAACTATTTTCGACTTCTTCAAAAGCAAAGAAGGAGAAATCGTAAGCGGTATTATCCAGCGCATGGACAACAGAAGCGTTTATGTTGATCTAGGGAAGACTGTCGGGATGATGTTTCCCGATGAAACCATTCCGGGCGAACGGTACTTCGTCGGCAACCGGATGAAATTTTATATTGTTTCGGTTGAACAAACTCCCCGCGGACTCATGGTGGCGCTTTCACGTTCCCACCCCAAATTCATCGGGAAATTATTCGCCAATGAAGTCCCGGAAATTTCCGATGGCATTGTCGAAGTTAAATCAATCGCCCGTGAAGCCGGCTCGCGCACAAAAATAGCGGTTAGCTCAAACACCGGTTCAATTGATCCTATCGGAGCATGTGTCGGCCAGAAAGGCACCCGAGTCACCACCGTCACCAATGAATTGGGGGAAGAGGAAAAAATCGATATTATCCTTTGGTCGGACGATCCCATAGCCTTCATCTCCCATGCCCTGGCTCCCGCAAAGGTTGAAGAAGTTGAAATGAAAGCAACCAAAGAGGTCCGGGTCCTGGTCGCCGCCGATCAACTCTCTTTGGCAATCGGCAAAGGCGGTCAAAATGTCCGGCTTGCCGCCAAACTCACCGGTTGGCATATCGAGATCCGTTCAATCACGAAACCGGATGAAAGTATAGAAGGAGCGCAATCAACACCACCAACGGAATCCACGGAACCAAACGAACCACCGGAAACACAAGATGGAACTACGGAAGTTTCCTAACTTGCCGCTCAAGTAAACTCGTGATACAATGCCTTAATGCTGAAAACAAAGAAAAAATCAAAGATTATCGGGTTTCATAAAGTTCATGAAACCGACACCGGATCTCCGGAAGTCCAGATCTCCCTTCTTTCAGAACGGATCACCGAGGTTTCACAGCACCTTAAATCGCACCAAAAAGATTCCAGCTCACGCAAAGGATTATTGCGCATGATTATCCGACGCAAGAGATTAATGAACTGGCTTAAGGCCAATGCCCCAAAACGATACCAAAAGTTAGCTAAATCACTCGGATTGGATTAATTCTCCTATGACCACTATTAAGCACAAAGCGCAACGGGTTGCTATTTTTATTGACGTTCAAAATCTATACCATTCGGCAAAAAACCTGTTCCACTCGCGGGTAAACTTCGAAGCAATTATCAGAAGGGCTCTCGCAGGGCGCCAGTTGATCAGGATTTTCGCCTATGTCGTCCGTTCGGAAACAAAAGAGGTGAACGAACACGAGCGCGTCATTCCGACCGGCGAAACCGCGTTTTTCGACGCCCTGGAAAATATGGGGGTTGACCTGCGTATGAAAGATCTTCAGGTATATTCCAGCGGAATGAAAAAAGCCGACTGGGATGTGGGCCTGGCGGTTGACGCAATCCGCCTTTCCGAAAGCGTCGACACCATCGTGCTCGTCACCGGCGACGGCGACTTTATTCCGCTGGTGGAATACCTGCAGGGACACGGCAAGCAAGTAGAAGTCCTGGGATTTTCCAAGAGCGCCTCGGGAAAATTAAAAGAGGCTGTGGATGACTTCATAGATCTCGGATCCCAACCAAAAGTTTTTTTGCTAAAAAGTAAATAAAATAAACAAGAAGTGATCATAAGCATACTGGTTTTACCCTGTAAGGTAAAATGTAGAGCCCGTGTTCCTGTGATTGCTTCTACAATATAAACCTATGGAAAAGAAAGTATTCCGCAAAGAGTTCGCGGGAAAAGAACTCATCGTAGAATTTTCTCCGCTCGCACAACAAGCGGATGCGTCATGCCTGATCCGATACGGAGAAACCGTTGCGCTGGTAACGATTGTTATCGGAGCGACTGACCGTGTCGGCATCGATTTTGTACCCCTTTCGGTTGAATACGAAGAAAAATACTATGCCGCGGGAAAGATCTACGGATCCCGTTTCGTGCGTCGTGAAACAAGACCGACCGAAACCGCGATTTTGACCGGCCGGCTCATTGACCGCAGCATCCGGCCTCTTTTCGACAAACAACTCCGCCGGGACGTCCAGGTCGTTATCACCGTTCTTTCCATTGACGAAGAAAACGATCCGGAGCTCATCGCACTTCTGGGCGCCTCGTTGGTGATCCAGGCATCCGGAGTTCCTTTTAAAGGACCGATTGCTGGAGTACGTGTTGCGAAAAAATCTCCCGAAACCCCCATTATACTCCAACCATCGTACAAAGATCGCGATCAAATATATTGCGATGCATTTTTTGCCGGAACCAACAGTACCATAAATATGATCGAGGTTGCCGGGTCGGAAGCTCAAGAACAAGAAATATACGAACTTGGCACGCAAGCTCACGAACAAATTAAAGAACTCGTAGCGTGGCAAAAAGAAGTACTCAAAGAAATCCCCAGCACCACCGTTGCCATAACCATCCAAGAAACAGATACGGAGCTTTCTGCCCTGGTTGAACAGTTTGTGGGCCAATACGGAGAACAGTTTATTTTCAACGCTAAATCAAATGCAAAAGAAAATTTCGCGTTGCTTAATTCTCGATTCATCGCTTTTCTCGAAGAACACGAAAAAACAGAACAAACAGAAATTGCCAAACAACTCCTTGATCGGGCCATAGATGCGTTGGTCCACCAGAAAGCGATTACCGAACGGCAACGTCCCGACGGAAGAGGTATTGATGAAATACGTAACCTCGAAGCTATGGTGAAAGTTTTGCCACGTACCCATGGTTCCGCGATTTTCATGCGCGGTGAGACACACGCACTCTCGGTTATCACGTTGGGGGCGCCCGGGGAAACATTGGTCATGCAGGGCATGGAAACAACCGGTGAAAAACGATTCATGCACCATTATAATTTTCCTCCATACTCTGTCGGTGAAACCGGACCTTTCAGGGGACCGGGCAGGCGGGAAATCGGTCATGGCGCCCTTGCCGAACGCGCTATTTTGCCTTTACTCCCGAAACAAGAAATATTCCCTTACACGATACGGGCCGTAACCGAAATCCTTTCTTCAAACGGCTCCAGTTCTATGGCAGCAACGTGCGGAACCTCTTTGGCTTTAATGGATGCCGGGGTACCGCTGTCAAAACACGTTGCCGGTATGGCAATGGGGTTAATGAGTAATGAAAATGGTGAGTCAGTGGTCTTAACCGATATTCAGGGACCCGAAGATCATTATGGAGACATGGACTGCAAAGTTGCGGGAACCAGGGACGGCATCACCGCTGTGCAAATGGATGTGAAAATCACCGGCATCACTACGGATTTGCTCAAAGAAATTTTGGACAAAGCCCGTACGGCACGCCTCACGGTTATTCAGGTTATGGAACGGGTCCAGCCAAAATCAAACGAAACCCTGTCCCCGTATGCCCCGCGGATTGTCACGATTCACGTCCCTGTAGAAAAAATCGGTGAGGTTATCGGCGGAGGAGGTAAAACCGTTCAGGGCATTATCCGTGATACCAACACTCTTATCGACATACAGGACGACGGCACTATCTTCATTTCAGGAACCGATGCCGCAGGTGTTCAAAAGGCCCAAGACACTATTCTCTCCATCACTAAAGAATTCAAAGCAGGAGAGATGATTGAAGGAACTGTAGCAAGATTCATAGAGTTCGGGGCGCTTATCGCGTTAAGTCCCAACAAAGACGCCTTGCTTCATATTTCCGAAATCACACCTTATGGAGTTCAGACCCCCGAACAACTCTTTAAGATCGGGCAAAAACTTTCGGTAAAAATAACCGAAGTTCTCCTTGACGGAAAGATGAGGTTAACTCTTTTGGGAACCGACAACCCGGACCTTCCGGAACGCAAACAAGGCCAACCCCAAAACGAACGTCGCCCACCCCCATACAACAGGCAACCGTATGGTCAGTCAAGAAATGACCGCTACGGACGCTCATAATCCAAGCTTTTCTCTGGTATAATAAAGAAAAGTATATGGCGGGGAACAAGGA
>LCLB01000003.1 GCA_001001795.1 Parcubacteria group bacterium GW2011_GWF1_45_5
TTCGGTTCGCATGGTATCCAGGCGCTTGAAGCATCATGGATGACCGGGAATCAAATCGAGGCGGTGAGACGTGTTTTGACACGTTACACGAAAAAAGGAGGGCGTGTGTGGATTCGCATTTTTACCGATAAGCCGGTCACCAAGAAACCTCCCGAGGTGACCATGGGAGGGGGAAAGGGTGCCGTTGACCATTATGTGTTTGCCGTAAAGCCGGGACGGATTCTTTTTGAAATGGGGGGGATCAGTGCCGCATCCGCCAAAGAGGCATTAACCGCTGCGGGATATAAACTTCCGATCAAGAGCAGGGTTGTTACCAAAGAAGAATAAGTTGTCAATTATTTTATGAAGATACGCGATATTAAACAGAAAACCGAAAAAGAGCTTAAGGATGCTCACGCTCAACTGACGATAAAGCTGCGAAGCTTGCGTTTTGACCTAAAATTAGCTAAATTACAAAGTACTCATGTAATCCGGCAAACTAAACAGGATATTGCCCGGGTTCTTACAGTATTACAAGAAAAACATGGATCAAGCGAAACTAAAACAGAATAAAAAGAGGAGCCTCATAGGACAGGTGGTTTCGAACAAAATGGCGAAAACCGTTGTGGTTTCTATTGAGCGTGTTGTGATGCATCCCTTATACCGTAAGCGCAGGCACGTTAACAAGCGTCTAAAGGCGGATACGGGGTCAAAAACATATCAGGTTGGTGACCGCGTCAGTATCGAAGAATGCCGTCCCTTGTCCCACGACAAGAGATGGCGTGTAACCGGTAAAGCTAGGGCATAAAATATTATGGTACAGTTGCGAAGCATGTTGAAAGTTGCCGATAACAGCGGCGCCCGTCTGGTGCAGTGTTTTCGCGTGTATGGAGGGTCTGCCAAGCGTTACGCCGAGATCGGGGATATTATGATGGTTGCGGTAAAGGTGGCGGAACCACGGAAGGCGGTTAAAAAACATGACAAAGTAAAGGCGGTGCTTGTGCGACAGCGCAAGCCGTTGCGCAGGAGCGACGGTTCGTATATCAGGTTTGACGATAATGCGGTGGTGATACTTGATAAAGGTAAAGAACCTAAGGGCGGTAGAATCTTCGGGCCGATTGCGCGAGAGTTGAAAGAGCTCGGATACGATAAAATTATTTCTTTGTCCCCGGAAACATTATAAATACGCCATGTCAGCAATTGTAAGAAAATTGAAGAAAGGGGATATGGTCCAGGTTTTGTCAGGAGTAGAGCGTGGTAAACAGGCAAAGGTCACCCATATTTATCCCGAATCCAGACGCGTTACGCTTGAAGGTCTTTTCGTTTCCCATAAGCATCGTAAGCCGAGAAAGTCAGGCGAGAAAGGTGAAATCGTCACTGTGGCCCGTTCCGTGTCAGTGAGTAAGCTTCAGGTGGTGTGTCCTCGATGCAAAAAGCCGGCTCGCATCGGTTTTGTTACGGAGGCAGGAAAGAAAAAACGCGTGTGCAAGAAATGTAACGCTCCATTCGTATAGCTTCGGTTCTAATTTTTAATATGACGTCTCCAGAAAAAAAACAGAATAATATACAGGCATTATTGAAGAAAGAGCTGGGTATCGCCAATATCCACCAAGTTCCCTGTGTGGAAAAAGTCGTCGTCAACATGGGTATCGGGAAAACCCTTTCGGGAGCCGATAAGCAGCAACGTGAATCATTATTGGCAGAGGCGACAAAGTGCATCACCTTAATAACCGGTCAGAAGCCCGAGACCCGATTGGCGAAACAGTCTATTGCGGGATTCAAACTTCGCGAAGGGGAAGTGGTCGGGTTGCGTGTTACTTTAAGAAAACAGCGGATGTACGATTTCATTGATCGGCTTGTGAAAATGATATTTCCCCGGGTGCGTGATTTTCGCGGTTTGCCGTTGACCATCGTTGACCCCAGGGGGATTTTGAATATCGGGATGAAAGAGCATGTGGTATTCCCCGAATTATCCCAAGAGGAGTTCCGGAAAATTTATGGTATTGAAATTACGGTAGTACCAAGCACCCGAAAACGCGATCACGCGATCGCCCTTTACCGGGCACATGGATTTCCCCTCCGGCACGAATAAACAAGAAATAAAAGAAATATGGCCAAAAAATCAGTTATTGCGCGAGCACAAAAAAAACCAAAATACAGCACCCGTTTGGTACGGCGATGTTTTCGTTGCGGCAGACGGCGTGGATACGTGCGCGATTTCAACATATGCCGTATTTGTTTCAGGGAATTAGCGTCACAAGGGCTTATCCCCGGAGTGAAGAAATCAAGTTGGTAATATACATGATATGAGCGATCCTATTGCACAAGCACTTACCGCAGTTTTGAATTCTCAGGCAGTTCGCAAGCCGACCGCCAAGGTTGTCTATTCGAAAATTAATTACGCAGTATGCAAAATCCTCGAGCAATATGGATTTGTCGACGGCGTTGAACGGGCAGGTAAAAAAGATAAAAAATATCTTGAAGTAACGTTGAAGTATGGAGCCGATCGGTTAGGGGTTATTCATACGGTGCGACGTGTCTCCAAGCCCGGGAAACGAGTGTACGCTGGATACCGCGAACTGCATTGGCCTCAAGGAGTGCTGATTGTTGTTTCGACGCCGGATGGTATTATGGCGGCTCACGAAGCGAAAAAGAAAAAATTGGGAGGAGAATTGATTTGCTCTGTTTCATAATCAATATGTCAAAGATAGGAAAAAAAATATTATCCCTTCCACCGAAAACCGAACTCATTTGCGCCGGTGACGAAGTGACGGCACGCGGGCCACACGGCGAAATTGTCACGAAACTAGCTTTGCACGGTTTTTCGGTTATTCAAGACAAGGACGCCAATACGGTTCAAATTGTGCCGCCCGAGCGACTCGATAAACGGTCCCGTTCCTTGTGGGGAACGAATACCGCGGTGATCGCGAATATGATTCAGGGAGTGAATAAGCCATTTGAAAAAGTTCTTGAATTCGAGGGGATTGGATATAAGGCCGAGATCCAGGGGGCGGAGTTGGTTATGGTACTTGGGTTTTCTCACCCGGTACGTGTAAAGATTCCCGAGGGGTTAACCGCGAAAGTAGAGAAAAATCAAATCGCTATTTTTGGGATAAGAAAAGAGCAGGTGGGTAGTTTTGCGGCCTCTATCAGGAAGATTCGGAAGGTTGAACCGTATAAGGGAACCGGAATCCGCTATAAAGGAGAAATAATCAAAAAGAAGGCGGGTAAGAAGCTCGCCGGAGCGACTGCGTAATCATTATTACTATGGCACAGGAGCGAATGAAACAAAAAACAAGCAGTCGGTCACGGCGTATCGTACGCCATCACCGGGTGCGTCAGAAGATTTCGGGTACGGCGAATCGTCCTCGGCTCTGTGTTTTCAAGTCCAGGGCTCATTTTTGGGCACAAATCATCGACGATGTTGCAGCCAAAACCATTGTCTCCGGCACCGATGTTTCAAAGGAAGTTCGCGAGATGTTGAAAGGAACAAAACAGGAAAGTGCGTACCTGTTGGGGAAATATATCGGCGAACGGGCAAAATCAAAAGGAATTTCCAAGGTGGTATTTGATCGCGGCGGATTTGTTTATCAGGGTCGTATTCGTAAATTTGCGGAAGGCGCTCGCGAAGGAGGATTAATATTCTAATTATCGAGTATGGAACGAAGACAACGAGTGACGGTTTCACGGACGAAAGACGACCGGTTCGACCAGAAACTTCTTGAAACAAGGCGGGTTACCCGTGTGGTCGCGGGCGGTAAGCGGATGAGTTTCCGTGTCGTCATGGTCATCGGCGATCACGCCGGAACCGTGGGTATCGGGGTGGCGAAAGGTAAAGATGTCCAGCAAGCTATCGCGAAGTCACTCTTTCAGGCGAGGAAACATATGATCAAGGTTCCGTTGGTGGGCGACACCATCCCTCATGAGATCATAGCCAAGCATTCGAGCGCACAAATCATTCTAAAACCCGCGCGGAAAGGTCATGGGCTTATTGCCGGTGGTGCGGCCCGTATTGTTTTGTCGTTTGCGGGAGTTAAAGACGTAACCGCGAAACTACTCGGGAGAACCCCTAATAAACTTACTAATGCTATGGCAACCATGAAGGCTTTGGAGAAGTTGCGTGCGCTTAAAGAATCCACACCTAAAGTATAAAACATCATGACACTCATGCATGAAATAGAGACGACCCATCCGAACAGGAAAAAACGGCGTATCGGCCGTGGTGGAAAGCGTGGTACTTACTCCGGTCGGGGGCAAAAGGGTCAGCGCGCGCGCGCCGGCCGAAATATCAAATCCCAAGAGAGAGAGGCTCTTTTAAGGATACCGCAGAAAAGAGGAACGGGGTTTGACCGTCGTTCCAAAAACCGCGGGCGTAATCTTGTCGTCATAAATATCGCGGTCATTAATCGTGCCTATACCGAAGGGGAAATAGTGTCCCCCAAGACATTGATGGCAAAGAAAGTCATTACCCGTCGCTTTTCACGTATGCCGTTGATCAAAATCTTGAGCCAAGGAGAGGTTACCAAGCGCCTTATTTTAAAAGGGTGTGATGTCTCGAAATCCGTCCGGGAGAAGATTGAGCGGGCAGGCGGTACGTGTTAATCTAACATAAGAATAATATGGCTGGTTTTGGTGTCATCAGAACATTGGTGCGAGATAGGGATTTGCGAAAAAAGGTTCTTATAACCATAGGACTCCTTTTAGTATTTCGTTTATTCGCGTCATTACCGATTCCCGGGGCAAATCAGGAGCAGTTGCGTTTGTTTTTCGAACAAAATCAATACTTAGGACTGGTGAACATATTTTCCGGAGGTGCATTGGCTAATTTTTCTCTTGCCATGTTGGGCGTGGGGCCCTACATTAATGCCACGATTATCCTTCAGTTGTTAACCATGATTTTCCCGTCGTTCAAGCAGTTGTATTACGAGGAAGGAGAGGCTGGTCGCGCGAAATTCAATCAATACGCCCGTTATCTTACCGTGGCTCTGGGGTTGCTCCAAGCGTTCGGACTTCTGAATCTTTTGCGCGCCAACGGTATTATCGGAGCCCTTGGCCCATTGGATACGATTCGGCACATTACTTTGGTTACCGCCGGATCCATGTTTTTGATGTGGATAGGAGAACTTATCAGTGAACAAAAAATCGGTAACGGTATCTCACTTCTTATTTTTGCCGGTATTGTCACCGAGATTCCTTTAGCGCTTCGTAACAATATTGCAACATTCGATCCTTCAAAAATTCCCATGTATCTGGTATTTTTGGGGATTGCTCTGATTACCTTGGCGGGAGTTGTTGTCATTAACGAATCGGAACGCCGCATCCCCGTTAATTACGCCAAACGTGTTCGCGGTATGAAGGTGTATGGTGGAGCGAGCAGCTATCTGCCGCTCAAGGTTAACCAGGCAGGTGTTATCCCGATTATTTTTGCGCTTTCATTGCTCATGCTTCCGAGTATGATAGGGCAGATTTTCGGCGCCTCGAAAAACCCGGCTCTTCTCAATATTGCCATTCAAATTCAAAATATCACCAACAACCAGTTGGTATACGGGCTTTCATACTTCGTGCTGGTGTTCGCTTTTACCTATTTTTATACAGTGATTACATTCGAGCCCCATGAGTTGGCCAATAACCTTCAGAAACAAGGAGGATTTATTCCTGGTATTAGGCCCGGGGATACAACCGCGCAGTTTTTGAGTAAAACACTGTATCGCATTACTTTTCTTGGAGCCCTGTTCTTGGCCGCAATTGCGGTGCTTCCATTGGCGGTTCAAGGTATTACTGGGGTTACCAGCTTGAGTCTTGGCGGCACCTCGCTTTTGATCGTTGTTTCGGTAGCCCTTGAAACAATCCGTCAATTAAGAGCTCAGCTGGTCATGCGCGAATACGACACATTCTGATTCGCTTTATTTGACATTAGGTTGAGAGGTTTTTATACTATTACTATAATAGGTAATTAATTTTCATATTGTCATATGACATTAGTATGGATTATTCTTGGTGCCGTCGGGTTTATCGTGATTTCCGGTATCCGGGTGGTAGACCAGTACGAGCGGGGTATCGTTCTCACTTTGGGTAAGTTTTCGCGGATCACCAACCCCGGTCTTACTTGGATTTTTTCTCTTTTAGAGATCCAGCGGATGCTCAAAGTGGATATTCGTATCAAAACCGTTGACATCCCGCAGCAGGAAGTCATCACCAAAGATAACGTCACTGTCGGGATTAATGCCGTGGTGTATTTCAAAGTGATTGATCCTTCGAAAGCGATTCTTGAAGTCGAAAACTATGTCCGTGCAACCTCGAATTATGCGCAATCGGCGCTTCGTGATGTCGTGGGTGGATTCGAGCTTGACACTTTGCTTTCCGAGCGCGATAAGATAGCGCAAGAGATCCGCAACGCGGTTGATGTCGCTACCACTGGTTGGGGTATTGATGTTACCGACGTGAAAATGCAGGATATCGAACTTCCTGCGGACATGAAGCGCGCCATGGCAAAGCAAGCAGAGGCCGAGCGTGAACGCCGTGCCGTTATTATTACCGCGCAGGGTGAACTTTCCGCATCCGAAAACCTTAAGGCAGCTGCGATGAACTTAAGTTCCGTCCCCGGCGGTATGTCGTTGCGCACCTTGAAGACGGTTGAGGCGGTTAATCCCGATCCTTCGAAAACAGTTTTGTTCGTATTACCGATTGAAATACTTGATTCTTTCAAGAAATTCACCGGAAAAGAATAATTTTTCCCGAAGAAGTTGCATAAACAAAACAACCCCGACGTACGTCGGGGTTGTTTTGTTTATTGGACGAGTTCCAGAAATTTCTGTGTCAGCTTGGGGATATTGCTGTCGCCTTGGTAAAATGCTTTCCATACCATGACAATGTCGGCATCGTTAAAGATTGCCGATTGGATTTCTTTAAATTCGTCTCCGCCACCGATATCGATAAAAACAGAGCTGTAATTTCCTTTGATTTGTTTAATTTGATAGAAAGGTATCTGTTTTTCCTTGTTGTTTTGTGTTTCATCCACCCCGCGATGGAGCATGACAATAGTGGGTTGAGTAGGGAGTTCGCGCAGAACCGTAAGCGGATCCTTGATATTCATCATATCTATCAAGGAATCCATACGGTACTGTGCAGAGAGTGAGATAAAGGCATTGAGCGTCGCTGTCGGTGCGGTTCCTACCGCGGTTACCGCATCCGCACCTGCGGCCTGGGCGAGATTAATCTCTTTTTCCGAAAGATCGGCGCATTTGATATCCGCTATGACATACAGATCCGGACGCCGGATTTTAAGCGCGCGCACCGCATCGATACCGAATTGTTTAATGAGGGGAGTTCCCGCTTCGAGCAGGATCCGATCCGAAGGCGGGATTTGGCCTGTGATGCGCAAAGCCTCATCCATCGTGTTATTCAGGGCGATGTGCAGATACCGGGTGTGTGCCCTGAGTTTTTCCGAAAATGCCTCGAATGTTTTATGGTATTGCGCCATATTATATCTTAAGAGTACTTAAAAACTGATTTGCCAATACAGTTGTTTCGCGAGGATTGGTGTTAATTGCTTCCCAAATAACCGCTATGTCTCCGCCGTTAAAAAATACCCGGCGGACGTCACGGGGCGTTTCTCCTCCCGCAATCGCAATTGTAGTTGTATAACTTCCTTTGATACGACCACAATCCTGATAGGGAATTTGTTTTTCAGTATGGAGCCGCTCTTCCACTCCCAGATGCAGCATTACATACGGCGGTATGGTTTTAAGTGATCCTAAAATTTCAAACGGGAACGTCACGTTGAGCATGTCCACGATGGCGTCTATACCGAGTTCGGCACTCTTTTCTATGAACTCATTCAGAGTCTCTACAGGAGCGGTTCCCAGAACCGTGGCCGCGTCGGCCCCCGCATTTTTGGCTATAAAGATCTCTTGTCCTCCGCGATCCATGCATTTCAAATCAGCGACGACATAGGCGACCGATCCGACTTTCTGTTTCCAGGTTTGTTTTATGAGCGAGATACCGCGGCTGCCATAGCGTTTGATAAATGAGGTTCCCGCCTCCAAGATGATTCGTTTATCTGCAGGGAGGGATCCGATAATCGACTGTACTGTTCCAAGGTCATTATTTAAGGAGATTTGGAGTTTCTGTTTGCTCATAGGGGTATTATATCAAACTTCAGCCTGTGCTAAAATGGAGTTATATGACGAGAAAAAATTTCAGGATTTTTGTGGTTCTTGGCCGTTCAGGGTCGGGAAAGGGGACGCAGGTGGAAATGCTGCAAAAGAAAGTAAAGGGGTTGCGCCATATCGAAACCGGTGCTTTGCTCCGGGAACTTTCCCGCGAGAAGAACAGTTTGGGGAAAAGGGTGAAAGATACCCTGAACCAGGGGGAATTGGTGCCCTATTCGTTTGTGGCGTATTTGTGGACAAAGGAATTACTGAAAGTGTTTTCTCAGGGAAATCGTTGGTCAGGGATTGTTTTTGAAGGTTCTCCGCGGAAACTTATAGAAGCCAAAATGATGGATCAAGCCATCCGTTTCATCTTCGACACGGAGCCGATCGCCGTCTACATCGAGGTTTCCCGCAAAGAGGTTGTGCGCCGTCTTTTGAAGCGAGTGGTTTGCGAAAAATGCTCCAATCCGATTCCTTATCGTCTCCTTGAAAATAATATTACGAAGTGTCCCGTGTGTGGAGGCAGAGTAACCCGGAGACCGGACGATACCCCAAAGGCAATCCGGGAACGGATGGAATTCTTCAAGCGGAACGTTATGCCGTCGATCCGTCATTACCGGAAAGATAATCGCCTGATCTCCATTAACGGAGATCAGCCTGCGGAAAAAGTATCCCATGAGCTGTGGGGAAAACTGAAAAAGAATCGGTTTATTTAGATCAGTTATGATTTCTTTGAAAACGGAAAAAGATATAGAGTTGTTGCGAATCGGCGGAAAAATTTTATCCCGTGTTTTACGCATGACTTCCAAAAAGATCAAACCAGGAGCCACCGCACGCGAGCTTGATGAAATAGCGCGTTCAATTATGAAAGAGCAGGGAGTGAAACCGTCATTTCTTGGATATCGCTCCATGCGCCATAGCGACCCTTTCCCCGGGGCGCTTTGCGTTTCGGTCAATGACGTTATCGTACACGGTGTTCCGACACAGGATCTTGTCTTGCGCAACGGCGATATCGTTACTATTGACGGGGGGTTGATTTATAAAGGGAGGTTTGTTGATGCTGCGACCACCGTGGCAATCGGGAAAGTTCCGCGTGCCGTAGGGAAGTTGATACGGGTTACCCGTGAAGCATTGAACCGCGCCATAAAAGTGTGTGTACAGGGGAATGCGTTGGGAGACATCGGGTATGCAGTTCAGTCGTATGTCGAGGCACAGGGATTTTCCGTATGCGAAGAGTTGGTTGGCCATGGCGTCGGCTATGGGGTGCACGAGGATCCGGCAGTGCCAAACCGTGGCAGACGCGGAGAAGGTATGAAACTGGAACCAGGAATGGTTTTAGCGTTGGAGCCAATGGTGTGCATGGGGTCGGGGAAAATCATTGAAAATTCCGACGGGAGTTTCGCTACCGCAGACAGGTCTATTGCCGCTCATTTCGAGCATACCGTGGTGATTACCGGGAAAAAACCATTGGTGGTGACTTAATAATATGCGTTTTATCGCCTTGGATTACGGTAAAAAGCGCATTGGTGTTGCGTACGCCGATAGCACCAACGATGTGGTCCTCCCTCTTGGAATCATTTCAAATCTTAATATTCGAACCGTAATCTCCGATTTGAGTAATTTTATACACGAGCGCGCAATCGAACGTATTATCATCGGTCTTCCGCTAAGTTTCAAATTTGAAGAAACGGAAATCTGTTCGGAAATCAGGGATTTCGGAACAAACTTGGAAGAAACTACAGGAGTGGGGGTTGTTTTTGTCAACGAAGTGATGAGTACCGACCTAAGCAAGAAAATGACCGGGAACAGCGGGAAAGACGATTCCGTAGCGGCCCAGATCATTTTAAGCGATTACCTGTTAAAATATCATAAAGATTTAGGAAAATAGCCTATGAACGAGAATCGAAAACCGTCTATTTCCGTTATTATTCCGGTTTTTAACGAGGAAAAGACAATTCAAAGCACTATAGAATCGGTATGCGCGTATTGTGACGCCAACGGATTTCCGTACGAAGTGGTCGTGGTGAACGACGGATCGCAAGACGGGACGGCGGGAGTTGTGGAGAGTCTTTTGGGCAGGTACCCGATGCTACGCATGCTCGATAATGGAATAAACACCGGTAAAGGGTACGCGGTGCGTAACGGCATGTTGCATGCGACCGGTGACCTGGCACTATTTATGGATGCGGATGGTTCGACTAAAATTTCGGAACTTGGGAAGGTGCTTGAAAAATATACGCAAGGGTACGGGGTTATCATGGGGTCGCGGAAAATCCCTGGGGCATACATTGCGGTTCATCAACCAAAGTTCCGTGAGCTTTCGGGACGTATGATGAATGTCTTTATCAGGGTGGCAACCGGGTTACCCTTTGAGGATACGCAAGTGGGGTTTAAGGCGTTTTCGCGCCAAGCGCGGGAAACCATATTTCCGCTTCAGCGTACGTCGCGCTGGATATTCGATGTCGAGCTTTTGGTTATCGCGGCGCAAAATCGAATTTCTGTCGCGGAAATTCCGATTACCTGGGAGAACAACTCCAATTCAAGGGTAAAGGTTGTTCATCTGGGAAGAACGATTGCGGAGTTAGTTATTATTCGGCTTAACAAAATGCGCGGGTGGTACGTGAAACGTTCATAAATTTATAAATAACCATATGAATCACAAAAAAATTATTGCCTTCAATTGGAAAATGAACCCGGGCTCCCTGAAGCAAGCCCGTGCACTTCTTAATGTCGCCAATCACGCCGGTTTAAAATCCAAGAACAGCAGGGTTGTCGTTTTCCCGCCGTTCGAGTATGTTTTTTCCTATGATTTTTGGGGTCATGCTGCGAAGATAACGAAGGGGGCTCAGGACTGTTTTTGGCAGGCAAGAGGTCCCTACACCGGGCAGATTTCTCCGCGTAGCCTTAAGCAAGCGGGTATTTCATGGGTCATAATCGGACATTCCGAAAAAAGAATTCATGGCAATGAAACAAATCTTCAGATTGCGAAGAAATTAAAAACAGCGGTTCGTACAGGATTGCAGCCATTGCTGTGTCTTGGTGATGATGCATTTAGTCATAAACAGGGAATAATCAGGACGAAGCAGTGCATCAGGAAACAATTGCACGAATCCCTGTCTTTACTGTCGTCGGCCGATATAAAGGAGATTGTGTTCGTGTACGAACCGATCTGGGCAATCAGCGCCGTGAGCCATGGTAAAACCGACGATCCGGTCCATGCCGCGCGCATGGTTTCATACCTGAAAGAGTTGCTTGTAAAAGAGTTCCGGTTTCCTGATTCGCGGGTTCTGTACGGAGGGTCGGTTAACGCCAAAACCGTTTCGAAATTTCTCGGATTCGACGACATTAACGGTTTTCTCGTCGGTGCCGCATCACTGAAACCCGATCAGGTATCTGGTATAATACGGGCTATAGAAAATAACTCTTAATACGTCTATGGAAGCGCTTTTCAAGAAAACACTTTTTGTTTTACTTTCGTTGTTCTTATGCGTAATGACGATTACGGGAATCGTGGTGGCCGTCCGCTTAGCCAATCACCAGGCGGTCTGGGTTGGCCAACCGGCAAGCATCATGGTTTCCGGGACAGAGAAGGTTCAGTATACCCCCGATATTGCCATCATGGGCATTGCGGTTATTGCTAAAGGCACGGATCCTGTTCAAGTACAGGACGAGAATAACAAAAATATGCAGGGCGTGATTGCCTACCTGAAGCAATCGGGTATTGCTTCGGAAGACATACAAACGACGACATATAATCTGTATCCCGAATACGCGTATACCGACAGAGGAGCCGATACCGCAAAAATAATCGGTTACACCTTGCATCAGAGTATTGTCTGTAAGATACGTAAGGATTTAAGTAAGGTCGGGAGTATTATCGGCGGTCTTACCGATGCGGGCGCAAACAGTATTGAGAGTATCCAGTTTTCTTTGAGCGATGAAGCAAAAATAGAACTCGAGACACAAGCAAAATCAAAGGCTATTAGCGACGCGAAAGTGCGGTTTGAGGGCCTGCGGAAGGAATTTAAATTCCGGGTATTGCGCCTGACAAACGTTCAAGACACTCCTGCGTGGGCTTCGGATACGATGCGCTCCTATGCTATGAAGGAAGGGATTGAGGGAGGGGGAGCTCCTGCGCCAATCGAGCCGGGATCCGGCGAATTGACTTCGTACGTCACCCTGACATTTGAAATCAAATAAACCTTTCGGGTTGGATATGAAACACAAAAGTATGCGTCTTTTGCCGGAGCGTTCTTATTTTCAAGGAAAACGGACGATTATTCGGGCTGATCTAAACGTCGATATCGTGGCAGACAAAATTATCGATGATTTCCGTATTCGCAGGGCGCTTTCAACCATCAAGGAGATTTCCCCTCGTGCGCGATATACGCTTTTGGTAAGCCATCGGGGGAGCTTCGAGTGTCCGAATGATTATACCGAAACTTTAGAGCCAGTTGCAAAACATTTGAGTAGGCTCTTGGGCCGTAATGTTTATTTTCTCGAAGGGTCCGTGGAGTCGGTTCGTTATGCGCTTGAGAAGCTTCCGGATCACGCCATAGCTCTTTTGGAAAATATCCGTTGGTATAAAGGAGAGCGCGAAAACAGTACCAAGTTTGCGAAACAGTTGGCTCAATTAACGGACGTGTTCGTCAACGATGCCTTTGGCGAGATTCATCGGCGAGAGGCATCAATCGTAGCGATTACCAAGTTCGTACCGAGTTTTGCGGGGTTACTTTTACAGGATGAATTGCGTCATTTGGATAATTTGAGCACAAGCCCTCGCAGGCCATTCGCCGTATTAATGGGCGGGGCGAAACTATACACGAAGCTGCCTTTGATTAAGAGGTTCTTGCGAATTGCTGATGCGGTGTTAGTCGGTACGGCGCTTGCCAATACGTTTATTGCGGCGCAAGGAAACAGGATAGGGAAATCGCTTCAGGAAAAAAAGTTCATTTTTAAGGCAAAAGCCATGCTTCGCAATCAATCATTAATCATCCCCGACGATTATGTGGTTTCCCCTAGGGTATTAGCGGGTAAGGGGAAGGTTACGCGGGGAAGTTTATCCTCAAACAGCTATATTGTCGATATTGGTCCGGAAACAGCGAAAACATTCTCCAGTTTGCTTGAAAAAGCGGGTACGATTTTTTGGAACGGTCCGGTCGGATGCTTCGAACATGCACCCTTTGCCAACGGGTCGCGCGCCGTTGCTAAGGCCATACTGGGCAATACAAAAGCCTTTAAGGTCATCGGCGGTGGCGACACCTTGGAGCTATTGAAGCCGTTGCTTCGTCGAAAGCCAAAGGTCAAAAATTTTTTCATCAGTACGGGCGGTGGCGCTATGGTTTCTTATCTGGCCGGTATAAAACTTCCCGGGATAGAGGCCTTGAAAAAACAATATGAAAGGCGATAAAAAGGTAAAAGGGAAGGTGATCGTTTTTTACGATAATGATCCCGACGGATTCGGGGCCGCATGGGCTGCATGGAAGAAGTTCGGCAACCAAGCTTTTTATTTCCCGGAAAAGCACTCCATGAGGTCATCTGCACTGCGCAATATCGACATTACTGATTCGATCGTTTACTTTCTTGATTTTTGTCCAAATCCAGCACCTTTTGAATCTATCACAAAAAAGGCAAAACAGGTCGTGGTGATAGACCATCATGGCACCGTCGCTTCGGTCGTGAAATCAACTCCAGGTTGCATATATTCATTAAGGAATTCCGCCTGTATTTTATCATGGAAATATTTTCATAAAAACAAAAAAGTTCCCCGTATTCTGAAACATGTAGAGGATGTTGACCTTTGGAAGTATCGTATACCCGGAACCCGTGAATTATTCGTGTCTTTATCCTGGAAATTTAATTTCAGGCACTGGAATACGATTGCCCGGATTATAGAAAATACGGGCACAAGGAATCGGTATATACGGAAAGGAAGGATCATCATCGGTTACCAGAACGAACTGGTGGCAAGAATGTCTGACGAAGCCGAACGTGTTCGGTTGGGCGGGCACACTGCCTTTGCGGTAAACGGTTCGCGTTATTTTAATTCTTTAGTGGGCAACCATCTTCTTCGTTTGGATAAACGTATTCATGTGGGTATTGTTTTTTACTTTGTGGACAAGAATAAGTATATACGTTTTTCGTTGCGTTCAGACGGAAAAGTCGATGTTGGGAAAATTGCCCATAAATTAGGAGGTGGCGGGCACGAGCGTTCGGCTGCGTTCCAGTGGCCCTCTCATAAACCCCTCCCGTTCAAGACCATAAAACAGAAGGTATAAATTTTTTCATATGTCCGAAGTTGTTATTCATACCGATGGTGGTTCGCGCGGGAATCCGGGCCCCAGTGCCATTGGGGTCGTGATTGATCTGGGTGTTCGCGGGGTAAAAGAATACGGAGAATCGATCGGTAGGCGAACCAACAATGAGGCCGAATACGAGGCCGTTATCTTCGCGCTCAAGAAAACAAAGGTGCTCCTTGGCTCTCTAAAATCGAGCAAGACAGGTATCATGGTTTGCATGGATTCCGAGCTTATCGTAAAGCAGTTGTGCGGAGAATACAAAATCAAGGAAAAAGAATTTTATCCCTTGTTTATAGCGGTTTGGAATGCCCAACAGGATTTTCACGAGGTTCGGTTCAAGGCTGTCCCCAGGGAACAGAATACCCGAGCCGACAGCATTGTTAATCGAACCCTGGACCAAAATACCCGTAAACAGCTTGCGTTTTGACCTGTATTCATTTATAATGTCTTTTACCTGATAAAAAGGGCAATTTTATTATCTGAGCAGAATGGATCAACAAGAGCTTACTCAACGAATGATTGATGCTGGCATGCACATCGGAGTGCGGAGGTTTCTCGTACACCCGAGGATGCGCCCATTCATCTTTACCTACAAGGAAGATTTGGCATTGATCAATCTTGCCAAAACCGTAGAATTGTGGGAGAAAATGTTTCAAGAACTGAGGACGCTGATTGCGGCAAAGAAGACGATACTTTTCCTGGGTACGCAACCCGCAGCCAAGAAGCTATTGGCGCAGTACGGGGAAGAGCTGGAACTGCCCTACATGACCCAACGTTGGCTCGGGGGTACACTCACTAATTTTTCTACATTTCGGGCCCGTTTGGACCATCTAAAAGATCTTCAAGCGAAAGCCAGCTCTCCGGAATTCGCGAAATATACCAAAAAAGAACAAGGACAGATGGTTGAAGAAGCCAACGAGATTAAGAAGAAATTTGACGGGCTGACGAGACTTTCCGTATTACCAGATGCTTTATTCGTATTTTGCGGTCGCAAACATCGTACAGCCATCATGGAAGCAAAACGTGTGGGGATTCCCGTCTTCGGGATATTCGGACTCGACGATAATTTTGAAGACGCTACCCATTGCATAGTGATTAATGATAACGCCCAATCCGCACTTGCTTTGGTTATTGGAGAGGTTCGTTCCTTATATCAGGAGTTGCGTGCCATTCCTTCCGTAACCGAGAAGGCCGATGTCCCTGCGACCCAGGCAAAAGAAGAGAAATAGTCGCGTTTTGTCATTAAGATTAAGATTATTCTTCTATGTATACTGCATCTTTAGAAGATATAAAAAAACTGCGGGAGACGAGCCTGGCTTCTATCGTGTATTGTAAGCAGGCGCTTGAAGAGGCTGGTGGGGATTTTAATGAGGCCTTAAAGATCTTGGAGCAAAAAGGCTTGGCAAAAGCAGCTTCAAAATCAGAACGGACCGTTGGAGCGGGTGTAATCGATTCTTATATTCATTACAACAAGCAACTAGGGGTTCTTCTTGACATTCGATGTGAAACCGATTTCGTCGCCCGTAATGAGGAGTTTCAGAAATTGGCACACGAGCTTTGTCTGCAAATCGCAGCCATGAATCCGTTATGGGTTTCCCGTGCCAATATTCCTGCCGAAGTAATGGAAGAGCGCAGGTTAATGTACGTCAAGGAAGCGTCAGCAGAAGGAAAGAAACCAGAGGAAATTATCGGGAAAATAGTGAACGGCAAGCTCGAGAGTTTTTTTTCGGAAACCTGTCTGCTTGACCAGGCGTATATCAAAGAGAATGACAAGAAAGTGAATGATTTGGTGGCCGGCGCTATTGCAAAGCTCGGAGAAAACATCAAGGTCAATTCATTTGCGAGGCTTTCCTTATGATTATCGGTTTTATTTCCATGGGATGCATTCTGCTCGGCGCAGGGGCGGTCTTATTGCTTTTGTCCAAGAAAGCCAAATCGTTATCCGATGATGACATCACGCGTTTGGTAAAAGATGCGATGTGGTATCGGCGCCTGGAGCGTTGGTGGCACGAGAGGGTCAGAGAAAATCTCGAATCGGGAACCTTCGAGCAACAGATAAGCATTCTATTGGAGAAAGTATTGCGTCAGGCTCATGTCATGCTTCTGCGTGCCGATAACCGTTTGCATGCGCTTATCCAACGAACCAGGGAAAACAGATCCCAGCATGCCATCGATAAGGAGTATTGGGCCACTATTCAGAATTTTTCCCTGGAAAAGAAGATAGAAAAGCTGTTCCACGATATCAAGAAGAATTATCGCCGTGATGCCCTTGATCCTGTCCATGAAGAACATCTTCTTATTGAAGATGGGATAAGCGATCCGGAGAGGTGGTTTAACCTGATACGCTTCTATATCGCCAAAGATCATGTTTCCGAAGCGCGGCGCATTATTATTCAGTATTGGCTACAAAACAAGCAAGATGAGAATGTATTTATTCTTCTTGAGGGAGTTTTGGCCCAGATGGAAATACAAAAATCAAAAACAGAAACCCCTTCTTCCCAAGGTTCGGGAACCGAACTATAATGTGAGGTGGTAAAATTAATTATGCCAGAGCAGCTCAATGGCGGACTTGCCCGCCAGTCGCCCAGTGCCGAGGTAGCTCAGTGGTAGAGCAACTGTTTTGTAAACAGTAGGTCGTGGGTTCGAATCCCTCCCTCGGCTCATCGGTATTTCTAACAGGGTAAATGGGTCGTCGGTCCGAGTCCGACTATCGGCTTCAGACGCTTGGCAGGCGGGGCAGCGTTTTCCGCCAAAGGCGGATAAATTCCAAGCGAAGGTTGGGGGGTCGACTCCTCTCTCTGGCTCCCCTTAATATTGTTTAGCTGAAGTTTTCTTGCTATTCTGATTGTATTGCCGAGGTGGCGGAGTGGTCAATCGCACCTGTCTGTAAAACAGGGGCCCATGCGGCTGCGAAGGTTCGAACCCTTCCCTCGGCACCAGTAAGGAATTTGCAAGATGTTTCGGTTCGTCTCGCTTCGCTCGGCGACCAAATTGTATTGAATTTTGGGGGTAAAAATGAATTGGCGATTCTGCATTTTGGGGGAAGAAAATTTTTTAATCATTTATGAAACTTAAATTTATTATTGATAAAAATTATGAAAAGCAATTTGTTAAAGACAAAAAGATTTGGCAATATATTGACGAGCAACACAAAACTTCTTTGAAATTTATTGAATTGACCAAGAGTCTTTATCAAAAATCCTGGGACGAAATTAACGATGAATTTTCTGATTACATAGAAAAGACAACTGGCTATAAATGGTTTTACGATACTTATGAATGTGTGGTGTCCGTGGTCCATAGCGGAATTTCTAACTGGGGTAGTGCGCCAAAAATTATTCGCGGTTGGAAAGAAAATCCCTATTCTATGCGAAGAATTACCGCTCACGAATTGATACTTTCTCATTATTTTGAAATTCATAAAAGATATTATAAAGATTCGAAACTCACCGATGGACAAATTTGGGCATTAGCAGAAATTGCAGCGTTCGCATTAACTTCTTTAACCCCAACCGTAAAAAATTTTTGGCCCTGGAATACGGAATACTACACAAACCATAACTATCCTCATATCGTAAATCTCCAGAATGAACTAAAAACCATTTTCTTATCAACGAAAAACTTCGATGATTATATTAATAAAGGAATATCATTGGTTAAGAAATATCCCAATATGAGTCCGGACCAAAAATGAATTTGCCGCCAAAGAAAAACTTGAAATTGTCAGCGGTGCGGCTTCGCCGCCTTTCCGAATTTTCGCGGGGGGAATTCCTCGCCGCCGCAGGCGGCGAAATGCGTTCGAACTATCTTTAAAATACAGCACCATGAAAAATTATGTTTTTTCCGTTCTTGGTTGGTTTGGAGCGGGAGCAATCCTCTGCGCATTCGGGCTCCTTAATTTTGGAGTTGTCGGAAGCAGGGACACGATTTACCATGTTTTTAATATGCTTGGTGCGCTGGGGGTACTTATTGATGCTTTGCACGAAAAAGACTGGCCACCGGCATTTTTAAATATTGTCTGGTTTTTGGTGGCGTTGGTAAGCTTAGCGATAAGGTAAGCAATATAGGGTTTCTGTAGTATAATGAGGATTAAGATCAAAGTCCTTATTTTTAAGCTATATTTATGATTTCCGTAGTTATCCCGTGTCATAACGAAGAACAAGGAATCCAAAAGGTTATTCCGAAGCTTCCCCAGGGCGCCGAAATCATCGTGGTAGACAATAATTGTACCGACACTACCGCTAGCGTGGCCCAAGGGCTCGGAGCACGGGTAGTCAAAGAAAAAACCCCGGGGTACGGTATAACGATCAGAAAAGGGCTTCAAGAAGCGACAGGGGATATTATCGTGGTTCTCGACGGGGATGGGCAGTATCCGGCGGAGAGAATCCCCGAGGCAATCTCTTTTCTCGAACAAAAAGCGTTTGATTTTGTTTCCTGCAGCAGGTTTCCTCTTAAACAACCGGATGCCATGAGTTTTACCAGGGTTTTAGGTAATAGGCTTTTGACGGTTGCGGCAAATATAATGTTCGGGTTGCGCTTACGGGATTCCCAGTCCGGTATGTGGGTATTCAAAAAAAAGGTGCTTGAGATGATTCGTTTCGAGAATAGTAGTATGCCGTTTTCCGAAGAAATAAAAATCAAAGTCGCCAAGCATCCGCAGTTGCGTCTCGGGGAGTATCATATTTCCTATGCACCGCGCGTTGGCGATTCCAGTTTATTTCCTTTGAAGCACGGCTGGCAGAATTTAACTTATTTATTAAAATTGAGGACACAATTATGGTTCAAAAAATAAGCGCAAAGGGAATGCCTAGTTTTTTCGTTCGTCACCAGGCCATTATATTAGGCGTTGTGGTTATCGCGCTTTACGTTTTTCTTGGATGGCAGCATATTCATGATCCCTTTATTCATGTCAGTGAAGATACTAACGGATCGAACGGCATGGCGGCCTATAACTGGTACCGTTTTGGAATTAAGGACCTTAAGGGTGGGCTCGTGGTGCATTGGTTGCCCGAACAGGACTTCCTGAACGGGAAGATTGTTTATTACGCCGACCATCCGTCGGGATTTTTGCTGCCGACTTATTTTGCCTACAAACTTTTCGGAATTCACGAATGGACAACCCGCGTGGGACCATTAAGTCTCGTGGTGCTTGGTTTGATTCTGTTTTACGGGGCGCTCTTAAAAATCTTTCAGGATCCCGCGAAAGCGTTTTTAAGTATTCTTGGTTTTGTTTTGTTGCCCGGATCGGTCTACTACGGCAAACACCTGGACATGCAGTCGCCGGCGTTAGGTTGGGCTTTAATCACATTCTCCTTATTTATTTTTTACTACTATCGGCAAAATCGTACTCATTTAGCCGCCTTTCTTATTTCTGCAATTATCGGTTGTTTCGTAGCGTGGCATTATTACTTTATTCTGCTGGGGATCTGGCTCGTCGTACTCTTCGGTAAGTTCGGTAAAACAATAATCCATCGTAAAGCCATCCTTATCGGTCTACCGATTATCGTCACAACAGGTTTTCTTGTAAACCTCTTGCACATTTATACTTTGGGAGGATGGGAGGCTCTCCAAACGCTTCGTGGTTCGTTTTTCAATCGTTCGGGCGGAATCTTTATTTTTGCTTCTAAATGGTATAAGGATGTGTGGTCCCGTTTCGATCTTAATGTTACCTGGTACTGGATGCTTGCGGCGTGCGCAGGCGGTATTGTGTTTATCCGGAACCAAGTACGCGCCATAGAAAAAGAACTTTTGGCGCCGATCTGGATTATGCCCGTAGGAGTTATTTTGGTATTCCAAAGTTGGTCCACTCACCCGTTTGGTCCTATTTATTTTTTGCCGATTATCGGGGTGTTCATAGGGATTTTGTGTTTTTCACTTTTGAGACGGTTCAGGGTATATGGTGCGGTATTAACCATTATTATTATTGTCGTCGGCGGGATGTTGTCTATACAAAAACTAAACTTTTTTTATCAGGATTTTTTGATTTTGTCCCAGGTTGACATTAATCTGTTGACACAGCGGATTGCTCCGTCGATTAAAGACAAGGAGCTGTGCGTGGGACAGAACGATTTCGGGCTGTATTACGGAGGGATTATCGGATGGTATATCCATCATCAGCCGCTTTTCTCTCCGCAATGTTTCGAAGAAAACGGAGATGCCCTTGGTTTTGGTTTGCTTTTTCGGGGTCCCCGCGAATTTTATCAGCAGGAGGCGCAGCGGTTTTTAGGAACCGGATTCAAACTCGATCCCAATGATTGCGCGGGACTGTGGTGTTTGGTAACCCGTTCTCGATAGGATTGTATGTTGAATTTTAGGTCACTTTTATTTTTCAATCTTCACCCCCGCCAGACGGTCATAAAGAATGCAGTATGGCTTGGTCTGGCGCAAGTATTGAGCAAGTTGCTTAAACTCGTTTTGGTTATCGTTTCGGCACGGCTTCTGGGACCCCGCGGCTTCGGCACCTTTAACTACGTGCTCTCCATTATGTCCGTATACTTTATTTTTTCTGATTGGGGTATTAACACTTTAATTGTCAGGGATTATCAACAGAAGCCCGATATAGCGCGCTATATAAACAGCGGTGCCGTCTTAAAAACCATACTCGCTTCGATTGGATTTATCGTGGCATCTATAGGAGTATGGGTTTTCGAGAATCAAGAATTTCGCGCAATAGGAATAGTGCTGGCATTTTATCTTTTGTTCGAAAATATTCGTGAGTTCTCCGCAACATTTTTCCGGGCGACGCAAAAAATGGAAAAAGAATTTCTCGTTATTTGCGTGGAACTTGCGAGCACCACTATTATCGGTGTCGGACTGCTTTTTATTTATCAACACGTGCTTTCTTTGGCGTATGCCTATGCCCTAGGGGCTGCCATAAGCGTCGTGGTCGGGATATTCGTAGTGAGGCGGTCATTCGCCATCAAGTGGGAATATGATCTCGAAACCGTGCGTTATTTCCTGATTCAAGGGATGCCCTTGGTATTGTTTGGGTTGCTTGGATTCGTGTTTTTCTCAACTGATCAGATTATTCTGGGGCATTTCCGTGGCACCGAAGAGGTGGGCTATTACAGTATCGCGAGCAAAATCGTGTACTTTGCGATTTTATTACCGACCATTGTTGTCGGCGCTCTGTCGCCGTATATTTCCGGTCGCGTCGGTGACCGCGCTTTAATGAAGAGAATTTTCGATAAAATTACCGGTGGGCTGATTCTTCTTGGGGTTGCCACGGCGGGGCTAGGGACAACTCTCTCTTTTCTTATTCCGATTTTGTTCGGCGTGCAATATGCTCCTGCTATTCCGTTATTCAATATTTTGATTTGGGTTTTGGTAAGCATGTTTCCGACAGCCCTGCTTGATACCATACTGGTTTCCCACCATAAACAATGGCAGGATTTTTGGGCAACCGCGTTGTGCGCCGTCATAAATCTCTTTTTGGCCCTTGCTCTTGTCAGGACGCATGGCGCATGGGGGGTCATTGTTGCCACCATGGTGGCGCAAAGTTTTAATTTTCTTTTGACCTTTTTATTGAGCCGTAAAGTCATATACGCTTCATGAAAAACCAAACCCATGGGAAATATAATTCTTTGTTATTCGGCATTATCCGTATTAAAGTTCTTTCCTGGAGATCGTTGTGCGTCTTACGGGGCAATATGTGGCGGTGGCTATGCGCCTGGGCTATATTTCTTAAGTCATACGGTATCCAGAAGAGAAACAAGAACTTTACGAGATCGGTGAGTTTATGGTATCCTGTGCTCCACGAACAGTCGTATTATGCCGATATTGATCCGGTATATTTGTACCAGAATGCGTGGTGTGCCGGGAAAGTTTTCGAAAGCAGTCCGAAACAACACATAGATGTCGCTTCAAGCCTGCAATTTGTTTCAATGATCGGTCAGTATCTACCCGTTACTTTCATAGATATCCACAATCCGGAGCTTTCCTTTTATGGGGTTTCGTATCAAAAAGGAGATGTTTGCGAACTCCCGTTCGCCGACAGCTCGGTTGTTTCATTAAGCAGTCTGTGTGTTATTGAACATATTGGACTGGGGCGTTACGGAGATACCCTTGATGCATTCGGATCCGAGTCCGCCGCTCATGAGCTTAGCCGGGTTATTGCTCCTGGCGGGCACCTGTACATCAGTGTTCCGGTGGACGAGGGGAACCGCATTTATCATAATGCACATCGGGCCTTTACCAGGGAATAT
The DNA here is from genome assembly GCA_001001795.1 of Parcubacteria group bacterium GW2011_GWF1_45_5. Lineage (GTDB taxonomy): Bacteria > Patescibacteriota > Minisyncoccia > UBA6257 > Brennerbacteraceae > GWF1-45-5. Next base: position 22,636 of record LCLB01000003.1, read on the forward strand.
ATTGTTAAAGAATTGTTCAGGAACCTCAAATTGGTAAGTGAACAATATATTTACGGACGAAAAATGGAATCAAGTTATGTTTCTTCGAAAGGATTCGGGACGGGATTGTTTGAATTTACGAAACCATGAGATCTCGCAAACGGATTATTATTCTTGAGCACGGGGGAGGAGAGCTTTCCAATCAGCTTTGGAATTTTATAAGCATATATGCGCATTGTTGCCAGCAGGGTTATAACCTTGAGAATTATTCGTTTTCTGAATATGCGCCATGGTTCAAGATTCCCCTTAAGAAGCCATTATTGTTTATATTTTTCTTTTTTCCCTTTTGGGTTCTTGAAAAATTAGGAGGATATGAGACGGTTGCCGCAAGCTTTCTCTTTCGAGCACTCAAGAAATACATCCGGTTTGTTTATGGGTGGTACGCGGCCGCCATAAAGGTTCTTTATACCGACCGTATCGTATCGTCCGATTCGGGGGTGATCCGTTTGGATAACACGGCTTTACAGAATCCTTTTGAAAAAATTTTAGCCCATCACGCATCGGCGTACGGTACCGGATGGTTGTTCCGCAATTACACAGGGATGAAAACCTATCGTAAAGAGATACAGGAATATTTCGAACCGCAGGAAAAGCATAAGAGGAAAGCGTCGGCGCTGGTGAATGGTTGTCGCGAGAAGTACCGTTACATTATCGGAGTCCACATACGGCAGAGAAATCAATGGGACACCCGGGTTTCTTTCGAAGAGGATTGCGAAGCTTGGAAAACCTATGCCGCAAAACCGTTTTTTTATCCTTTACATTTCTCGTTTGTTCGGGTATTTTTGAAATCCTATTGCGACTTTTTTCATAAGAACCCGAATGAAACTTGTTTTGTCATCTGCTCCAATAAGTCCGTTCCAGAAGAAGACTTTCCGGGCATGCATTGCGTTTTGAGCAAGGGAAACTGCATCGAAGACATGCTGACCCTTGCCTCATGTGATTGCGTTATCGGGAGTGATTCCACATTAAGTGCGCTTTCGTCGTGGTGGGGAGACATTCCCTTGATAGCTATGCAAGAAAACCCCGATTGGGGCTATTATACGGACAAAAAAGGATATTTCGAAAATAAGTATGTGACGGCAGTACATTATTAAAATCACTATGTGCGGAATTTTGGGCGTAGCACAATTTGAAAAACATGGCGTGACCCGGGAAGTGTTCGAAAGAGCGTTGGATACGCTGTCTCATCGAGGTCCGGACAGTTTCGGTATATTTTCCGATCAAGAAGTGTATTTGGGAAACAGGAGGCTGTCCATTATTGATTTGAGTCCCGGAGGCGGTCAGCCCATGAGCCTGAGGTGTAAAAAAACCCGGAAAAAATTTCAACTAGTGTTCAACGGCGAGCTGTACAATTTTAAGGAGTTGCGGGTAATCCTGGAACAATCGGGACATGTCTTTCGGACCGGTTCCGATACCGAAGTTGTTCTGCATGCATTTGAACAGTGGGGAACAGATTCTTTTGAAAAATTAAGGGGGATGTTTGCTTTGGCCCTGTGGGATGAAGAAAAAAAGAAATTATTTCTTGCCCGGGATCGTTTTGGGATAAAACCGTTATATTTTTCGCAGAATCACGATTACTTTGCCTTTGCCTCGGAAATCAGAGCTTTGAAATCACTTATCGGGAATCATGTTTCGATCCGTCAAGAGGCAATTTACGAGTTTTTAAGACAAGGTTATATATCCCAGCCCGGAACGTTTTATCGTGGTATCCGAGCCTTGGAGGCCGGGTCATTTCTTGTCGTTTCTTCTGACGGCATTGAGGCGGGGAAATTTTTCGATCTTATTTCGTATTATGATCAGGAAAAATATCCGCATTCTTTTGGAGAAGCGGTCGGCGAAGCGCGGAGCGTTCTTCAAGACAGTGTGCGTCATCATATGCTTTCCGATGTTCCTGCCGGTCTGAATCTCCGAACATACACGCGCTTGCAAGTTCTTTCAAAACAGATCACTACGACGTTCCGATCAGTGGTCTGGATTTTCTTGTTTTTCTTGAGAGGATTTTCGAATACATGGATCAACCAACCAGCGACGGGGTCAATACGTTTTTTGTATCTTTGGCGGCGAAACAAGCCGGATTGAAGGTGGTGCTTTCCGGGCTTGGAGGAGACGAAATTTTCGGAGGATACCCGTCTTTTATTGATATTCCCCGTTTACGGAAAATAAATTTTGGTTTGCGTTCTTTCCGCAACTTGGGCGGGTTCGACGTTATGGCAAGATATCGCCCATTCTGGGGGAAGGCTTCGAAATTGGAAGAGTTTTCGGGTGAACGTTGCGTTTCTGATATGTGGCGGGCTTATCGTTCCCTCTTTACCGGAAGGCAGATAAGAATGATTATGCCGGATACGCCGGGCGATATGGACGATGGCTCCGGGAAAGAAACTTTTTGCGAGAAAAAGCATTCCGTACAAAGCACGATTTCATACTACGAGATGACCAGGTACATGAAAAATCAGCTTCTGCGCGACAGCGATGTATTTTCTATGGCGCATAGCGTTGAGCTCCGGGTTCCTTTTGTGGACGATTTTGTCATGAAGTTCGGTACTGCCCTGCCGGATTCCTATAAGATTTCCGGAGGCAAGACAAAACTAATTTTGAAGGAAGTGTTGCGTTCTTCCGTCCCGCGATCCATCCTGGAAGCTCCCAAGAAAGGATTTGTTTTACCGATTTCCCTGTGGATGAAAAATGAAGCCCAAGGGATTATCTGGGATGAGCTTGGATCTTCGGAGTTCTTCGATAAAAAAACCATACGGGATGTTTTGGGATTGTTCAAGAACAACCGAATTCATTGGTCGCGGGTTTGGTCATTATTTGTTTTACAGAGATTCTTACGGAAATGATGAAGATTCTGTTTGTTTCTAATGATTTTTCGGGATTCGGCGGGATACAACAGGTAGTCCGTGATTTTCTCGCTATGGTTGAACCGTTAGCGGACCTTCGCGTTGCCATGTGCAAAGGGAACAGTTTTGTTCAAAAGGTCTTTTTTGTGTTAGAAGTCTTTTGTCAGTCATTGTTTCACCCCCCGGAATTCATTATCTATAATCATATTAATTATTCTCCCGTTGCTCTTGTTTTATTCCGAATCACTAAAATTCCGTACGCATTAATGATATACGGGACAGATGCCTGGGACCTAAGAAACAAGATGAAAGTGCAAGCGATGCGGAAAGCACACTCCATTATTTCTTCTTCACGTTTTACCCAGTCCGTAGTGGAAAAGCAGCCGGGTATCCTCTCAACGAAGTTCTTTATTATGGAGCCGACCATTGATACCGGCGTGTTTTCAGTGAAGAACGATTCTGAGATTATGGCATTGCGCGCATCACAGGGGTTATCCGATAAAAAGATTATTCTTTATGTAGGTCGGCTTTCGAAAAAAGATCAATACAAGGGATATGATTTAGTGGTAAAGGCGCTGCCGGCCGTACTAAAAAGGATACCTAATGCGATGTATGTGATTTTTGGCGCTGGCGACGATATGGGGCGAGTCAAAGAATTGGTTACGGAAAGAAGCTTGGAAGGCAAAGTTGTTTTTTCCGGAATATCGGATGAGAAGAAAATTCAGTATTATCAATCGGCCGACGTATTTATTATGCCTTCAACCGGAGAAGGATTTGGTATAGTATATCTTGAGGCCTTATCGTGCGGGACGCCTGTTATCGCGGGGGACATTGATGCTTCTTCCGAGCCGCTTTTAGGCGGAGAGCTGGGATTGCTGATTGATCCCCGGGATGTTCAACAAATTGCGAATTCTCTTATTACCGTATTGAGCGGAGAAGCGAACCCCCTTTTCTACCGTAAAGCATATCTTCACGATCAGGTCGTAAAATATTTCGGACATTTGGCGTTCCAAGAGCGGGTACGTCATTATGTGCGCATTATCGAACATGAATTACAAAGATAAAATATACGATCGGTATGTCTCTTTGCAAACCAGCAACATACTTAAAATTCAAACATTTGCCGAATTTGAGAAGCAATTCCCTGTGTGGGACAAATATTTCGGGGATATCCTGACTTGTAAAGACGCGGCGATTGTTGATGTCGCCTGCGGGAATGGAGATCTTGTTCATTGGCTCAATACCAGAGGTTATAAGAATGTCGTCGGCATAGATATCAGTGAAGAGCAGGTTTCGGTTGCGCAAGGGTTGGGTTTGGGTAACGTTTCCCGGGCGGATTTTCGGGAATATCTGAAAGAGAAAATCGATTATTTCGATGCTGTTTTCGCTCTGGATATTTTGGAACATTTTCCCAAGGCAGAAATGCTGGAGGCGGTAGACCTGTTTTTCCGTTCTTTAAAGAAAGGCGGTCTTTTAATAATCAAAATGCCCAACGGCGATAGTCCGTTTTTTGGCAGATACGCGTTTGGCGATTTTACCCACGAAACTATCATGACGGACAGGAGCTTTAAAGAGGTTTTCTCTTTTATCGGATTTAGAGAATATCAATTCAAGGAAGCGGGACCGATTCCCCACGGGGTATTTTCTTTTGTGCGATATTGTTTATGGCAATTGTCGCGTTTGGTGGTGAATGTTTATCTTCTGGCGGAAACAGGCAGGAGGGGCAACGTGCTTACGCAAAATATTATCGCGATCGCAAAAAAATGAAACGGCTTGGCATTTTCATTTCTCACCCCATTCCGTACCATATTTTGGTCTACCGGGAGCTTGCGCGCCGTATTGATCTTAAAGTTTTTTTTTATTCTCGCTTCGGGGTAGAGAAATATTTTGACCCGCAGTTTAAGAAAGAGATTAGCTGGGACATTCCTTTACTGGATGGATATCAATATGTCTTTTTGAAGAACCGGAGTCCGGGTAAAAATTTTTCCTTTTGGGATTTTATAAATTTTGATATTTTAAAGGTTTTGAAACAAGAAAAATTCGACGCGGTATTATTAAATTCTTGGTCTTATGCGAGCGATTGGATCGCACTGTTCTTCTGTTTATTTTCAAGGATTCCAGTATTGTTTCGGGTCGAAAATGCCTATATCCACGAACTACAGAAACCGAAATGGAAGATTTATTTGAAAAAAATCGTTTTGGGAAAGTTTATTTTTTCTTTCGTGAACACTTTTTTGTATATCGGAGAACAAAACAGAAAATTTCTTCGTTACTATGAAGTCCCGGAGCGAAAACTTTTTCCGGCTCTTTATTGCATTGAAAACGATCGTTTTGCGAATGCATACGACAGGTTGTGCTCAAAACGTCGGGAGCTGCGGGATAAATGGGATATTCCCCAAGATGCGGTAGTGATATTTTCCGGCGGCACGAAGCTTTCCCGGAAAAAGAGATCCATGGATCTTATCAGGGCGTTTGCCGATCTTCCAACTGACCCCAAAGCCGTTTTGGTGCTTATCGGAGAAGGAGAATTGAAAGAAGAGGCACGTGCCTATATAAAGGAACGCAAGATTCGGAATATTGTGTTTACCGGTTTTGTCAATTATAGCGAAATGCCGGAACTTTACATTGCTTCGGATATATTGGTATTACCTTCCGGAGCAGGAGAGACATGGGGGGTAGTGGTCAATGAAGCAATGTGCTGTCGTCTCCCTGTGATTGTTTCCGATTTGGTTGGTTCGGGAGAAGATTTGGTTCATAACGGAGAAAACGGTTTTGTGTTCAAGTGCGGGGATATTACGGAATTGACCAAGAACATTCAGGCTTTGGTGGGAGATGAGAATATGCGGCGCCGTTTCGGAGAAAAATCTTTTGAAATCGTTAAAAAATATTCATGCAGTGCCGTAGCCGAAGCTATAGAAAAAGCATTATGAAAGTTTTGTTTGGTGGACACATTAAAATAGGAAACCAAGAAGCATCTTTGTTTAAGGCTTTTACGGAGTTGAGGGTTGATCTTTCGATAATCAATTTTGAAGACCATTTTAAGCTTTCTTTTTTGAACAGAGCGTTTAATAAGGCTGGTTTCACCAAAGTCCCCCGTTATTTTGGAGTACGGTCTCTTAATGAAAATTTGATAAAACAAGCGCTTACGTCGCGTCCAGACTTCATTTTGTTGTTTAAGCCGATTTTGATTTTGCCGGAAACAGTCAGGCGGCTGGCTCGGGTAGCCAAGGTATATTCATGGTATCCGGATTATATATTGTTTCCCAAGACCTGTAGCTCTTATTTCTACGAAGCCATCCCTCTTTACGATTGTCATTTTTCCTTCAGTCCGGAGAATGCAAACGGATTATTGGAATATGGGGCGAAGAAATCGATCTTTCTGCCCTGTGCTGCCGATATATCCTGTCATATGCCGGTAAAGGTTACCGAGGAGGAGAAAAAATCATTGGGTGCCGATATCGTTTTCGTTGGCACTTTTGTCAATGAAGAAAGATTCTGGTACTTGGAAAAATTATGTCAAGAGGGTTATAATCTCAAAATTTACGGTAATTCATGGAGAAAATGTGCTCCAAATTCTTGTTTGGTAAAAACCGGGTGCATCCAGTTTAGGCAAGTCTGTTGCAAAGAAATGTCTAAAGTCTTCAATGCAAGCAAAATCGTGCTGTCTTTTCTCCGTAAACACAACAAAGACGTTTTGACCTGTCGTAGTTACGAGATTCCGGCTTGCGGAGCATTTATGCTTCACGAAAGGACTCCCGAAGCCGTCAAGCTTTTCCGGGAAGATCAAGAAGCGTCCTTTTTTGATTCATACGAAGAAATGAAGAAAAAAATCGATTTTTTTCTAAAAAACGAAGATTTGCGTTTGAAGGTTGCGCAGGCCGGCTATAAGAAGATTGTTGAAGGAGGACATTTGTTTACCAACAGAATTCAGGATATCATTACCGCTCATCACAAACTATCAAGGGGATAAAAAGACATGAATGTTACCATTTCCGTTCCGGGCAGGTTCCATCTTTTCAATCTCGCCCAACAGTTACTCAAGAGGAGTTATTTAAAACAGCTGATTACCTCGTATCCGAAATTCGAAGTGAGTAAGTATGGTATTCCGACAAACAAAGTCAGTTCAATCGTGATTAAGGAGATTCTATTCCGTGGATGGCAAAAGCTGCCCCGGGTAGTGCAGGAAGCTTATAATCCCCAGTATTTCATCCATCATCTTTTCGACATTTTGGCGCGTCAAGCTCTTCAGGAGACCGATATTATTGTCGGAAGTTCTTCGTCTTTTTTAGAAACCCTAAGGAGGGCAAAGAGATTCGGTGCGAAAACCATTGTCGAGAGGGGGAGTTCCCACATAACATATCAGAACTTTGTTTTAAAAGAAGAATACGAAAGATCCGGCATTCCGATTAAGTCTTTCCAGGTGCCGCATCCCAAAATCATCGAGCAGGAACTGTGCGAATATGAGGAGGCGGATTATATCGGCATTCCTTCGTCTTTTGTCCGAAAAACATTTTTAGAGCGGGGTGTACCGGAAAGTAAGCTTATTCAGGTTCCTTACGGCGTTGACCTTTCCCAGTTTAGGCAACTACCTAAAGAAGATGCCATATTCCGGATTGTGTTTGCCGGGACCATGACCATACGTAAAGGCGTTCATTATTTGCTCCGGGCATTTTCCGAGCTTAACCTCCCTCATGCGGAACTTTTATTGATAGGGTCATTAAGCAGTGAAGTAAATGAATTATTCAAAAAGTACGAAGGTGCGTTCAGATGGATTGGACGAATTCCCCAATCGGAATTACATAAGTATTATTCCCAGGGTTCTGTTTTCGCGATGATGTCGGTTGAAGAAGGATTGGCTATGGTTATTCCCCAAGCAATGGCGTGTGGGCTACCGGTTATCGCGACCACCAATACCGGTGCGGAAGATATTGTCGAAAACGGGAAACAGGGATTTATCATTCCGATCCGCGATATTGACGCCTTAAAGGAAAAGATTCTTTATTTCTACGAACATCGGGATAAGATCGAGGAAATGGGTCGTTGTGCCAAGGAAAGGGTTTCGACAGGTTTTACGTGGGACGATTACGGTGACAAGATTATTGCTGCGTATGGGAAAATTTTTAAATCATAAATTTTGGGGGATCATCAGGCAGGCGATAACAACCTTCGATTACTTTGAGATTAGGGCGATTTTTGCCGCGTGGTATTTTTTTGCGTATATGCTGGTTCCCGTAATTATCCCGTTAGGAGTTCGTTCTGCATATGTCCGGTATGTTGTCGGTCAAGAATTATACCTTTATACGTTGCCGGTTTTTTTGATCATTATGTTGGGTATAGCAAGTTTCTTAATTGGTTATCAGGTAATCATCTCTGTTTTAAAGAAAAACAATAAAGAACTTAGGGAAGGATCGGGGAATATTTTGATGTCAAAAATCATTGTTTTATTCTGTTTCGGGACGGGTCTTGTGGGCAAGATTGTTAAGATTTTCGGCGGTACATTTTTTCATCTGAATAAGAATCCACTTGTCACGACCTCGGTGTACTCTGGCCTTATCGGTGTTGCGGATAGCGTTGCTATTCTGGGGCTTGGTGTTGCGTGCGGGATATATTTTTCATTAAGGCGCAATGGATTGAAGTATCAAACATGGCAACTTATTGCTTACGCGTTGTTTTGTTTCGAGTTTTTGTTGGGATTTTTATCATTGGGAAAATTCGAGGTCTTTACCTCATTATTCATCTTTCTTTTTATCCGTCATTATTTGTATAAACCAAACATAAGAATCGTATTCGCATGGGTGTTTGCCCTGTTTCTCGTATTTTTTCCGATTCAGAGTTATATTGGAACACCGTCAAATATAGACAGTTACAAATCGTATTGGGCGTCTCGCAACGTCCAAAATACTACTTCCAACACTGCTGTTTCCGACATAACTACCCCCAGTACAATTATTCCAATAATGGATTTTATTAGTGATGGCGTGTTTGGTAGATTCGATTTGTCGAGGACCCTAGGAAAGATCGTTCTTATAACCAATGAAACAGGAAAGTTTTGGAACGGTAAATCATTGAAGAATTTCTTTATCAGTCTGGGGCCTCCGCGGATCTTGTGGCACAGCAAACCAGCGGTGAATACGGGGCATAATGAGTTCGGCAGGGAGTTCGGTATAATTGCACCAAATAACTACACCACTGCGGTTGCTCCGGGGTTGCTGGGTGATTGGTACTTGAACTTTGGTTTATGGGGGATAGCAATGGGCCTGATGATACACGGAGTTTTTTTGGGTTTTTTGGTCGGTTTTCTGTATCGGCACAGATGGTCCGTGTATTGGGTTGCGGCGTGCGGGACGCTTGTACCCAATATTCTCATTGCCGGCGAAGGGTGGGTGGGTGCGAGTATGGCGGGGGTAATCAAACTAATAATTGTATTTTGTGTGTTGTTTTTTGCATCGCGCACTGGTGTACAATGGGTTATGAACCGTAGACTCGCCAATAGAAGCATTCATTTTTGAATTCATCGGAAATATTTATGGATCCGGGATTTTTGTGGAAAAAGGAATTACGCACAAAGGGGTATGAATATCGGGCGTCCGCGAGATCGGTGCGCAAACTCGGTCGTTTCAGCAGGGTCTGGCACAGGATACTGAAATTGTCGGATATGGGCCCCCGAACAAAAAGGAGAACAGTCTTTGAGGTTGGTTGCGGAGGAGGGATACACCTGGTGCAGTTTGCCCTTCAAGGATGGAACTGTTTCGGTTTGGATGTGTCATCCGAAGTGCTTGACCGTGCCAAAAGGTTCATTGGTGAAATCGAACAATATGCAGGGAGGAAATTATCGATTCATTTATATACCGGCGATATTATAGATTTTGAAGTCGGTTCGTTCGAAAAATCTGATCTTGTTTTCCATGTCGGTGTTTTGGAGCATTTTTTGGATGACGCGCAACGGCTGCTTGCTCTCAAGAAAATGTTTGCCTTTGCCAAACCGGGAGGCTATGTTGTTTCCGTTGTGCCAAACGGAATGCATCCATGGAGGAAACCAATGAAAGAACAGCGGCTGGGAGGGTACAATATACCGGAAATCGATTATACTAATGTATTGATGGAACATGAATTCAAAGAATGTGGCGCGACAGACATCGTGATCCTTCCGCACAACCTATTTGATTATATGCGTTTAAAGAAAAACTTCTTATTTAAGATTGTTTACTATTTTGCGCAGATAGTTCCTCTTAGTTGGATTCCGAAAAGTTTTGCGTTTCGACATTCCGGGACTATTATAGGTATCGCACGAAGAATATCGTAGACATTTTATTGAACAATTATGAAGATTCTCCATATTACTCCCGCATATCACCCCGCTATTCAGTGGGGCGGTCCGGTTGTCTCGGTTCGGATTCTGGCAAAAGAGCAGAAAAAACTTGGGCATTCGGTTGAGGTGTACACTACAACACTCGGATTATCTTCGCGTAAAACGCAATCGGTTGAGGTCGACGGTTTGACGGTTCACTATTTCGATTTTTTCACCATTAAGCGCTGGTTTGTTTCATTTCCATTACTGCGAGCGCTTTGGAAGAACCGGGATACGTTCGATGTTTTTGATATTCACTTGGTTTGGGATCCCGTGTGCTGGATGTCGGGATTGATCTTGGCGATGACGGGCAAAAAGATTGTTATTTCTCCGCACGGAACCGTGGAAAAAACCCTCATCGACCGCCGGAGTAAAAATCTGAAACTTTTTGTGTACTACGTTTTCTTGCGTCCTATGTTTAAGCGCGTGGCCGGGTTTCGTTTTACCGCCCCCGATGAGCGCGATAAATTTTTCCAATTTACCGGTTTGGAAGCAGTACACCAGGCGGTAGTCATCAACCCGTTTAAGCGTGAATTATTCGAAAGTCCCGCCCAGAGCGAAGAATTCGACGAGCTCGGCCTGGAACATCGGAGATATTTCCTTTGTCTCTCTAGGGTAAATTGGAAAAAACGCCTTGAAATATTCATTGATGCCTTTTCATTGTTCGTTAAAAGATATCCGGAGCACAAACTTGTTATTGCCGGGGCAACGGATGAAGAATATGGTTATTTTTTAAAAAAAAGAGCTGAAGAAGCAGGGATTTTTGATCATTGCGTGTTCGTATTCCGACCGATTCCCGGTGATTCTCCTTTAAAAGTTGCCTTGTTTCAGAATGCTTACGCGTTTGTTTTGCCGTCATTTTCGGAAAACTTCGGGTTTGTTGCAGTCGAGGCATTGGCGTCCGGAACGCCCCTCATTGTCTCGGATGGCGTTGCTATAAAAGACCTCATTACCAAGTACGGGGCCGGTTGCGTATTCAAAGGCAGTAATCTGGATGATCGCGAGGCGGGGAATAATCTGCTGCAGGAAATGGAGAAGGTGGTTGTCCCGCGCCATCGGGAAAAAATGATTGCCAATGGCAAATTGTTGGTCAAGGCCGAGTTCGACAATGCCCGCATTGCCCAGCAGGTCATTGATTTATATCAAGGCAATTGATTA
>LCLB01000004.1 GCA_001001795.1 Parcubacteria group bacterium GW2011_GWF1_45_5
GTTAACCTTTTTTCATTTTCTCAAACCGGTATAAACGACTTTTTATTGTATCGTACTCAAGCCTATTATTTTCTCTTTTAAGCTCTCTTAAATTTTTCCCTTTTTTACTTTGCTTATATAGTCGGAAATCATCAATAAAATTGAATTTCGTCCTCAGCGCCTGGGGTGATTTACCCTTGGCTCTCGCCATATTCTTTTTATTCTTAAAAAAATCCTTAATGTCATTCCCACTTGCATCTGGGCTTATAAGTATGGAACGCCACCCACCCCTAATAATCATGCGCTCAACATCCTCCCAGCACCATCCCATAGAAAACAAATCGTCTATAAAAAAACACATGGGATCTGTAGACGACAACATTTTCCCTTAAATCAGACAGTCTCTCTGTATCTCCAAGGTTTGGAAATATATCATTTGTTAGAGCCAATTCTGTACACGCAGCCGAATCATCCCTGATTCTTATCTTATCGGTACCGACCATATTAATAATCGAAAATATGTCTCCGTAAAACAAACCTTCTTTCTCGAATTTTTTTATAGGGATCTTGATTGTTTCCGTAAATCCAGAAAGCTCACCGGTTTGAACAAGAATCCCCAACATCACCTTGATGGTTTCTAATGTCCCACTAGAAAAGTTAGAAAGATTATCATCCATAATGATCTTTGTATTTATTCTACCCTAATTACCATACAATTTCTCCAGATTGCTTTAGCCCTAAAAGGCCCTATAATTGAATTAATGACCTTTGGGAATAAAAGAATCGTCTTTTTTGCAAAACTCAGTAGTATCTGGAAATATTCTCGCACGGCGTTGTTACTAATCAGTATCGTGGGCCTATCTGGTTTAGGTATTTTCTTATATGCGGATTATGCGGCTAAAAAGACCATAGAAACCGAAAAAACACAAATTTTGTTGGAAGAACAACAGAAGAGGTTGGAAGAAGCTGAAATGAAACTGGATGACTTAAAACAGCAAGCAGAAACACAAACAGATAACCTCAAGAAACGGGTAGAGGATTTGACCGAATCACAGAATAGATTGCTTCAAGAATCAAAACAATCAACACCGAAAGAAATTATTATCTCTTCAGCGGACATAGCTCAGTATTTAACAGGGGTAGTGCAAGTTTACTGTAATCTATATAACGGAGGGTCTTCTAGCGGAAGCGGTTCGCTATGGACGGTGAGCAATATAGGATATAGCGTTCTCACTAATAAACATGTCGTAACTGGGAGCAAAAATTGCATAATAATGTCGGATGAAGTACTGGTCAAAGACCTTTCAATCGAGAGGCTTTACAACTGGAATGATGCCTCCGATATAGCAATTCTAAAAATCGGTGCCCTCAAGCCAAACGATATAGTTCCTCCATCCAATTTCAATTACAAAATCTCCCAACTGAGAAAGTGCGACGTTAAAATGCCTGTAGGATCTCCCGTCGTTGTGATAGGGTTCCCCATCTCTGGGAAACAGGGTGTAACAGTATACGGATATAGTGCTAGCGATTGGTCCCGCATAACCACGAATGGAATAATCAGTGCGTACGATGATACATCGGTATATCCTATCGGGTCACTACCCTACTTTAACTACTTTGTTTCAGCAAAAATGGACGCTGGTAATTCTGGGGGTGTGGTAATATCGAAAGATCAAAGTGGTCTCTGTCTTTTAGGGATCCCGACTTGGTTATCAATAGGAAAATACGAAAATCAAGGGATAGTGCAAAATATACATAATGTTATATATAAATAATAGTGCGGTCTCTTAAATTTGTGAAACTATTAAAGGAAAATTTATTTAAGATAGCGATTCTGGTTATCGTATTGTTGCTTATATACCTTTTCTTAATGGAAAAAGGATTGTTTAGGTAAAACTTAATTTATGTCATTCATCTTCTGGCTTTTTATTATAGTCGTGGCAGTGGCCTTTATAGGTAAGCTTATCGATACATATACACAAGGTTCTTATGATTCTCGCGATTATACCGAAGAAAAAGATGAATATGACTATAAATATAAAAGGAAAGTGTTCCTTATGACCAAGCCAGAACACGAATGTTTTGACACACTTGTAAAGGCGGTCGGCGATAAATACTATATTTTCCCGCAAATACACCTCCCATCACTCGTGGGACATAAAGTATATGGGCAGAGTTGGCGCGGGGCATTCGGCCACATCAACCGAAAATCAATTGATTTCGTACTCTGTGATAAAGCCTATATATCGCCGGTGCTCGCGATAGAGCTTGACGATAGTACACACCAAAGGTACGACAGGCATATGCGGGACGTGGAGGTGGAGAAGATCTTAAGGTATGCGGGGATTCCCCTTCTACGCATCAACCATTTTGAAATGCGGAATTCGGCAAACTTGGGTGCTTTAATAGAAAAAGCTGTCGCACAGCACTAAACATCGTCTATTCTTGCGTAGATCCTGCTTTTTCTTATCTAAAACGTGCAAAATCATGTACGCATAAAAAATGCGTCCAAGGCCGACAATTCCTGATTTATCTAGAATTTAAGCTACGAAATTCCATAAAGCATCATAAAAATCATTAGTGGTTTCGCAACCTTATTGCAATAATTTTCTAACGAAGAAACTTCAATAAATGGCTATTTTATTAGCTATTCTGGGAATTATGACATTTCCCCAAACCCCTTAATTTACTGCATAAATTAAATTTGGTGATCTATTATGCATAAGTAAACTCCTTGGACAATCTATATAAATTACAGTTTTACCCAAAGGGACTATAATACTAATAGAAATATGTACAAAAGGGCCTTCATCCAAATACCAATTCTCATAGGAATTATAGCAACGGCAATCGCAGCTACTGGTATTGGTTATTTTACTATTAAGCAAAATCAAGAGAAAAGTAAACTAAGACAAGAGATAACTACCCTTAGAAACAAAATTGAGGAGCAAATAATAACATCTCCACAAAATTCTCCAATAGAAACGATAGCCCCGCCTAAGGTAGAGAATAAGATACCTCCGACCCATAAACCAACTCCTCAACCCACACAAACGCCGTCACCCACACCCACACCAATACCACTACCCAACCCCAGCCCCAGCCCGACACCTAACTTTAATAAAGAATACGCACTGAATAATATCTATACGCTTCTCCAGCAAAGGGCAGTGGAAATCAATCAACAAAAACAATCCCAGACCCAACTAGCCTCCCAATTGAATTCCATACTTCAACAAATAAACCAGATAAAACTAGATTACTATGCTGAAGTCGAAAGCATTAACAACGATTCATGGCTTACGGAATCGGTGCGCCGAGCAAGAATCGCGCACGCAGCCGAGGATGCCAATTACGAAATCGAGAAACTAAAAACGCAGTACGATATCCTTATGGTCCAGTACGGAGCGATATCACTGAATTATCAAGTATCCCAAAACATTACTATACCGAACGACTATACGGTGTGGCGGATAGAAGGTTCCCTCGATGGTCTCTCTGGAACAATGTATAACAACCAAGGGCAAACCTATAGATGGGATTGCGTAGATTACTCCAACTGCACACTATACTAATATCTATAACAGGCTCCGATAACGTCTTTCCACCATCAGAAATAAAACAATATGGGACTATTAGACTTTTCAAAATATAACGAGATAGAGAAAGCATTGCTCGGCCTTTATTACCAAATAATGAGTGCGTGCGGAATGTCTTCAGTAGAAGTTAAAAAAACAGTTGAGGATATGCTTGATCGAGCAATCGAGGAGTCTAAAAAAAGTGGAAATTACTTTCTTCCTGAAAATTTGGGAAACATTATTGTGGGACAAATAGAAACGGATGATCTGCGAATACAGAAATTTGCTCAAGCTATTAGAGAAGGAATGCCGAAGAATGAGGGAATAACTTTAGATGATATACAAAAATGGTGGAATTTGAATGATGTAGAACGTCGCATGATGTTAGCACAAGATATGGTTGCAAAGACTGAGGCAGTACTTGGGTGTTTAGATTCGGGGATGGCTTCAAATCCAGAGGAGGCGGTTGCTATGGTTTGTAAATTTCATCCAGTTTATGGGGACCCAAATGATGACAGTCAAAGTAGCGGAGATGATCGTCCGCTGCCGTTTGAGCTAAGAGACAGGATCAATATCTATATTGCAAAAATGGTTGGTAAGGAATCGGAAGAATATAAAGGAGAAATGGAGGCATCGTCCTCATTTAACGCACTCATCAGAAAGGAGATCAGAAATGGCAATCTGTAAAAAAGGTTATAAGCTGGATTAAAGAAAATTGGTTTCGGTTTGTCATTATCGCCTTTGCCCTAGTAGCCTTGCCTTATTGCTAGAGGACTACTATCCTACCACCAAACAGGTTCTGATAACGTCCTTCCACCCACCCATAATGAGGGTTTAGTACCCTCTAATTGCTTAATTAGCCCGAAAGAACAACCTAATTTGGTGGTTCGAAATCCAGGGTATTCGTAGGTTATGTTTTCAGGGTAAGCTGATGGGCATACTTGCCCTTCTTTTGGAGCTACTAACTCAATTGCTGTATTTGTGTATTGCTGATAACGAAGCGGAGTATTCAATTTATAAATTCCTACTCTACGTCCACCCACTATCTCTTCCGAAATCTTCTCCCCAAGCTTATCAAACTCAGTTCTTAATCTATCGTAGTCCTCATTTGAAGACGCTTGGTATCCGATGTGATCCATATCTAGGTCGGACACATCAATTCCCAATTGTTTAATTTTTTCCAGAAGGCCTTTAATGAATGATTCGTAGTTATCTACTACCATAGTTATATTAATGGGTAATATCCATTATCTAGCACTAAATTTGTGTTATTAGTTGAAGTAATTTGTTTCTTTGTTTTCTAATATCGGTTTTTCTATAGTTGTATCTCCAAACATATTCACTTAAAAAAAGGGGTAAATATTTCCTTCTCACACCACCTTTACTTGCTAATTTTCTTTTTAAATATCCCAAGAAGCCTTCTAAACCATTGATATGATTTTTACCTCTCACATATTCGTGAGTTCCATGTTCTACAGTTCTATGAACATACCCAGCAGTTGCAAGGCCTTTATATGACCTGTAAGTATCTGAACAGATTTTACTTCCCAGTTTAACTTTTTTAGTTATAATTGGAATTAAATCTAAAGCTTTAGTATCGGGTACAAGTTCAGCAAATACCTTTCCATTTCTTTCTAAAATACCGAATACAGGCTGTTTTGTAGTCCCAAAACCACTTTTACTTATCTTTCCAAAAGTCTCTATCTCTTTTTTAAGTTGTTTTTTATTCTTGTTTTTCTTTTGACCTCCCAAGTATGTTTCATCAACTTCAACTACCCCTGAAAATGTTTTGGGTACATCTTTGACCATTACCATTCTTAATATTTTTAAAGATTTAGCTACTGTTTTTATATTTTTACCAGTCTGATTTGCGATCACAGGACTATTAGCCCCAATTAAAAAGAGGTCAATAATTTTTATCCAATCAGTTCTTGTTAACCTTATTGAAACCATCAAATATCTTCTGAAATCAGTCTTACAAACCTTACAACGGTATTCCCCGCCACTTAATTTCCAGTACTTTTTACCTCCACATTTCTTACATTTAAATCTCACGTCCAAATTTTACCGTATTTATGAAGAAAACAAACACTTTGAAGTGCTAGATTTTACCTATTACCCTATTAATCCTCCCTTAACTAATCTAAATTCTTTTTTTGTCTCCCATATATTTTTAA
Organism: Parcubacteria group bacterium GW2011_GWF1_45_5; assembly: GCA_001001795.1. GTDB lineage: Bacteria > Patescibacteriota > Minisyncoccia > UBA6257 > Brennerbacteraceae > GWF1-45-5. Next base: position 5,735 of record LCLB01000004.1, read on the forward strand.
GTTGATCAAAATTATCATCTGGTTTCTGCATCAACTTTGCCAGATCATCTATTTCAGCTAGTTGTTTCTCGGACAATTTATCAAACTTGCCAAAGTTAGTTATTTCTGGAGCATGATGATAAATGATCTCGTCATTCATCAAACAGTGAAAGTCATAAAAAAGTTCCCAAGAAATCGCCATTAAACCTCCGTTACCACCACCATTCCAAAAATGATCACCGTCTGTTTTACCACTCCTCACTACCAACCAGGCGTCGGCAGAAAAATCAAAGGTTTCTTCTGGCATGTCATAAGGGTCAAACTTCAGATAACCTTCAATACTTCCATCGACATCAATGGTGACCCACCTTGACTCTTTTTCGTCCCAGTATTGATTTATCCAATGATCGTCGCTTTTACCAGCTGGCAAGCCGTCCACAACAAAGTAAGGTGCAAATCCAGAACGTACGCGGGCAGGAATGCCTTTCAACTTCAATAAAGAAGCCATGAGAATTGTGGTAAACCTACAAGTGAGTACCAACTTGTTTTCTGCGGCTCTGTCAGGTACTAAACCTCTTGGGTCTCTTCTGAACAATTCAGCCAGCATTGCAGAAGTAGTAACAAATACGTCATCCTCTGGCTGTCTTGTCCAAGGAACTCTGGTGGTATCCCCATATCTCAAGTCTGCGTTTGATCCAGTATTACCATTTTTCAAAACCATGCGATGAATGAGCTGTTTTCTTACCAATAAACCAATTTCTCTAACATCATTGGGTAAGCTTTTCTTAAAAACTTCACCGTACAAACCAGGGTCGGTGTACTGACTAAATTGAAGATAGTTATCTGTTATTTTAGAAAAGTTATTCATAATTTATCTGAGCCATCAATCGAGGAACGAGTGTATTTAACTTCAAGCAATTTTTCTAGTAATGGGAAACTAGTATATGGCTGGTGGGAACTATCTGATCCCATGTGACCTTCACCCTCACGACAAATTAGGGTGCCACCTGTTTTCTTCCACATATATAAACCTTCTTCTTGATCGATGGTCCAAGGGTCATCTTGAGAATTGATGTAGACAATGTCCTTTGCAGCTTTCTTTATTTTGTCCTAGTTATATTCTGGTTGAAGAATAGGTTGAGTTTCTTTGTCCCCACGAAGCTTTCTGGCAAATCCTGCAACCATTACTGCTTTATGAATCGTGACGTTTATATTTTCTAAAACGCTTAAAACTAAAGGACCACCAGCTGAATGACCGATGATTATTGTTTCTTCGTTATATTTTCCACTTAGCGCTACTGGCAACCATTTCGAAAGCACTGGGTTGTCAGCGTCAGGGAGCTGAGGTACCCAAACGTCATAACCAAGGCTTTCAAGAAAACTTTTAGTTTTAGGAAACCAATAAGAATTAGGTGTACACCCTGTACCATGAAAGATGATTGCGTTTTTCATATTAATCTTACCTTAGTATATCTTATACTTACTTCCATATCTTACAGAATTGGAAAGATATTTGCTACAGCTTTGTTGCTCCAAATGCGCCAGGTGGCGCACTTTCAGCTTTTCGCATTCTATTTACAGCTTTAATCGCTGCTTCTTGAGGTGCTCGATGATATTTTCTAAGGTTGTAGGTTAAGTTAAGGCAATGACGGCATAAGAAAATGTCGCTCCTGATCTTGACGATGATTCTGATCACGGGAGCCGCCGTTCTACTGGCCACGATCTTTCAATAAACGGAATGGCGGCAATCAAATGCCGCCTTTTCCTCTTCTATAGAGAAACTATGGAAAAGAATTACTTTATATAAACACTATACGGCTCAGTAAGCTCGGCAACATAATCGATCCTGACCATACGTTTTGGAATGTTTTTCTTGGGTTGGTATAACCCGCACGCCTTATCAACTCTGTATCTGAAATAGCTATCAAAGTATTTGTTCGGATCAGGGAACATTCCCGAAAAACCACAATAGTCCCCGAGGTTTATTTCAAAAGAAACTTCGCGTAAATCCTTGGCGATAATGGCAAAATGAGGAGCTTTTTTGTTTCCGACCAGCAACACCTCTTTTGGTAATTTCTCCCAGCGAGCAAGATGGTTTGTAAAATAAGTAAACCGCTCCGGCGCCTCAAGAGCATAAGAAGATGGAGTTATCGAAAAAAGAATCATGATTTTCTGGTTGTGTGTTTTTGCGTGGGCGATGAATCCTTGCATAGCATTAGGGCGGCAAAATACACCTCCATACCCCCAGAAAAATTTCCCGCACAAGGTTTGTTCTCTTTGTTTAATGGCAATAATTTCTCCCAAACCATACCCGCAATAAGGCCCGGCTTTCATAATGAGGATGTGCGAGTAGTTCATAAATACAGTATAGCAATAGGAAAACGAATTGATGCTATTTGGCATTTATTGGTTTCGGCGCCATAATAAGCCATATGAATACACCCCAGAAAACAATAAAACCCAAAACAGCAACCATAGTTTTGCGCACGTTTGTCGTAGTCCTTGGCGCCGTCGCCGTAACCATGTTCGCCGCATACGGTTATCGTACGGTTTTCCAGAAGGTTTACGATTATTCTTCGGAAAGACAAAAATATGCTTCCCTCGACCGTTGTGGCGACCACAACCATAATAAATAAAAACATTATCAATCCTGATAACGAACTTTTTACCTGCGACACGCTAATCATCACTGGCGGCACCTCGGATTTAACCAAAAGAATAACCATAACCGATGAACAGGGACGGTTGCTCACCTACATTTCTCTTGATAAATTGTCCTCAACAGACAGAGACAGTATCAAAAATACAACCATCAATAATCAGGTAGGGTTAAAGGTTACCAGGAACATTCCCCAACCCGGGTGGGGATCGGGATGCCCGCGTTTTTTAGATATCATCGGGATCGAAAAACCGGAACGATTTTAGTCGTCCGTGAAATACAGTATCAATCAAGATGAAAAATCTCTTTATTATCTTATTCATTGTTTCCTTTGTTGTGGCGTTCGGATTTATGTTCGAAAGGCCGGGCTTCGAAGAGCTCAATTCGATATTTTCGGTGGCCTCGTTTCTGTTCGGCATTTTTATCGCCTTCTCTATTGCCAATGCCCACGGCCGTTTGCAAAAAATATCCGAAACTCTGAAAGACCACGACGCTCTGCTTCTTTCCCTATTTACCCTATCATCGCAATTACCCCGGAAGATTCATGAATCCATACAAAAACTCATTGACACATATCTTATAGCGCAACTTGATTTTTATCTGACGGATTTCCGAATGACGCAAAAAGATTTTCAAAATCTTATCGATTATACGTTGTCTTTCGAAACAAAAAACGAACCGGAACAAATCATCGAGGAAAAGTTTATTGACCTTATCCCTGATGCCATCCGGCAACGAAAACAGGTGGAATCGCTGATACAGCAACCGCTCACCAAACTGGAATGGGTCACCACGGTTGCCCTTTTGTCGATTATCCTGGCCTGTCTGTTCTTTTTGAACAACGGCAGTCTCATCGGGATTTTCTCGACATTCCTGATGAGTGTTGTCGCAGTCCTGCTTTTGGTAATTCTCTGGAATCTGGATTCCCTTAAATGGAAAGAACAGTCCTGGGTATGGGGAGAGATTTCGGAACTGTTCGAGAATATCGGATGTATTCCTTATTACCCGGATAATATTTTTTTGAAATTAAGGCAAAAAAGTGTAACGAAAAAAAGCGCTGTAGTACGGGTGGCCGAATACCCGAATCACTATCCCGATATGAAGGGAAAAATAATAAAAGAAGTGAGTCTCTAGCCCCGGAAACCACGCTAAAGGGTGTTATACTGAACATACTTAACATCACCCTCCTATGAATATTCTGGTTACGGGAGCTACCGGATTCATTGGCTCACACCTTGTCCCTGAACTTCTTAAAAACAACCACAAGGTAACCATATTTACCCGGGAAGATTCCGATACGTCAGCTTTGCCTGCGAGCAGAATTGTCGTCAAACAGGGATCGTTTTCCAGCGAGGAAGATGTCGCCAGCGTCCTTAAGGGAATCGATGCTGTGATTCACCTGGTGGGAACATGGAATACATGGGGCAAATCTTCCCGTGACATTTGGAATATCAACGTATTCCCATTGCAACAAATTATCCGCTATACGCCCAAAACCATCAAACAGATTCTTTTCCTGAGCTCCGCCCACGTCTACGACCTTACCCAACCTTCCCCGATATCGGAAACGGATAAAACCAAATTATGGAACCAGTACGTCTCGAGCAAGCTTGATGCGGAGCGGATCCTTAAAGAAAGCACACGACCCCACACGATTTTCCGCCCCGGCATTGTGTACGGAGAAGGTGACGTAAAGGGCTTTGTTGCCAACCTTATCAAAACAGCACAGGGAAGGTTCGTGTTTATCCCCGGATCCGGAAATAACTTCATCCATCCCGTCCATATCAACGACCTTGTCGCCGCGATTATTTCGGCAATAGGAAGGAAACCGGCAAATGAAATCATGAATATCGCCGGGCCGGAGCCCGTCACCCTCAACGATCTGGTGAATAACATTATTTCGCTCTCGCAATCCCCGGCACAAAAACTGCATGTGCCGAAATTTCTTCTTCCCCTTGCCATAAACATATTCAAATATTTTCCATCCTCAAAAGAACCGCTGGTAACACCCGACCGTGTCCATATCAGCAGCGCTTCAAGAACCTTCGACTGCTCTCTGGCACAACGGCTTATTTCATTTTCTCCTGCGGTAAAAATCCAGGATGAACTCTCGAACGTTATCAACGCCACCTTGAAAGAAAAAACTCCATTACGGAATATTTTGGCGACTCCCCTTGGTATCATACAAAAAGCCGCGGAACGCATCCAAACACCGTTTTTCGTATTTGACGAACAGGTTCTCATCCATAACTACCAAAAACTCTTCCGGGCCGTTACTGCCCACTATCCGACGGCTACCATTTATTATTCGGCAAAAACAAACTACGAACCCGCAGTTCTTTCCGCGCTCCGGCAGCTCGGATCGTCTTTAGAGATCGCTTGCGGCCACGAACTAATGGCGGGGACACTGGCGGGGTTTCACGGCAGAGAGATGTGCTTTGACGGACCCGTCAAGACAAAACAGGATCTCGAATACGCGCTTGACCATGACGTATTCATATACAATCTTGATTCTTACGAAGCAGCGGAAGAGCTTAATGCCCTTGCGCAATCGCGCAATAAAATAGTCAATGTCGGATACCGCATCAACCTCGGCATGAAAGGATTCCTGAAAGGACCCGCGGAAGCATACATCACCAAATTCGGCATTGAGCTGCAGGATGCCCCGGCTTTATACCTCAAGACGAAAAAACTTCCACACCTGAAGATCACCGGCATTCATACCCATATCGGCTCCCAGATCACCGATCCTAGTTTATACGAACGCTCCATCAAACAATTGATCGCGCTCGCGCACGAACTGGAGCGCAACGGGATACCGATCGAGGAAATAAACATCGGCGGCGGCATTCCTTCACCCAACCTGACCAAAACAACCATCATTGATCTTGCGGCCTCGGTATTACCCTTCATGAAAGGGATAATTAAATTTTTACCGCGCAAGCACGTCCCTTCCATAGAAACTTACGGAGAAATTATCGGAAAAACATTTGCCTACGAAAGCAAAATTCTCAAACACCCCGCGCGCCTTTGCCTTGAACCGGGCAGATCATTGGTCAGCAGCATGGGTATACTGGTTTCACGCGTATCCCATATCAAAGGACGTTGGATTTTTCTGGATGCCAGCACTTATTCGGTTCCAGAATCGATATTCTTCGCCCGACGGAGATTCTTGGTTCCGGAAAAAATAGCTTTGAAACGGCTCAGCGAATACAGCCTTGCCGGAGCCAGTCTGAATACCGCAGATATTTTCTCGAATCAAGAACAACTTCCTGTTATGGATCCCGGGGATATCGTTCTTATCTTGGATGCCGGAGCTTATTCCGTATCCAGGGCGACCCAATTCACTATTCTTAACCCTCCAGTATATATGTTAAAAAACAACGAATGCCTTCAATTAATTAAAGAGAAAGGAACCTATGAAAGTGCTCTCGCACAAACTTACCAAGGAACAACGCGAATCTCACTGGAATAACGTTGCCAGCCATTTCTCGCCGGTTACGGACGCCTACAGCACAAAGTTATACGGTGACGGAGAGTGGCGATTATTCCAGAAATTTTTCAAGGATCTTAAAGGGAAAAAACTTCTTAAGCTCGATCTCTGGAACGAAAACTTCAACACACCAATCCTCGACCGGGCAATCGAAGCCGGCATGGAGGTCAACGGAGTCGATATATCTCCGGAAATAGTGAAAGGCGCAACCGAAAAATTCCGTGCCAAATACACCACCGGATTTTCGTTTGTCGCTGCCGATATCCGCAATCTCCCTTACCCGGATCACACCTTTGACTATGTCTACACCATGGGGACAATCGAGCATGTCCCGGACCCCCAAACCGCCATCAAAGAGATCTTCCGCGTCCTTAAGCCCGACAGCATCGCCATTATCGGAATTCCCTACCGGTACGACATTTTCGGCAGGGCGGCATTTATCTGGATCGGTAACAAGCTCGGCTTTTTACCTTATGGCGATGAAATGTGTTTCTCCTGGAAGCAGTTCAAGGCGCTTTTTACAGGCATCCCGTTCGTATTCACGGACAAGAGCGGCGCTTATTTTATGCCATGGTTCATCCGCTTTGCCGACATGTGGCTGACTCAGCATTTCAGGGCTGTCGCCTATATCGTGCAAAAACCACATGCCGGAAAAGAAACATAACGGCACTCCTCATTATTTGTTGTTCGCACTCATATCCATCAGCGCACTTTTCCTGATCCCATGGATAGCGGGATACGGATTCGCCGATGCCGATTCCCTGGCGTTTTACTATCCGGCATTTTCCTTTTTCCACCAAGCGATTACCGCTCACACAAGTACCCTTTGGTCGCCTTACCTTTTGTCGGGATTCCCCTTGTATGCGGATCTCATAGGCGGCTTCCTGCACCCTCTTTCAACTGTTGTCTACGGCCTGACAAACGGATTTCTGGGGGGATACCATATTCTCTTTCTTATCAACCTCTTGATCGCCGGAGCGTGCACCTACGGGCTTGCGCGTGCAATCGGAATTTCCGGTTTGGGATCACTATCCCGCCCGTATATTTTACCTTACCAGTTTTATCAGGACTCCTGCTTTCCCTTGAATACTCCTATACCAAATCGAAAAAATGGATGCTTCTGGGAATATATGTCCTGGGCACCGGACTTCTGGCGGGTCATGCGCAGCTCGTGCTCTTGAGCCTTACCGCCGCAATGGTATGGATTCTCTTCCGCTTGAAAACATATCGCATATCTATTCTTAAAGCAGGGATTATCTTTGCGACAATCTGCGCCGCAGGGCTGATTATCGGCGCGCCCTATCTGATCCCCGCGTACCACCTGAAACAATTGAGCGAACGGAGTATCCCACTTTCACTTTCTCTCTCTCAGCAGGAGGGATTGTCTGTCTTCGACGGGATTCATCTTTTCTTTCCTTCGGCGGAGTTATTGTTCCCCTGGCTGTCGTCATCGGAGTCTTTTCTGTTTATCGGCACACTACCGTTGCTTCTGGCATGTTTGGCGATATGTTCAAAACAAAAATCGCCCTCCCTTAAGCTTGTTATATGGGGAGTCGCCTTGAGCTTTGTGGCAAGTATACTGTATTCACCTTTGAACATCGCTCTGCACTACCTGCCTGTTTTTAACTGGTTCAGGGTCCCCAGCCGGTGGCTCTATATCACTGTTGGTTTTCTTGCGCTTCTGGCAGGATATGGCGCGGATAATCTTCAGGACCGTTCTGCTTCACGAAAAAAAATCATCCAGGGAACTATTTTCGTTATTGTCGCTCTTTTGATCGGATCAGTTGTCTTGTCTCTTTTTTCCGATAAGATTATCTCATTTGTCAAAATCCTATATGAACGTGCCTATATCGCGGGAATAGTGCCAATAATGACAACACATGCCTGGCAAGTCCTCGCCTTTTTCGTACATACGCTCCGTAACAGCATCTCTTTGTTTAATCCTTCGATTCTGATAACTATTTTGAGCTGGGGCGCAGCACTTTGGTTTCTCAAAAAGGCCCCTGAATTGTCTTTCGAAAAGAATAAAAGATACCTTTCCGCACTGATACTTATCGGTTCGTTTATTTCAATCACTACCATTACCAAGTTGGCTCCACGAAAAATCATTACCGAAGCCTCTCCGGTGGTTACTTTTTTGAAAGAAAACATGGACCCCGGTTATCGGACTTTCAGCTATCTTGGTAAAGAGGCGCTCTGGGAATACGAAATACGGAATAAACGCACGAATACGCAGGAAACTATAGAGTGGTACCATGCCACCCTTGCCCACAACACCGGACAATTCTTCGGCATCCCGCAAGTAACAGGATACAGCTCGGTTGCCACGAACCGACAACGCCTGTTCGCGTCCGAACTCGGCACAACTTGGATGATTCCTTTGAATAACCAACGCACAATCCGCGACAACCCAGAAAAATATATAAGCGAACGGATCCAATTACTCCGCATGGGTTCAACGCAATACATTATCAGTCCCTATGAAATAATCCATCCTCTAGTTACCGAAAAATTCCGTACAGAATCAAACTCCTTGCCGGTACGTATCTATGAAGTTTCCCAACCGTATCCGCACGTATTCCCACCCGAACATATTATTTGTGTTGCAAACGAAAAAGAGGCATTGGAAGCCATACTCAAGACAGCCACCTCTTCTTATGTGGGGGTTATAGAAATGGAAGAGTGCCCCTGGAAAACCATGGACCAACCGTCGGCTAAAATAAATGTCTCGAATACCAGCATTAATCCTGGCCTTATTTCATTCACGGTAAAAAGCGAGGTGCCTGCCTGGGTTATCATCAACGAATCATATCTGCCGGGATGGCACGGATATATCAACGGCGAAGAAACACAGATCCACCTCGCCAATCTTTTGTTTCAAAAAATCTGGATTTTACCAGGAACCAGTGAGGTAGTCGTACGTTTTAAAGGTATTAATCAATAACAAAATGTCTCCTGTAAAATTTTCGATCTGTATCCCTGTCCTGAATGAAGAACATTATATCGGGATCCTCCTTGAAGCATTGTCGCGCCAAACATATAAAAATTTCGAAGTCGTGATCGCCGATGGAAATTCCGAAGACAAAACCATTGAGATTGTAAAATCGTTCAAGACTCGACTTTCTATAACCGTTATTCGTACCACTGTCCGCGGGGTTTCCCATGAACGAAACCTCGCGGCACACAACAGTAAAGAAGAGCATTTGTTGTTTTTGGATGCCGATACAAAAATAAATGATGATTTTCTGGAACAACTGGTTTTTTGCCTTCTGGAACACCCGGTTGATACCGCGACCTGTTGGAACAAACCGCTTTCAAAAAATTTAGTAGATAAAATCGCCTTTAATGCATATAACTCGCTTTTCTTATCCAAGGCGGTCACGGGTACATGTATCTACTCAAAACGTTCGGTATTCAAAAAAATTGGCGGCTTTAACGAAACAATGCAATACGGAGAAGATAATGAAATTATTAACCGAGCCCGCAAATCGGGATATTCCTTTACTGTCTTCAAAAAACCGATTGTATTCTTTTCCACGCGGAGAATGGAAAAAGAAGGTCGTCTTAAATTTTATGCCCGCGCCATTTTTTGGGGAGGTTGCGCATATATTTTCGGGAGGGTACCCAAAAAGGCCCGCATTAAATACGAGTTCGGAAAACATATATGATATAATGGTGCCACCAGCGCGATTGGCTCAGTGGTAGAGCGCTTCGTTGACATCGAAGAGGTCATAGGTTCGATCCCTATATCGCGCACATAATATGGAAACAAAAGACATCCGCATTGTTTTCGAACATGACGATTTCGTTGTTATCGACAAACCGGCCGGCATACTCGTCCACCCTTCCGGAAGCAAAAAGGAAGGTGACGAAAGACCAACGGTGCTCGACTGGATAATAACTCATTACTCTGGTACGGGAAAAATCCTTGACCCAATTTCCCAGGAAAAAAAATGCGGCATCGTACACCGCTTGGACAAGGAAACTTCCGGCATCATGGTTATCGCAAAACATCAATCGGCATTCGATGAACTGAAACTCCTTTTCCAAAATCGTGCTGTATCGAAAACTTATCGCGCCCTCCTTATCGGGCCGTTACCGAACAAACAAGGAACCATAAATCTCCCTATTGCCAAAGCAAAGCAAGGAACGAAACGGACCACCCGCGTGCGCATAAATCAGCATAGCCGCGAAGCCGTCACTGATTACCGCATACTCAATGCTTACACCGACGCACTTATTATCCCTGGTCAAATCCTTTCGTACAGCGAACTCCGGCCCAAAACCGGCCGGACCCATCAATTAAGGGTTCATTGTGCGGCTATCGGCCACCCCATTGCCGGAGATTATTTATACGGAGGTAAACCGGCTCTGGCATACCGGGAAGATCTGGGACGAATATTTCTTCATGCCTATTCCCTGGAATTTGTTTTCGGAAAATCCGCTTTCTGTTTTGAAGCAGAACTCCCGAAGGAACTCAACGACTTTCTGAAAAAATTGCAGACTCTTGGATAGTATGTTAGAATACCGTTTCAAGATATTTCGTTTTTTATTCTTTATTTTCGTTATATGACCACTCTTAAAGCTTTGGAACACCAGAAAAAACAGATACATGTCGGCCTCCCTCAGCTCAGATCGGGTATGAAGGTCAAGGTATGGTACAAAATCTTAGAAAAAGGCAAGTCCAGAACCACCTTTTTCGAAGGCATTATTATTGCGATTAAACACGGTCAAAAAACAACCAATAGTATGTTCACAGTCCGCAAGATCGCGGTGGACAATATCGGTGTTGATATGACCTGGCCTCTCCATTCGCCGGTCATAGAAAAAATAGATATTATTCAGGTGGCGAAAACACGCCGCAACAAACTTTATTTCTTGCGCGATAAATCAAAGAAACAGGTTCGCGCAAAGCTGCGCAAGCACACGGTCTTCAAGGAAATCATCGCTCCCGCTGTTGAAGAAACTGCGGAAACGCCGGAAGAAGAAAGTAAAACAACCGAATAACTCCTTAACAAAACTCCGCGGGTACGTTATAATGATCGCGGAGTTTTATATTGCGCGGGTGGTGAACCCCGTATAACAACAAGTTGTATACGGGGCGAGCCGATACACTACCGCATTATGTGATGAAGCGCAATAAAACGTAAATCGCAAAGCTCTGTCGCGCGGGTGGTGAAATGGTATACACGCTACCTTGAGGTGGTAGTGCCGAAAGGCGTGGAGGTTCAACTCCTCTCCCGCGCACCAAATGTAACTTTGTCGGAATTGACTAAATAACTATAACATGTTATTGTGATTTTTAGACCTAAGTGTCTAATATCTTTCAGAAGGAGGATGAAATGTGTAGAACACATAGCTTCGGGGGACCGCCATACGGCATCCCCATCCCGGCAGAAGTCTACGAACAATTCCCCCAAAACGTCAAAGACGCTTATAAGACCTTTGACGACTGGTGGCAAAATGTTTTGGCGCTTGACAATCCCGTCAGTCGCAAAGACATGCCTGCTAATATTGCCGAAGCCTTGGAAACAATCAAGGCAGCACCAATTCCCGGCCACGAAGGCGCCACTGGGGCAGACTCCTGTTATATCAATGGGGTCGAAATGCAATTCGCAGACTAATTCTGGGGCACCACAAAAAACGGATGAGTTAAACTCATCCGTTTTTCAATATTCACAAACAACTGTTTTCTGTACTGTGCTATAATTATACACTTTGCGCGAACCTTTTTTGAACGAAACTGACGCTCAAAATGGGTTCGCGCATTTTCAAACAAAGGGCACCACGATTCTTAAAATAATTGCTATTCACCGCGAATAAGACGATTCCGCTCGTCTGCCCCTTTGTCGAACTCGACCTGCTCTTCCGCCATAAGATCGGTATATTGTTGGTAGAGGGTGCTCGACAAATCATCGAGAAAGCCGTACTCGTCCATTGAAATCTTTTTGTCGTAATAAGACATTTTTCTTTCCGAAATCGCGGTAGTGACTTTACGAAAGGCTTCGGAATAGCACGAAGAAAATGCGATAAAAGCATCGGCTTCACATTTCCCTTGTTCGTAAATCTTCAACCCATTCTCGTACATATCGTTGAACTTCCGGTCAAGCTCTTCATAGGAATTCGCGGCCGCATAGGTACCGCCTCCAGAGTTCGCAATCTGCTGCAATGACGCAAGCTCGGAAAACGAAGCCCCGAAAGCGATAATGTTTACCTTTACCCCGGAAGATTTCAGGGCGCCGGCGGCACCCACTGGATTGCTGTTGCAACTCTCCGCACCGTCGGAAACAAGAATAATTTCGTTGTTATCCCCTGATTTCCCGCTGAATTGACTCAACGCCTGCTGCAGGGAATAGCCGATAGGAGTCCACCCGACCGGCTTGATACCGACAAGCTGACTGTCGATATTTGAAGTACTTACGTTGCCGATGGGGGCAACAAGGAGCGCGCTCGAACAACTCACCGCTTTGTCTTTTTCGGCGTTCGAACCCCCTTGGCCGTACACCATGAGTCCGATTTTTGTAGTAGCCGCCGACTGACTCACGTAGTTCTTGATCGCCGTTTTTGCCGCATCCATTTTTGTCATGGTGCCGACTTTGCCGGCCATACTTCCCGATCCGTCAAGAATAACCAAAACGTTGTGGGTCTTTTGCGTATTCTGCAACTGAGCATCGGCACAGTTGTTTTTCTTACACCGTGTATATTCGGAAACATCGGGGTCCAGGCCGGCTGCCTGCTCTGTTACATCCGGATAACCGTCTTTGTCAGAATCGGTTTTATAATTTTTCCCGCCCCCCGATACGACACCGGGTTGCTCGTTTGTCTTTCCGGACCCGGGGCCTTTTTTATTGAAGAGAATAAATCCTCCGACCCCCAACACCACCACTGCGACACCGACAATGGCAATCAGTTTCCAGTTCTGTTTACTACCGGACATTTGCGGCACGGGAGCATACTGTGGGGTGCCGGAGGGCTGCACCGCAGGCTGATTTTGCGCAGGAGCGTTTGCCGGAGCTTGATATTGATCCGGCGACGATTGAGGCGGCTGGGGTATTTGTTGATCCATGAAAAAATAATGACTCAATTAATTGAACACAGTATACAACAAAAAAATTGGTCGGGCTGCCGGGAATCGAACCCGGTCCACACGCACCCGAAGCGTGCGTACTACCGGTATACTACAGCCCGTCTTTTTTGTTTTATCCACCAAGGTAAAGATTACATATTTCTATTACACTACAGCTCGGCATAAAGAACCAACACTGGACGACCGGTGTACTACGCCCCGCACAGTGCAGCTTCTATTCTATCACCTTACCTTTGAAATTTTCTCTATATCTTCGATTTCCTTCTTGAGGAAACGCTCCGCCTGGTCCAGATTATCCTCTAACTGTTCGATAACCTTGCCCTCTTCTCTGGTGAGCTCCCTCTTAGTCTTGGTAACGCTTAGAAGGCCAATTTGATCCCTCACTGTGCCACGGAGGAAATCAAAGGCGCGGTGGACTCCCTGCTCCGCTTCAAGAATTTCTTTTTGCATGCCTTTGCGGAATACCGTAATACGTTTCCGGATGTACAGTGATACCACGACCAGGATGGTCAACAGAATACCAAATATGATAAGCATGACGATTACGCTTGCCGCCGATGTTCCCAGTTGAACAAATTTGTTCTGTTCCACTATGACTGAATACTTTTCCGTAGGCAAGCTTTGGGCACCGCGCTTATCGGTTACCTTCGCCCACATCTTGTAAACCCCTTCTTTCAGATGATCGTCCGCGATGAAGGTGAACGCACCGCTGTCGTTTGAGGAAATAACGAATGAATGCGGTCCCTCCAGGCCACGCTGAAGGAAAATGGTAACGAGCGCATCAGGATAGGTGTTCCCCCGAACCACGAAGAAATCCGTTGCATCGAGCGAACGGGGATACTCGATAATAACAGGTGTGTCAATGGGTAAAATCGTAAGGTCAAGGGAATCGGTCGTATAGTTTCCCGCGAGGTCGAACGCCTGAACCAACACGGTATGCGTTCCGGGCGGATAAGGACCAAGGGTGTGAGGGTTGCTTTTCGCCAGCTCTGCGGACACGTTTTTAAAATCAGAGTCACCGACCTTTACCTTATAAAAATCAATACCGGAAAGGGCGTCGGTGGTGTCAAACAACGCCACCGGACGAGGGTTGCGGGTTTCCGGACCATCAACAAACTTAATCTTGAAGGGTCGCGGAGGAGTAACATCTATACGAAACTTGAACCGGTACACCGGCCCCCACCCGTTTGCGGTTCTCATTTGCAAAACAAGGTACCAGATTCCCTCATTTATGTTCTCAAGACCGTACTCCCCGATAGCCGGATCGTACAACTTTGTCGGTTCAACCGAGGCAGACTTCCCGTACCCTACCCGAACCGCAGTGGCGGCTTCCGGAACGTCCCATAAAAAAACAGGATTCTGATTGCTGTACCATTTCTCCGGGTTAGGATGGGTTGACGACCTGATAACCGATTGCTGCGGCTGTTCCGGTTGCGTTGTCGGGCGCGGAGAACTTTGAATATACGAATTTAATTGAAACACGGATCCTTCTACGGTTGTCAGTACATTGGTCCCTTGGCCGTCATTCGCCAAAATGCTCGCATTGGCAATCGATAGCCGAGCTTCCCCGGCTGCTTTGGGACGAAATGTTATAGTCAAGACCTTTCCCCCTATCCCTTGAAAACCGGGGTTCAAAATAATACCTTCGAAGTTGATTGATCCGGTCTCGTTGGAAAAATTCGGCTCCTGAATCCAAAGACCGATAGACGACCCTGTTTTGGAAATAGAGATCGCCTCCAACCGATTTGTACGGAAAGAAATGGATCCCGACACCGCGTTAATAGCCTGCTCCGAAGAGGTCACGTATACCACAACCGGGATATCCTGATTCGTCAGGTAATTCCCTGATGGCGGGGAAAGGTATAAGGTGGCTGCGGAAGCAAAAGTACCAGAAAGTAGAAAGTAGAAAGTAGAAAGTAGAATAGCCCCTTCAAGAAACTTGAGGAAAATACATGTGTTATGCTGTTTTTTTACGATATCGGACATAATACCAAACAATACCCGCAACCAAAGTTATTATTATTATACTATGGATTACCATCTGTATGAGCGAAAAATCTTTTTGTGCCGGATTAATCACTACGATACGCTCATTGCCAGCGTTATCTACGGCTTTGATAAATATAAAACTCGAACGTCCCTGATCCGAAAGGATATAGGGACTTTCCGTAATGTTCCACCCATACGCGGCCGGTGAACGGTCACGCGATTCAAAAACCTCATAATGGTTTATCCCGCTGTCTTTGTCTTTTGTTTCAAAAATAATGACCCATTTCCCTTCCCAAGCATCCGGACTTTGAGTAACGAAGGGTTTGAACAACTCCGGCGGCACCATGTCCCTGGTAATATCTGGTTGGCTGCTTGGAAAAATCTCGGGGACAAATTCTGCACGCACTGGCATACCGTCAACAGAAATCTCGGTTCCCAAACCATCGTTTGCCAGTAACCGTACGGAAGCAAGCTCAACACTCCATTGCTTCTGTTGGTTGATGGCACATGTCACGGCCAGAACCAATCCTTTCCCTCCGCTATAACCGCCCGGAGCTATACCGGAAAAAGTTATTTGATTATCGCGCAGCGCCGGCGGCTCGATCCACACCGTGAACACCGAATCGTCACGGGCTATGGACTGGATGGCACAGGATTCGAGAGAAACCTGCAGGCTGCCGCTGATCGCATTCGCCTCTTTGTCTCCGGTATTTAAGAATAAAGATGCCGTGAAGAACTCCGATCGCGCCACCCCGGTTGTCTTAGTTTCAAAAAAGAATGAAGCGGCGTAAGCAAAACGAGAAAATAGAAGACAGAAAATAGAAAACAAAAAAAGACAAAATAATTTACGTTTCATATAGTTTACCCGGTCCCCGGGTAGTGAAAGTTCGGCTTGCATTTCGACCTTTGACATATAAATATTCTTTAAGCATTCGTTGTAACAATCTACAACCCTGATTAGTTTTCAGATACCGTTCTCTCCTCATAGCATCCGCTTCATTCAAAAACGATTCGTAATGGATGAGTTTCCATGGCATGTATCTCTTAGTCGAAATGCTTACCCCTTGATTATGTTCTTTTACTCTCTTGGGCAAATCGGCCGTATACCCAATATATAACTCTTTGGCGTATTCACTCTGCAACACATATACGTAATAGAACATAATCGCTGCCGAACTTCTACTACCCGGTCCAGTAGTACGCCATAATGGAAAAATCAATAAGGTCGACCTTGCTGTCGCCATTGATATCCACCTTCACGGACGGGCCCGGTCGGCGGTACCAATACGCCACAATGGAAAAATCAACCAGGTTTACCCGACAATCGTTGTTGACGTCCCCCCGCGTACCGCATCCGTTTTCAGGTTTTGCCAAAACGGTTTTGGTCCCCACCACGAACCCGGCTGATTTGGAAAAAGGGCTCGCCTCGTTCTCTTTGTATGCTTGCGATCGCGCGCTGTGCTGGCCTAAGGAAAGATTCAATGTATCGAAGTAATGAAGGTATGCGCCACCGGTATCCGCTTTCACCTTCCCGAACAACTCTTCGTCGGACCCCACGATAATGGTAACTTCGGATTCCGGAACCGTTTTCCCGAGTACTCCGATTTTTTCACCCTTACGCACTTCGATTTTATCGGTGCTGATAAGGGGCGCTAAAAAAATATTACTGATATCAACCAACACCCCTTGGGTTACCACTACGGGAAACGAAAATAAGCTTGATCGGTTATGGTAAATGTCCTCCGAGTACAGTGAAAATATGTAACTGCCCCCGGTCACTCCGGAAAGGGCAATACGGAAATTCGCATTGCTGTCGGCAATGGTCGAAGCTACCACCTGGGCGTCCTTGAGCAATGTTACCGTGCTCCTGGGAAACGCTTTCCCGCTCAAGACCACCTGTGACTGCGCAGGCGTTCCGCCACCACCACTACCTCCTCCGCCACCACTAGGCGGAGTCGGCGTCGGCGACAATGACGGCGACGGGGACGGCGCCTCGCATGGTTCAGGGGAAATGGTGGGGCACGGCGACTCCGTGCAAAGAGAAAGTACCCGAATGCACACCTGTTGACTTGCCGCCTGCCCGCTACCCGCAAGCGCTAAAAACAATATAACCCCCAGTGCAATGGGGGTTATAGAGCTTCCATATGTCAAAGATGTCCCTCTCTTCTCATTCATGGTAACAAATTATGCTTTTTTGTTTTGCGTTTCCGATTTTTGATTTGTGGAGTTATCGCTTACCCGGACAATTTTGAAATTTCTGAAACCGATGCGCATGCCCAGCCAAATCACGAGCAATATGCCGATTCCGATGCTCACCTCCTGCCAGGGGAATACCCATACCACCACTTCTTCAACCGGCAACTCTCCCAAACCGGGAATGCTGGCAAAAACAGTGGCGCGTACGGGACCCACGAAATACTTACCTGCCCAGGACGATTTGAATGTCCGGTCAAACCCGGGGAATACCACCCGCGGCTCCCAGGTACCTTCGTACGTACGCCATAAATTTTTAAAAACGATTTTACCCTCCGGGCTGAAATAAGAGTTTCCGGTGTTCTTGACCTTAAAGGCCACATCAATCGGTCCGTGGCTCTGGAATTTATTGGCTTCAACGGATACAACCGATCCCGATTTTTGCACTTCGCCGCTCACCTCAACCAAGATAACGGTGCCGACACGTCCGCCGATGCCGACGCCGGTCCGGTTGCCGTCTATGGTATCCGAGGATATCCCGCGGAACAAAAGTGCCGCGTAATGTCCGCCGGGAGGCGCATTACTGGGAACACTGATAGAAACGTAAAATTCTTTTTTCTCGTTCGGATTTAGAGTATCGCTCATGCGATCAACTGAAATCCAGGAGGCGAGCCCGATTTGATTTGTTTCTTCTCCCATGAGCTCAATGGAGCCTTCGGCTCCGCCGCTCAAATTTTCTTTTTCCACCTTCACCCCCAAGCGATCGCTATTGGGATTCACCACAGTCACAGTTCCTTCCCATGTTTTCCCTGGATCAATCTGAACACGGAATGAGGTCGGGTACAGGGTAATGGAAATTTGCGCAAAGGCGTAGTTGACGCCTACCAGACAACCAAGGATAAAAACGCTTGCAAGAAAAAAGCTTTTGCGCATATTCATAGTAAATAGCAACTAGATATCTGCACGTCGCTTACGGGTTGACCAACGCGGTCATAGTAAGGGTTCCGTCATAGGCGCCGCTCTTCTGGGTTGCCGGGGCGTCTACCCTTAACTTGTACTCAACTTTTTGCGCAGTTCCCGCATAGTCGGCTCGGGTCGCGATGGTCTGGCTTGCTGTCGGCATACCCGCATACTTCGCGGTTCCGTCGGTATCGTTGGCACCCCACCAGGTCGTACTATACATAGCTGCGGTTGTTTCTGTATTTTGAACGTGAAACGAAAACTTCGCTGCCACATCCGCCAAGGTGCTCGTGGCATTGCCGGCATTGCCGTTTGCGGTCGGGTCCCAAGCAGTGAAATCGGGAATCCCGGTATCACGATCGGTAGTCAGGGTAACGGTCGAAGTAGCACTATCGCGCTTGATTTTCAGGTTCCATCCAGTCAATGAGTTAGTGGAAACCGTTGCCGTCGAAGTTGCGGAAACTGCCGCACCCGGGGTCAATGCTCCCAGGGTTGAAGTTGCAACTGACAAGGTAAGGGTCTGCTGCACGGTAACCGTCACGACCTGTGGATCGTCTTCGGCAATCGCTATTTGAATCGGTGATATGCCAGCCATCAGGGCGACAAGAAGCAATCCGCTTATGAATCTCTTGAACATAAAGTGTATTATTTTATTTATTTTAAATTAATACGAATACTCTATTATACTGGTGCATTTATGAAAATGTCAAATGGATTCATTGCTATGGATTCACCAGCGCGGTGAAGGTAAGATTTCCGTCGTAGGCACCGTTCTTCTGCGTCAAGGAAGAGTCAATGCGGTACTTTATAGCAGTGAAGGTTATCCCCGAGGTACAGGCAGAGCAATCCATGATCTTTTGACTCGCGGTGGGAAACCCCGCGTATTTTGCGGTTCCGTCGATGTCATTACTACCCCACCAAGTCGTGCTGTAATTCGAGGTGGTCGAGGCATTTTGGATCCTGAACGCGAACTTGCCGGTGATATCGGCAATTGTGCTCGTGGCATTGCCGGCATTGCCGTTTGCGGTCGGATCCCAGGCCGTGAAATCTGGAAAACTTGTATTACGCTCGGTAGTCATGGTCACGGTCGAGGTGGCGCTGTCGCGCTTAACACTCAAATAATAACCATTACTGGCACCGGTAACATCAACCGAGGTGGTTGCCGAAACAATATTCGGCACTCCGGGCGCCAAATCGCCAAAAAAAACTGTAGTCGTGGACAACGATAAACTAATAGATGCTGCCGCAGATGTTTTAATCTCTGGATAAACATTATAGGCGGTTAACGGAACGTTCCCGGAAGTAACAACTCGGAAACAATAAAACGCATCAGTATCTGCGCCGTTATCTTTTAAGGAAAAATCCCATTTACCGTCGTATCCAGAAGGAATTCTAGCCACTGAATTAGTAAAATTATTGGCTTCCTCATAGGATTGATTAACAATAGTATCCCCGTTATGAGTGGGGTCGGTTGTAGTCGCGGTTAATGCCTGATTATCGCCAGGAGTGATGTTGTTATTATAAGCGATGATAGTTGCACCATTAATATCAGTATAGATTGATGGCGTACCTCCAGATGGAGAGTCACATGTACCGGTCCCTTTGCCCACGAATTGAAGCTTGAAGTTTTCTCCGTTTAAAGACAAAAGGTCTAACCCGATATGAAGCAGCATGCGCAGGCGGAATGCCTGGGCAGCAAAGACAAGACTGGTGGTAGCGTCTTGGACGGCAGTCATTATTGCTCCGACCTGGGTCGAATCGTCATTTTCGAAAAAACGATATGCTGATTGGGCGTATGTCGGATCCCGCGGCTTTAAAGCGATGGTCATCATGCCTTTGGTGGTTGCTCCGGTATAAGTCAGGGTTGTCGCTCCGTACCCCCCTGCTGACGATTTCTGGCCGTCAAAAACCGTTACCCCGCCGTCATTGCCCAGGGAAGTTTCGGCGTTAGCGCGCGCCGAAGAAATACTTGCCAAGCTTGAATTGACGGCACCAGTAATAGGAGTATCTGCGTCATCATCGCCTGCACCGACAATCACTATTAAACGGTTGGCCCCTGTTGTTGTCGCGCCAGGGATACTGCCAGAAGTATCAGATACCGTATCAATACCACCACTAGTAACATCCCAGGGATTCCCGTTGGTGGTCACTCCGGAATAGCCACAAATCACACCAACCTGGTGATCACCCGAATCAGAGGTGGTCGGGTCACCCTGGGTACCGTTATACCTGGACCAAAAAACAGTAAGTCGAGTTGTCCCTGCCGCGGACTGGGGCGAGTTAAGCACCTCCGTCCAGGTACCGCCATTGGAGCCGGCGATAGTAATCACTTGATCGGCAGTCTCTAAAAACAACAGGAAAATATCGTCGACGGACTTGGTGGCGGGTAGAGCTGGACTAATCGCACCGGCCGCTCCAGTACCAGACCCACACTGGACAAACGAAGGCATTGCCAGCACGGCTTCTGCCTCTTGAACTTTCGGGGGGGTACGCGGATTAAGCCAGATTGGAAAGCTGTTGGTAAACAACCAAACGACAATAAACAGAAATATGGATAAAAAAAATATTGTTTTTCTCATAAAAAACCGCATGTAATAATCCACTGGTTTAAGACTAAAGATTAATGATATTAATCTGGCAGATTGCGATCGAACCATCACTGATATAGATTATCGGGATACTGAAATTCCCTCTTTGAGAACCTTGCTGGTTGGTAGCGTTCAAAATTACTGTACCGATACTCTTGGAGGGATAATATTCATAACCAGCGTTGTCTTGGAAAATAATATCAATACCAACTGGCAAATTGCCGATTTTCAAAATTTCGGTATTACCGCGTATCCCACCCAGCTCAAGTTCAATGGTTTTATGATTCTGTTGTGACAGATCCGCGATAAAATCTTTTACCGTACAAAAATGAAAAGACTCCCGGCTAACGGCAAGTTCTTCTCGAAACTTCCTTTCTTTTAATAAAGGTAACGATAGTGACGGGGCCAATAAAAACTCTGATGGATCTTCTCCTTTAATCGCCTCCGAATCCTCGGGGAGAAACGGTTCCTCGATTACAATCGTCGGCTCAAGAGTTATTTCAATAACTGGCGTCTCAATGGCAGTGTCGGTATATTCAACCTCCAGAATCATGGCATCAAGGTACACGTTAGGGACTTCGTTGATGGTTGACAGACTCTGGATGCTGACGCGAAAATTAGAAATCTCGTCCCAGGAGTTGACCGGAATATCAGCGGAAAAACCGCCTATTTGCGACGCGTCCAGCAGCGCCAAATCGATCCAATCAACCCCGTTAATAGTGTATAAAATCTTCCATAACGGGTCCTGAACACTTACTCCCAAAACCTCCGGACCGACAGACGACGAACTGGCGTTCTCTTGGTCTAGTGCCGGGGTAACCAACAACTCCGGAGACATGGACGGCTCCACATTTTCACCGGGGCTCGGTAATAATTCTGTGGTTAGGGATGGCTCCGGGCTCGGCGACAGTTCAGGTGACGGTAATGGGTCTTCGGGGGTCGGCTCGATGCTTGGCGCTTCTATTAAAACAGGTATTGGTGTTTCCTCTTGGGCGAAAGCAAAATTTACCAATGACCATAACCATGAAATGGGAGTGGTCGGTTCCGGTTCGGTAATTTCAGGAGTTGGTAATGGCTGAACCGATTCTGCCGGGGACGTCTCGATGGTTTCCGGAGGTGATAGTTCCAATACGGGCGAGATATCGGAACCGACAAACAGCTCTGTTGGTGTCGGCGACAATATCAAAACTTCGCTTTCGGGAATCGGCGCAGGTTCTAAAATTGGAAAATCCAAAAACACATCGGATGACGAAGACGGCAATAAAAGTACGCTGCTTGAAGCCTCTTCGGTCTTGGTGGTCCAAGACAGCCGTAAAGTGACTTTTCGAGGTTGTTTTTGCTCAGGAATAGTTCCTAAAAAATCGCCGCAAAAAATTTGCCCGAAGGTATTTTTTCTGAGCAGCGCCGAGTTTTCCGGCATAAATGCCGATTGATCGGACTGGTCGGTCACCTGCGGCTCTCCTTGTGCGTATTCCGGATGCTCCCATCCCCCTAAACAGGCATCGGGATAAAAATAAACAATATCGGCCTGGGCGAGGTGGACATAAACAAAACCCGCGATACTCCCCGCCATAACCGCCATAACGCAGATTGATAACGCCTTGTGAAAACGGATGTAATTCCACACGCTGGTCAGATTGAGCCGCATCGTGACAATGCGATCGCGCAAATCGACCTTGCCTCGTTTTGCTCCGGTATGAACGTCAAAAACCCGCTTTGATTGTGCTGTTCTATTCATGCCTTAATATTATATCATCACACCCGGTGCTTTGTCTTTATAACCTCTTCTTGAACGCTCTCAAATTCCTGCCTCGTACGCTCCGCCCTCCCTATCAGCGTCGACAATTCATCATCAGTACGCGCATGTAATTCCTGTACACGATTCAATAAACATTCTTTCGTATTGAAACGAGAATCCTGTAAAACCTCTTCCAAAAGTAATTTCTGAATCCAGCCAACGCGGGGCCCGGGCCCGATTCCCAGTACCTTCATGATATCGGTGCCGTTTATCGCAAGCATCTTGGGAGAAATCGGATCTTTACGCACCTTGTCGATCATAAACAGCAAATGGCGCAACCGGTACGGCTGGGCTTTAGGGACCCCTGATCCAATCCGATCCGCTTCGCGCAGCTGGATAAACTCGTCGAGGTGTTCCGCCCCTACACGACTGATGAATCTGCGCACGCCCGCCTCGGTCACCTCGCCGACATTATAATAGAACATGTGGTAGCGGATCAGATGGTATACCTGATCGGCGATTTCGCTGGAAAATTTAAGGCGACCTAATGCGTCACGGGCAATGCGGCTACCCACTGCATCGTGACTGTAAAAGGTTGCATTCTCGCCTGATCCGGATTTCGTTGCCGGCTTACCGACATCGTGCAAAAGCGCCGCCAACCGAACTACCAAGGAATATCTTTTCCGTGCGGCGTAATCAAGCGTACGGACACTGTGTTCCCATACCGTATAAATATGATGGTGGTTCTGGTCCACTCCGATTCCCGAGACGACCTCGAGCAGAACATAGGGAAGCAACCCGTATTTTTCCAAAAAAATCATACCCTGGGCGGCATTATCGGTCATGATGATTTTTTCGAACTCATCCCGGATACGTTCTTTCGCAATATGCTGGAGTAATAACGCATTGCGCACGATCGCCTCTCCGGTCTCATGCTCAAGCGTAAAATCAAGTTGGGAAACCATCCGAACCGCCTTTATGAGGCGCAGGGCGTCTTCCTGGAACCGTTGGTCGGGATTGCGTACCGCCCGCACCAATTTCTTTTTGAGATCATTTTGTCCGTTGAACGGATCGGTTATGTTTTTCGGCACCTTTTCGGCCATATCCAAAGCAATGGCATTAATCGTAAAGTCCCTCCGGGATAGATCCTCTTCTATGGTTTGGGCGAACTTCACCTTATCGGGATGGCGATGATCGCTGTAGCGGCCTTCCGCACGGAACGTGGTCACCTCAACAACTTCGGTAGCACTGTTTCCGCTCCTGGTTTTCACGCCGACGGTACCGAATGCATTTTCATAGACGCTATCGGGAAACAGTTCCTGGATGCGGTCGGGAGTCGCACTGGTGGCAATATCCCAGTCTTTGGGTCCGCCAGCTGGCGGACTTTCCAATAACATATCGCGCACGCACCCCCCCACCAGGTATGCGGAAAAACCGGCTTCAATAAGCGTTTTCCCTGTTTCGCGGACTTCTTGTGGGATAACCCATTCCATAGATAAAATCCGATCACTGGTGCCCCCGCAAGGAATCGAACCTTGATCTCTAGTTCCGAAGACTAGCACTCTGTCCATTGAGCCACGAGGGCACATCAGCATCTTAGCGCGATAGACCGTTATTCTCAAGAAAACTCCCTTGTAGAAGGGAGTTTTCAGATTTACTCTTTTCCGATTTTGAGTTTCTTGCTCCGTTTCTTTTCCACGCGCGGAATACGTACGGTTAAAATTCCGTTTTTGATGGTCGCCTCGGATTTATCGATGTCAATATCAACCGTGGGCAAAGATACGGTTCTTGAAAAAGACCCCCAATAACACTCCTGATAGAAATAATCCTTCTCGTCGATAAGCTCTTCGCGCTCGCGTTTGCCGCGAATCGTAATCATGTCCCCTTCTACCGACACGTCCAGATCCTCTTCGTTTACTCCGGCAACCGGAGACTGAATAATCACGTACGACGGTGTCTGGAACACATCGATAGCAAGTTCCCCTTCAGGTTCGCCGGAAAGTAAAGGAGAAGGTACCTCCATGTCCTGTGCTATTTCCATGCCTATTTCGGGAAGAGACGCTCCCTCTGCTTCTTCTGTCTTTGTTTGATTTTTCCTCAACATAACAATGTATTATTTTATACAGTATATCATGATTCCCTTCTGTTATGAATTTTTATCCATTGGCGGGGAGTATACGGTAAGGGTCACGGGAACGGAAAGCTTGCGCAGCTTCTCGAAATCACGAAGCTCGAAGATGCCGACCACCAGAATGAAAACAATCGAAATGTCCACGATAAGTTGGTTATGGGAAGCAAGGGTTAACACATTGTAAAGGGCGTGGATGCCGCCGGCCGCAAGAATCCCCACCGCTATCCCGCGCCATGATTTTTTATTCACAATCCCTTGCGCCCAGAAATATCCCGCCATGCCCGAACAAACCGCATGAAGAAGGTTGGCGCTCACGAAACGCAGCATCGCCAGATTTACAACATCAAACGCGGTATCCGAAAAATTTCGCAGATACAGAATATTTTCGGCAAACGCGAATCCCAGTCCGGCGACTACCAGATAAATCATAGCGTCAATCGGCTCGTCAAAAACGGGATTCTTGTGCAATAACAGCCGTATCGAAACGAACTTCACAATTTCTTCAATGAATGCGGCGCAGATGATGAACGCATACGATCCCATAATCACCTGGATCGGAGCATCCAAGCTATGGGAAAGTATTGAAACCGTACTCCGCTGCATGACATACACGATTCCCACCGACACGATGCCCAACACGAACGCAACCACCAAAAGCGGTTTCGGCTCGGGATGGGTATCTTCGCGGATATAAAACACAAGCCAGGCAATATTCGGTATAAAAGCGCATAAAATAATCAGAAAACCAATAAACATACACGGTCAAAAATTACGATTTTGTTTTGTATTTCGGCCACGATTCGGCGATAAGCATTGTTTTCTTCCCGTACGACATACGTTGCCACATGGCTTCGGTGACAAACGGCATGAACGGATGCAAAGCCTTGAGAATGTCCCGGAACACGCTGTGGGCGATGCCCAACGACGGTTGAGGAATATATACTTCCCCTGTTTCAGTTTTCTTTTTTATGCTCTCCAGATACACGTCGGCGAATTGATGCCAGACAAATTCATACAAAATCTCCGCGGCAATATTGAGTTTATATGATTCAATGGCTCTGGTGGCCGTCTGCACGGTCACGGCCAATTGCTTCATGATTCTCCTGTCGTGAACCGTTTTGTTCCGTACTGCCGCCCTGGTTTTACTATCATCGGTATTGATCGCCAAGAGCCGGCCGATGTTCCAAATCTTATTGGCAAAATTCCGCTGTCCCTTTATTTTCTGCTCGTCAAAGTTAATATCGTTTTCAATAAGCCCTCCCCACACCAAACTCATGCGTAAGGCGTCGGCGCCGTAACGGCCGATCATCTCCAGGGGATTAATGGCATTCCCTTTTGATTTGGACATTTTTACGCCACGGATGTCGCGCACCAAACCGTGAAGCACCACGGTTTTGAACGGAACCTTGCCGGTCGAGTAGAGTCCGATCATGATCATGCGCAACACCCAGAAAAACAGAATATCGTATCCTGTTTCCATGACGCTGGTCGGATAAAATTGTTTAAAATCATTGGAAGACGGTTTTGATTTCGACAAACTTTGTGTCAATAAAGTGGCGAATGGCCACTGTCCGGAAGAAAACCAGGTATCGAAGGTATCGGTATCCTGATGAAGGTCGGCACCCTTGCATGAAACACACCGCACAGGCTTCTTGCCATCCGTAACGATCCACTCCTGACAGTGCGCACACTGCCAGGCCGGGATGCGCATGCCCCAAACGATCTGGCGACTGATATTCCAGTCCTCGATATTCTTGAGCCAATGATAAGAAATCTTTTCGAAACGCCTGACCGGAAAGACAACCTCTTTGTTCTTTATCGCTTTCATCGCCTTTTCGGCAAGCGGCTTCATTTTAATGAACCACTGCTCGGAGAGCATGGGCTCAATCAGACTCTGGTGCTTGTAACACACCCCCACCACGTGGGTAATCGGTTCGGTCTTAAGAAGCAGACCCGACTTTTCCAAATCACCGACCACCGCCGCACGAGCCTGATCCGCTTTCATGCCCTTATAAGCATCGGGTACGTTTGTCATCCTGCCGGCACCGTCGATAACCGTGATTGCTTCAAGATTGTGCTTTTTCCCCACGGCAAAATCGATCGCGTCGTGGCCCGGAGTTATCTTCAATGCTCCTGTGCCGAACAACGGATCAACCAGACTGTCTTCGATAATAGGAATGCGCTTGCCCGTCAGAGGAATGATTGCCTGTTGCTCAAGAAGATCTTGCTTGCCTTTGCTGGTAGGATGAATCGCTACGGCAACATCGGCAAAGATCGTCTCGGGCCTTGTGGTCGCAATTTTCACCGGGCCATAATCCAAATAATATAAAGTATCGGTACGCTCCACTGAATCGACTTCGAGCTGGGAAAGATTGGTGCCGCATCTGGGACAATAATTCACAATACGCTTCCCCCGGTACAGCAACCCGTCTCGGTGAAGCTGAAGAAAGGTCCGGTACACCAGGGCAATAATCTTGCGATCCAAAGTGAAGGTATTCCGTTCCCAATCACACGAAGCCCCCAGGGCGCGTAATTGATTTTCCATGTCTCCGCGGTTGGCGGCAACGTAGTCCCAGATCATCCGATACAGCGTCTCCCGGTCGAAATCGAAACGGCTTTTCCCTTCTTTGGCGAGTTTTTTCTCGAAAACATACTGGGTCTCGATGCCCGCGTGATCCGCTCCTGGCAGCCATAATGTTTTGTCACCTTTCATCCGGTGATAACGGATTAAAACGTCTTCAATAGTAACAAACCGGGCATGGCCGGCATGAAGACTTTCGTTGGCGTTGGGAGGCGGCATAATAATGCAAAATGGCGACCCGTCTTTCTTAGAAACTGGTCTAAACGATCCCGACCTCTCCCATTGCCGGTATATTTTTGTTTCGTACTTTGAAGATTCGAAATTTTTGGGAAATTGTTTTGGCATCATAACCATTATACCACCGCCCCGGAAAAACATTCTATGAAAATCTTAAACCGGCATCGGCATCAAGCGCATCGGGATCATCGCGTCTGCCCAGGGTATAACGGATATACCCCGCGGCGGCAATCATGGCAGCATTGTCGGTGATGAACGGCCTTTCGGGAAAATAAATCGGCACGGATATACCACGCTCAATCGCAATCTTCTTCATATACTTCTGTAAATATGAATTTGCGGCCACCCCGCCTCCTATTAAAATTGTTTTGCTCCGGTACAAGGCAGCTGCACGCAAAGTTTTATCAACTAAAACTTTTACGATGGCGTGCTGAAAGCTTGCGGCAATATCGCGCTGCAATTTTTGTTTGGACAACGAAAGTTTTCCTGAAAACGTATACCCATGGTCACGCAAAAAATAAAGGAGGGATGTTTTAAGGCCCGAAAAGCTGAACTGGAAATTTTTGGCGTGAATCAGCGGTGAAGGAAACGGAAACGCATACGGATTCCCTTCTTTTCCTAATCGATCGATTGCGGGGCCGCCAGGGTACCCAAGATTCAATAACCGCGCGCCTTTGTCGAAACACTCTCCTGTGGCATCATCGAGCGTCTCTCCCAAGACCTCATAACTAGCGTGATTTTTCATAGAAATAAGGCAAGTATGGCCGCCACTCACGATTAAGACCATCGCGGGGAACTTTATGAAAGATCTTTGCTTATTACCCGTTGCTTTTTGTTTTAAGTCATCAAGCCAGTTGGAATAAATATGCCCCTCCATATGATGAACGCCGACCAAAGGCTTCTTTAATTCTTTCGCTATGCGCTTTGCGAACGAAACGCCCTGGGCCAACGCGGGCAATAATCCGTAACCGTAGGTAACCGCGATAACATCAATTTCTTTGGCAGGATCAATAATTTTCCCGTACCGGCAAGCAAGCTTGAAAATGCGCGGCAGATTTTTCTGATGCTCGCGCGCCGCAAGAACCGGAACCACCCCGCCATAGCGGGCGTGAAGTTTTACCTGGGAAGAAATAATATTGGACAGAACAGAAAATCGGGGTTGCCGAGTACCGCCCTGCGCCTTAAGAACCGCCACTGATGTCTCGTCGCAACTGGTCTCTATGGCCAGAATTTTCATACGAATTACAATATATACTGGTTACGCGCACAAACACAATCCTACCGACTCTCGCCCCGTCAAATGCGAAGCATTGTTCGGGGTCTCTATGGCGAAAATATTCATATCAATTAATGTACCGCTACGGAGAATCGAACTCCGATTTGCGCCGTGAAAGGGCGCCGTCCTAACCGTTAGACGATAGCGGCAGCACCGAAACAAAGTTTCGCGTAGGTCATTATACCAGTAGAACTCCCTGATGTATACTATACATACATGAGTCACTTGAACGAACCGTCATATCTGCGATTGGGACGATCCACTGAGCTTAAGCGGTTGCCTGATCGGATGTTTTTCAGATTTTTGGAAATGCTTCCCGGCCTTATGGCCTGGGGCACCTTTGTATTGCTTATTCTCGGGTCATGGATTTCTCCGGGCATTACCGCGATCATCCTGATTGCCTTTATATCGTTTTGGTTTTTACGGACAATTTATTTTTCGGTTCTTTTATATCTGGGATACCAAAAAACGAAACAGAGTATCGCGACCGACTGGAATGATCGCCTGCGCTCACTGTCCTTCCCTCCTAAAAAAATCCCTTCCCTCACCTCCATCGACGATCTTTGGCACCTGGTCGTCATCCCGACTGCCCATGAACCATACGAAGTTCTGGAAGGAACCCTTCGGGCAATCGCCGGTACGGCGTACGATCAAAAACGGATTATAGTGGTCGTCGGGTGCGAAGCCCGTTTCCCTGATTCGGCTCAAGAAAAACAAAAACTGATTACCGAAAACTTTTCCGATACCTTCTCGAAACTCATTATTACGATTCATCCCGAGAACATCCCCGGCGAGTTAAAAGGGAAAAGTGCTAACCAATCGTTCGCTATCCGACAGGCACTACGCGAAGTTGTCGATCCCCGCAAAATCCCTTATGAACATATTATTGTTTCGGTTCTTGATTCCGATACCCGCGTATCACAATACTTTTTCAGCTGCCTTTCCTGGCACTACCTTACCTGTCCACACCCATTGCGATCAAGTTTCCAGCCCATTCCTTTATATACCAATAATATCTGGGAGGCGCCGATTATTTCCCGTATCCTCGCGTTTTCCACGACCTTTTGGCAGATGATCCAGCAGGCCCGTCCGGAAGCCCTGATTACCTATTCCTCCCAGTCCATCGGCCTGCAACCGCTTTCTGAAATAGGGTTCTGGCAAGAAAACATTGTCTCGGAAGATTCGCGCATCTTTTACCAATGCCATCTGTATTTCGACGGCGACTGGCGCGCCATCCCTTTGGCCATCCCTGTTTCCATGGACGCGAACGTCGCCCCGACGCTTCGGGAGACCGTATACAACATATATAGACAACAACGGCGATGGGCGTACGGGGCGGAAAATATTCCTTATCTTTTGTACGGATATTCGAAAAACTCCCGCATCCCGTTGGGTAAAAAAATACGACACGGGTTCTCCATGATCGAGGGGTTTCATTCGTGGAACACCCACTCCATCGTTCTCCTGGTAGTGGGCTGGCTTCCATTATGGTTCGGCCCAAAGAGCTTTTCGTTCACCCTTCTGTCGTACAATCTTCCTCAAATTGCCGGAACATTTATGAGAGTCGCGCTTATCGGTATCATGCTCACCGGTTATCTTTCAATGACCCTTATGCCCCGTAAAAACGGAAAACTATTGTTAAAAGAAAAAATGGGATTGATGCTGCAATGGATCCTCGCCCCTGTCAGCGTGCTGCTCTCTACCATCCCTGCACTCGATGCTTCAACCCGGCTCATGTTTGGTAAGTACATGGGCTTCTGGGTAACTCCGAAACAAAAAATAAAAAAATA
>LCLB01000005.1 GCA_001001795.1 Parcubacteria group bacterium GW2011_GWF1_45_5
GCCCGATACCCGCTGGTGGGCTTTCGAAAAATCATACTGGTTTCAACTAAAGAAACATTCACTCCGATTTCCTGCAATTTATTTATTCCTGCTTCGCAGTATTCGGGCCTGATCCCCCGGAGATCGACCTCTGATCGGGTTGCGGCAACAAGGGCCGATAAATTCATCGCCTCGTCAGAATCGGGGATGATCGTATACTCGATATCCTGCGACCACGATGAAAAATCTTTCCCCAAAATAGTAATCCAATGAGTTCCAATACCATCGAACCCGACTCCAAATTTCTCAAGAAAATGACACAGATCCTGGACGTGCGGCTCAATGGCCGCAAGTTTGATAGTGGTTTCACCTTTTGCCCCCGCAGCAGCCATAATCAGGTTTTCCGTTGCGGTTACGCTTGGCTCCTTAAGTACCATCGAGGAACCGGTGAGCCCTTTTGGTACGCTTAAGGTAACGGTTTCTCCGGTTTGATTGATCTCTGCTCCAAGAGACTGAAACCCGTCAAAATGGACATCCAAAGGACGGGCACCGATGATATCGCCGCCCGGTAAAGGAATCGTGAGAGATCCGAATTTCGCCAATATTGACCCCACCAATAAAATTGATCCGCGAAGCTTGCGCACCAAACCGAAAATCGTTTCATTGATCTGTATTACCAGCTTACTGTTATCGATTGTAACCGCATGGGCTGATTGGTCTACCGTAATACGGCTCCCCCATAGGCGCAGAATCTCGCAAAGATTTAAAACGTCCTGTATCATGGGGACGTTATAAAGCCGGGTGATGCCGCTATTTAAGACCGTTGCCGCAATAATAGGCAGGGCCGCATTTTTTGATCCCGAAATAGGGATGATCCCGGAAAGCGGTTTTCCACCGCGAATCGTAAATAATTCCATAGGCTTGTGCTGCTTATTTTAATAAAAGCAGATCCACGAAGAAAAATATGAGTCCGAAAACGGCGGCAATGCCGGACACAATCCAGAACCGCATCGTGATTTGCGGCTCAAGCCATCCCTTGGCTTCGAAATGATGATGAATGGGAGTGGAAATAAATATCTTTTTTTTGAAAACCTTTTTCGAAAACGTTTGCAGCAATACTGAAAGGGACTCTACAATGAGAATGAAACTGAAAAACGGAATAAAAAGACCGGTGTTGGTCTGGAGCGCGATAAGGGCAATCACCACCCCTAATGACATGGATCCCGTATCTCCCATAAAGAATCTCGCGGGATAGATATTGAACCATAGGAACGCAACCAACGACCCTATGATCGATGCCGTGAATGCCGCCAGATCATACCTGCCATAGGCGAACGCCACCACCATCAAACAAATAAGCGTAATTAAAGAAACACCCTCGGCAAGACCATCAAGACCATTGGTAATATTGGTCGAATGCGAGGTCGCGATTACTATAAAGAAAACGAATGCAGCATACCCCCAAATACCGATAAACATATTCCCGATAAACGGCACATGAAGAACATCCCAGTGGAGCTTTGCCGCAAACCACCAAGCCGCCAAGAACCCGACTCCCGCATATAAAAATAACCGCTGTTTCACCGATAATCCCTTTTTTCCTTTTATTTTAAAGATGCCGATGATATCGTCGGCGGCACCGATCAACGCCGCAATAATGAACCCCGCAAGCGGCAGATAGGTTTGCGAACGATCAAGAATATTCACTTGTGACCAGAATCCGTCAAACAGCAAAGAACAAAGCCAGAGAAAAAAAACAGAAAGACAAACCGCTCCCCAAATAATGATCCCCGCCATAACGGGCGTACCTTCTTTGGCAGCATGCATTTGGGAAAAAATAGGGGCCGCTTCTTTTTCGATATGCTTGCCCACCTTCAGTTTCCGGATAAGGCGGTCAACCGGAGAAACCAAAATCATGGCAATACCGAAAGAAAACAAAGCAGTCACAAGAATTCTGATGAGTTGGGTAAAAAGTTCCATAACGAAATATCGAAACAACGCCATGCCCCACTACTATTCTATCCCTTGTAGAGGCTGTTTTAAATACCACTGAATAAGCTGGGTCGTGTCGCCGAACCTGTCGGGCGACCCGAGAATGACTGTCGCCAAAACCTTGTCACGTATCTTGAATACACTCACCAGGCTTCCTCCTGCTTCGTCGAGAAATCCAGTTTTCCCCCCTATAAACCCCGGTATTTTGTCCGCCAGAATATTGGTATTTTGTATGGTAACGGCCTTCCCTGATCCTAAAATCAAAGTTAAAGAAGGATAAGAAGAAATCCTCAAAAGTTCGGAGTTGTGGCCAAGGACATACGCAATAAACGAAACGAGGTCGAAAGCGGTCGAAACGTTCCCCGAGAATCCTATAGGATCGACGAACCTGGTATTGGTCATGCCAAAAGAATATGCGCGCACGTTCATGCGACTGACAAATGCATCCGTGGTCGATGCCGTATGGCGTGCCAGAAGATGGGCTACGGAATTATCGGATCCTATCAAAAGGATGCGAACCGCTTCGCTTATCCGCAACTCGTCACCAGCCACCAAAATTTTGCTCGGATACTCGACCGCCAGATCCTCACCCTCCACGACAAGCGTCGTCGACGCATTCACCCCGTACTGTTCGGAAACAAGAAGACCGGTCATAAGTTTCGTAATTGACGCGATAGGATAGACAAGCGATGCACGATACGCTAATAAAGGAGTGTCTTGGGAAAAATCGAATAAAAGGGCTGATTGCGCCTGTATCCAGGGAAACTCCGAAGAGGTAGGGGAAGGACTCGGTTGAACCATGGCTACAGGAAAATATGTTACCCATGGATACGAAATCGAAGAAACCGACGCATCGGTTGAGGTAGGATTGGTTGTCGCAACAGGAGAAAGATCCTTCACCCGTATCGCCTGAACAAACACCACTCCCCATATAGAAAGCAGGATGCAAGCAATGACAAAAATAGTTCCCGTTTCATTATGTTCGGTATTAGGCATCGGTTTCTGGATTATTCTGACTCTCCGAAGAAACATGGGCCAAGATGTCTTCATACTTTTTTTGCAACTCTTCATAATCGGGAAGTTCCGACGGAGACTGAATCCCTAAAAGACGCAGAAGCGAAAATGATGCCTGATACACGAAGAAATGACGGCTTTTCGTATCGGCAATGCGCTCGACGAGACCGCGCAACAATAAGGTGCGCACCATAAAACTCGAGTTCACTCCCCGAATATAGTCTATTTCGGAACGCGACAATGGCCCGCGGTAAAGAATAATCGTCAATGTTTCCAGGGCGGCCGGGCTCAATTCCTGACTAAAATCTTTTTTCATAAAATCCTCCACCAGCGGACCATACTCCTGTTTTGTGACCAGCTGATAGGCATCATTATGAGCAATGATACAGAGACCGCTCTCTGGGTTTGTCGCTAAGCTCAAAGACCACGTATTCATGATGTCGCGAACTTCTTCCGGCCTAAGACCCAGTGCTTGCGCGAGGTTTGTTAGAGAAATTGGTTCGCCATGGGCGAACAATAACGCTTCGATTTTTGCCTTATGTAAAGGATAATCAACCATTGCTTACGTGCATACTTTTAATCATAACGTCGCTTTCGTACGACGCCTGATCAAGAGCGACTAATTTCTGTTTAAATAAAAACAAAACTGCCAGAAAGCAAAGGATGATATCGATCTTCTGGGCGCGATCTCCCGCAAGAGTACGCAACCCGCGCTCGGCTCCGTCACGAATACGATCGATGATGTGCCCTATTTTTTCTTCAATCGTTACCGATTTGTCGACTATCCTTTCCTCGCGCGGAATCACAAATGTTTCGAGACTTGAAAAAAGTTGACGGCACAGGTCGCGCAACCCGGTTGTCGAAAGTTCCGATGGCGGAAAGAAATATTGCCCCCTCCCTTGCCATAAAATCCGCCTTACGCACCGGCGACCACTCCCGCACAATCCTTTAATAACTTCCGATTGCCGCTTATATCGCTGGTATTCCTGAAGCGAAAAGGTAAACTGTCTGATCTCCTGCTCCTCTTCCGAAGAAAGTTCCAGAAACGGCAGAAGTGTTTTTGATTTGATAAGCAAAAGGCGGGAGGCAATAAGAAGAAAGTCGGCAAGTCGAGCCGTATCAATCTCCTGATTGCTGATAATGGAAAGGTATTGATCGGTCACCTCGGCAAGCGCGATTTCGGTAATGGAAAGCTTTTCCTGCTCAATCAGCTGCATCAAAAGCTCAAGAGGTCCTTCAAATTGTTTCAATTTAAAATCCATATCATTTGATTTGTCCGCGCATCAAAGACCAGAATACATGAAAGGAAAATGTTTCCAAAAGAGATTGAAATGCACGATGCCCCTCGGTTTTATATACCACAAGAGAGTCGTAATGGCCATGATACCCGCGCAATCGCGCGGCATCGCTTAACGACTGCATCATGTCCAGGTGTTCGATCCATAGGACATCGAGAATTTGCAACAATAACGTCAGGACCGCACGCCACGTATCCTCCTTTAACCGCCCCTGCAACCTCCCAAGGCACCATGTTTCGAGCTGTTCTTTCTGTTTCAAAACATCAAGTGTCGCCATCGTTTTATATTGTGCCTCATCGATAACACCGGATTCCCGCAAAGAATGGAAAAAACCTTCCTTTGATTCCTCTTGGTGCATCTCCGAATCACATCCCCTTTCAATAACCGTACGGATGGCATCGCTCACTATTCCCTTCAAGGTGTCCATTGACGAAAAAAGGATGTCCTGCCGCTTTCGATAAAGCGTGGTACGTTGTTTGTTCAAAACATCGTCGTACTCGAGCACGTGTTTACGGGTATCGAAATTAAAACCTTCCACCTTGGCTTGAGCGGCATCAAGGGCGCGTGAGACTAGCCTGTTTTCAATGACAACCGGGTTATCCTCGTTGATCCCCATCGAAGAAACCATGCGTTTCATGCGATCGGACCCGAAAATACGCATCAAATCATCTTCGAAAGAAACAAAAAACTGGCTCGATCCGGGATCTCCTTGTCTGCCCGCACGCCCCCTCAACTGGTTATCAATGCGCTTGGACTCGTGACGCTCTGTCCCGATAATATGGAGGCCGCCGACGCTTTTAACAAACTCTGCCTCGGCATTATCGGGAGGATTTCCTCCTAAGATGATATCAACCCCCCGACCGGCCATATTGGTGGCCACAGTCACCGCGCCGCGCTTTCCCGCCTGGGCGATAGTTTCCGCCTCTTGTTCGTGCTGTTTGGCGTTGAGTATCGCATAGGGAATTCCTTCAATATCCAAAAGGCGGGACAGATATTCGTTTTTTTCAATAGAAATAGTTCCCACCAGAACCGGCTGGCCGTTTTCATGACGTTTGCGGATTTCCCCGACAACACCTTTTAATTTCGCTTTTTCGCTCACATATACCTGATCGGGGGCATCGGCACGTATCATCGGTTTATGGGTCGGGATGGCAACCACTTCGCGCCCGTACACCTTATGAAATTCTTCTGCCGAGGTAAGAGCTGTCCCTGTCATCCCCGAAAGAACTTCGTACATCCTGAAATAATTCTGTATCGTAATGGTGGCAACCGTACGATTTTCTTCCTGCACCCGCACTCCTTCCTTTGCTTCAAGCGCCTGGTGAAGACCGCCTTCGTACCGGCGACCCTGCATCAATCGTCCGGTAAATTCATCGACAATAATCACCTCGCCCCCTTTCACCACATAGTGCTTGTCGCGCTGGAACAGCGCGTCGGCGCGCAATGCCTGCTCAAGATGATGAATAAGGACCAAATTGTTTTCGGTATAAATAGGTCTCCCCAAAAGATCTTCAACGCGCCGGATACCGGCTTCGGTTAAAATCAATGTCCGCTGCTTCTCGTCGATCGTATAATCGGTTTCCCGCGAAAGACGGGGAGCCAACCGGCTGAACTCGCGATAAATGCGGCTTGCGTCAGCATCTGGCCCGGAAATGATAAGCGGTGTCCGTGCTTCATCAATCAAAATGCTGTCCACTTCATCGACAATAACGTAATACTGACCACGCTGGACACATCGCGCCGGATCGTATATCAGATGATCCCGTAAATAATCAAAACCGAACTCATGATTGGTCCCGTAGACGATATCCGCGCGGTATGCTTCAATTCTCTCGACGGGGCGCAAATACTCGTGAAACACCTTGAACCCTCCGCGGACATCACGATCTTTATCCTTTTTTACTGCTTCGGGATGCTCATTCTCCGTATACGCGGAATCGTATAAAAATGCCTGATCGTGAACCAAGCACCCGACACTTAAGCCCAAGTAATCATATAATTGACCCATCCACACGGCGTCACGCTGAGCCAGATAATCGTTCACCGTCACAATATGAACGCCCTTGCCGGAAAGCGCCCGCACGTATGCGGCAAGCGTCGCCATAAGAGTTTTGCCTTCTCCTGTTTTTAACTCGACTACTACTCCTTGAGCCAACGCAATCCCGCCCATAAGCTGCTCGTCAAAATGACGCTGACCGATCGTCCTTTTGGCCGCCTCGCGTACCAGAGAAAATCCATCGATGACGACCTTATCGCTCATCCCTTCATGTTGGAATACTTCGCGTAACTCTTTTGTCTTTGTAACCAACTCTCCGCGGCTCTTGACCGCAACCGATTCTTCTTTATCGTTAATGGCAAAGATAAAACGACCGAAGCGTTTACGTATATCGGAAGAGTTGCGGGGAATAAAAAAGCGAAGTAACTGTGTTATGAACATACATGAAAAGACAAAGGCTTACCGATTGTCCGGAGAATCGTTATCGTGATCGCGCAAGCCTCCTGACCGGAAAAAATTCTTGACCCGCAAGGCGCCGCGACGAAGAAGGCTGAAAGGACGCTCTTTCTGTTTCGTCAGATGGCGACGCAGCTCGGCCTGCACCGTATCAATGACCGCATAGAGATCGTGTCCCTGTTCTTCGGTGAAAATCTTTTTTCCCTGGAAAAAAATACTCGCTCCTATTTTGAACGTGGCCTTCCCCTCGTAGCGTCCACAATCATTAACATGAACGTCAACCACATGCTCACGATGGGATTTCCCGAGAAGTTCTTCCAATTTTCCGATTTTCCCCTCTAGATACGCCGCCAGCGCCGGGGTAAGCTGTGCATGATTATTATGAATAACGACACGCATATACGATATGATCAGTATATCAAAACGAAGGCGCTTTACCAGTACGGGAAACAAAATACTCCCCGTACGGGGAGTATTTTGTAAAAGTGGTGAATATTATCTGCGTGCTTTTTTCGCTTTCTTCGCCGGTTTCTTCGCTGCTTTCTTCACCGGTTTCTTCGCAACCTTTCTCTTTGCAACCTTTTTTGCTTTCTTGACTGCCATGGTTGTAGTTCATCCGCGCCTCGAGGTTATGGATGAAATTATTTTGGTAAGCGCCCGACCATCCCAGTCATGGGGACACAGCACTTACATAATCTCGTATAAAAATATTTCCTTCTCTCTATAATTATAATTGTAAAGGAGAAAATACATTTGACAATTGTGGATAACTTTTTGAGGAAGAATTTCTCCGTGGCGCACGTTAACATTCACGAAAAAGGATTTTCCGTAAACCCCACACACCGCACCTCCGGTTCCAATATAACTCCGAAACGATCATGCACGGCGCTCTGCACGGTACGTGCCAAAGTAATAACATTATTACTGTCTCCGTGACCCTTATTAATCAAAAAGTTCCCCTGATGCGGACACACGTAAAGACCTCCTGAACGCATACCCAATAATCCCGCTTGTTCAATAAGGTATCCGGCACTTATTTCATTGCCGGAAAACGCATAAGACGGAAAAGAAGACAGTAGATCTTCGGAAAATTCTGTTGCGGAAACGTTTTTAAAGAAACTCCCGGCGCTTTTTGCGCGCCGTGGATACCGCACGCTACGATACGCCAGAATCGCCTGACGGGTATTG
The DNA here is from genome assembly GCA_001001795.1 of Parcubacteria group bacterium GW2011_GWF1_45_5. Taxonomy (GTDB): domain Bacteria; phylum Patescibacteriota; class Minisyncoccia; order UBA6257; family Brennerbacteraceae; genus GWF1-45-5. The sequence continues at coordinate 7,924 of LCLB01000005.1, forward strand.
CGAAGCGGTGCCCTATCGCCCGTCTCTAAATTGCATCCGATCTCCCAGATTACCCCTTCCCCTGCCTGCTTGAAAACACTTGTCCGATAACCGAACGCACATTCATTTTTTGAAAATTCTTTAAGTTCGCTCCCGTTGAAACACCTCACCCAAGCAATCACGTCCCCCACGCTTTTCCCCCATGCTCCTGCGTTTCCATAAACCGCACCCCCAACCGTTCCCGGAATTCCCGACAAACTTTCCATCCCGCGCAAACCGCACTCGATTGTTTTCCCGACACACTCATCAAGCATGCAACCCGCTCCCACACGCACGTCTGTTCCCTTGAATTCGCATCGATCATAAACAATATGTATAACCATGCCAGCGACACCACGTTCCGAAACAAGAAGATTGCTCCCCCCACCGATAACAATACGTGCCAGTTCGTGATGTTGACTGAAATTCCATGCTTCTTTCAAATCCTCCAATGTTTTCACGGAAGAAAAAAAATCCGCTTCGCCCCCTATGTCAAAGGTGGTATAGGGTCTCAAGGGAACATGTGTACGAATCTTCATACACCATATTGTAACACTCCGATAACCGCGTACTTCTCAAGCATAATACTTTTTGACAAGGTAATCGGAACAAGCAATAATACATTGGAACATGCGTATATCCACCCCGACTGGACAGCGCTCACGTAATCATACAATCGGAGCAAACTTCCAGCGGGGATGAATGTACGGATGATCAAAAACAAACGCCCCCTTACGGGGGCGTTTGCACATACAATCGGTAAGGTTGTAGCGAAGCTACTTCCTTTTATCGCTCACAATGGGCAGTATAGCACAAAAGAGGAGTAAAATCAATACTTATTAAGGGGCTTGGATTGGATGAAATTCGCGAACGTATTCCCGTAAAACATCTATGTCCCGGGTCACATCGGAAGAACCCAATACCACAATAACAATGGGCCGGCGTGTGCCGTCAAGCATCATCTCAAAGACCGCCAGCATGGATTCTTGGGCGGTCGAACTTTTACCGATTTTTCCTCCCCGGAACTCGGAATCGAATGCGAACATATTGAGATTTTTCAGATCGGAAAATCTGGGAGGATAATCCAATGAATCTGCCGTGCTTGCCGTAATGTTTAAAATGAAACTTTTATTGAAATAAAGGTATTTTGCCAAATACACAAGATCGCGAATGGTTGCCATATTGCCCGAACCGATACCGGCGGGATCCACCAGGATCGTGTGCTCCATGCCGAGTGCTTTTGCTTTCTTGTTCAAAAAACCGACGAAGGAATCATAGCCACCGTAATATCCGTAGGCCAGGGCATAAGCGGCTTCGTTCGAGGACTCGAGCAAAAGAGGGAAAAACAAATCCGCTGCCGTAATCCGTTCACCCAACCTTAAACGAGGAATCGATGTTTTCTGAAGCATCGGATCGATGATGCGGATTTCACCATCCAGATACACATGTTCCGAGGCAACCAAAGACGTTATCAGTTTCGTAACCGAAGCGATTGGGAGTTCCGCCTCAATGTTCTTGTGGGTGAAAACGAAGTTGCTTTTCAGATCCGCCACCAGATACGCTTGTGCGTTAATGGTCGGCCCGCGCAATCCGTACCACTGCGCGTCGTTGAATAATTCCTGTTTGAAAACCAAAAGGGGCATACCGATAGTAATGACATCGTATATCGCCCTGGCATCCGCAGTCCTTAAACGGATGCACCCGCCCGAAAACGCACTCTCCACCTCGGTACCATTGGGGTAATAAGGCCACCCGTGGATGAAAAAGTTTCCCTGAAACTGCATTGAATACGGCATGTACACATGCCCGATCCCGGAAAGATGATTTTTTTCTTTTGTCTGAATCTCGTAGAGGCCCGCGGGGGTTTCCCACCATGATCCTTGTTTGCCGATTGCGACAATCGGGACTTCTTTAACCGCGGTTCCGTTATGAAATACGGTCAGGCGCAAAGTGCTCAAATCCGCCTCGATGAAGCTTGCCTCTTCTTGAATGAATTGATTATGAATCTTTTGCAGCACATCCGACTGCACGAATCGGGGAATTTCAAAACTCACAAACTGCGTTGAAGTCGGAGTGAACACGGGAATCGTGATTTGCTTGAATATCCTGGAAATCCATCCGTGTTGAATCCCATACCAAACAAAAACGGCTCCCGCGGCAATTACAATAACGGTTCCGGCAATAAGAAACATTTTCAACAGCACGAATAAACGACGCATCATAACTGTATTCTAACAGGTATTTTTGCTATAGTGAAAACATTACTCCCTCATTACCGTCATCGGTTTTATGAAACTTTCACTTCCCCCCGGCCCTTTGTGGATGAAAAATCCCTACGTCCATCTTGGCATCGGCATGATTGCCTTATCTTCGTTATTTGCCTTCTCGTCCCACACCGCGTTCCGGCCCGTTCCGGACGCCTCCCTTAAAACACCGACCCCGGTGCCTTCACCAACGCCCTGGCGGCTTGAGCCCGTTCCCCAGACCGTCAACGCCGTTTACCTTACCGGATATTCCACCGGCAACAGCAAAAAAATCAAGGAAATTATAGACCTTGCGGATACAACCGAACTGAATGGGGTGGTTATCGATATCAAGGATTACGCGGGAAAGATATTTTTCCAAACCAATTCGACGCTGATCCACTCTATCGGATCCGAAGAAATCCGCATTCCTGATTTCAAAAACCTTATTGCGACCCTTCACGAACACCATATATATGTAAGCGCCCGCATCGCAGTGTTCCAGGACGCTCACCTTTCCAAGGTAAGACCAGACTTGGCAATAAAAAATTCGCAAACCGGTGCGATCTGGAAAGACCGCAAGGGATTGTCCTGGGTAGACCCGGGATCGCGTGACGTATGGGATTATAATCTCGAGGTCGCCCGGGAAGCAATCGCCTTAGGCGTCGATGAAATCAACTTCGATTATGTCCGCTTTCCCTCGGACGGAGACATGACGGTCTTGTCGTACCCGTTATATAACCCGAACGCACTTTCCAAAGCGGAACAAATGCAAAAGTTTTTCGCCTATGTACATGAAGTGCTCGGGCCTATGCCCGTAAAAACATCGGTTGACCTGTTCGGACTGGCGACGATCAATGAGGACGATCTCGGTATCGGACAAATTATCGAATACGCGTATCCGTATTTCGACTACATCGCCCCCATGGTCTATCCGTCCCATTACGCGAAAGGATTCCTTGGATATCAAAACCCGGCAAGTTACCCGTATGAAGTAATTTTTTATTCGTTAGAAAAAGCGCAGGTCCGCAGAAGCAAGCTCGATGCGGTTCTTTCTTACGTACCCTCTCCCACTCCCGAAAACTCGACCAGCACCCCTTTGAAAGCTCCCGATGTTTCTTATATCAAAACCGGATTATTGCCCCGTAACAGTAAGATCGCCAAGCTCAGGCCATGGCTTCAGGTGTTCGATATCGGCGCAACCTATACCCCCGAGATGGTGCGCAAGCAAATCCAGGCAACCCTGGACACGAACAATGACTCCGGTTGGTACCTTTGGAACCCGTCGAACATATATAACCCCGGAATCTTCGCACGCGAATGACATACGGCCGCTAATAGCGGCCGTATCGTTTTTATGGTGCCTGCGGGAAGAGTCGCACTTCCTTCTAGGGGTTATGAATCCCTCGTTCTAGCTGTTGAACTACGCAGGCATATAACCAGTGTAGCAAAAAGAATATATTACAACGAGTGCTGACGGGTACAGGTACCGCACTTTTGAAAATCTCCTTCGCAACGTAAAAAAATAACCTGACAAATACGCTCACCGGGAATAAGTTTCAGGGTAAGCGGTCCCATATTCGCGATCTCGAATACCTGCCGGTTTTCCGTATTAGGGCTGATAAACTGTGCAGTCGTGTGCACGACAAGCCCCAGCCGGGCGAATCGCGTGCGGCCGCTCATAATCCCGAACAGATTATTGGGGAGTGTGAGTTTTTCTTCCGAGATGCCGATGACCAATTTTCCCGGTTCCAGCACGTATCCTCCGGAAATATCTATTTTTTCGGTAAGATCCGTGTCCTTGATTTTACTCCAATCAATTTCCTCGTTCAGCGACACCACCTCTTTGTGATCTTTGAATATGCGAAGTTCGTTACTGAGCGCCAAATCGTACGCGCACGCGTGAAGCGCCGCTTCTTGAAACGGTTCTATTTTCAGTTTCCCTGATGCAATTTCTTTTAAAATTTCTGTTTTGGCGAGCACCATAAGAAGGGTCAAATAAAAGCGCCCTTGAGGCGCGAAAACAGTATAACACAGATATCGTACATTGCAAAACACTTGTGTATTCGCTACAATAACCACATTGCAGCGGTAGCCCTGCCTACCGGCAGGCAGGTTAGCCCGGTTTAAAGCGCTGCCCTGTCACGGCAGAGATCGCGGGTTCGAATCCCGTCCGCTGCGCAAAATAACCGTAGATCGGTTCAAAATAGCACTTTCGGGTGCTATTTTGCTACAATTAAAAAATGAACATCGAAGGTCTCAAAAATAATGACGATAAAGGCAATGAACCAAAATTTCCTCAAATAGCTACCGAGATAGAGCAGATGGTTGTTATTGATCAAGAGATGCGAGAAAAGAGCCTTAACGATGATGCGGCATGGGACGAGGAAGTTGATCGTAGGAATACAGAGTCCATGAAGCGGATAGTGAGTGAGATCGGATGGCCTACAGTCTCAAAGGTGGGTAAACAGGCCTCATCTGCATGGCTACTGGTTCAACATTCCGACCATGATCCGGAGTTTCAAGAACAGTGTTTGGCACTTATGAAAAAGGAATCAGAAAATAATGTTAGTACGGCGGACATAGCATACCTCGAAGACAGGGTAAGAGTTAATAGGAAACAAGGTCAAGTCTACGGGACTCAATTCCACGAGATAAGAGATGCGTCAGGAAATGCCATACGCTTCGAGCCTCGGTCGATAGAAGATGCAGAACATTTGAACCAACGAAGAGCGAAGATGGGTCTTGAACCACACGAGGAGTACACACGACGCCTTACGGAGAAATATTTTCCCCATTTGCTAAATCGGGAATAAAAATACAGTCTTGATTATCTCGTATCTTAGTTCCAACAGCGTCCAGTACGTTGCGCAATAAGGCAATCTTGGACCAAAGGTTTAAATCCCTCCACCCACCCGGAGATCGCAACAATGACGTAAAAACAACACCTCGACCAAAACGGCCGGAGTGTTGTTGAAAACATATAACCAATATTTATTCTGACAGGTACGACAAGAGAGCCATCTGCCGGGCCCGCTTGATAGCATGAGCCACCGCGCGCTGATGTTTCGCGCACAATCCGCTCTTGGTCCGAGTTCTTATTTTGAACGCGGCGGATAAAAACTTGCGCAACGTTACTGCATCTTTCCAGCTGACGTCTGCTCGTCCGCAAAAATAACACTGATCGCTTTTATCTTTCCTTTGCATAGTTCCGGATAATGATAGTTTTTCGTGACAAAATTTTAAAACGGAGGATTCTGCTCGTCAAAATTAATGGTTTCTCCTGCGGGTACGGGCGGTTCGTCTTGAACCGGCGGAACCGGGCTGTCGAGATCAATAGTCTCAAGCGGCTCTTGAGCCGGGGTGTCAATGCCCTGTTTCGGCGAGCCGAAGCTTTCCTGCGATCCTCCCGCTGCCTTGGCGCCGAATTGCACCCGTTCACAAATCACTTCGGTGCGGTATTTCTTTTCTCCGGTTTGCGCCTGGTACGATCGGGTTTGTAGGCGTCCTTCGATAAACACCTCACGCCCCTTACCCAAATACTGGTTACAAAGCTCGGCTTGCTTGCCCCATACCACGATATTATGAAACTCGGCAGACTCCTGCTTTTGGCCCGCCTTGTCCACCCATGTACGGTTGGTCGCCACGGAAAAAGATGCCACTGACTGGCCCGCAGGAGTTACCCGTAGGGTAATGTCGTTGGTAATCCGGCCGATGAGAAATACTTTGTTTACGTTCATACAGTTATTATGACTCCAAAATCTCTTTTAGTTTAGAGTCCAGCTGTTCCTGCATTTCCTGGGGGGATCCTGTCGCGCGCTCCGGTTCTCCTTCGGAAGACTCGGGTTTCCTCACCGCCCGCGTGGAACGGACCTTCTTTTCTTTTACATCGGGAACTACCACGATAATCTTGCGTAGGATGGCGGTTTCGTACTTTAAATCGGTTTTAATCTGAAAAAGTATTTCGGGGGCTCCGGAAAACATGATCTCGCACCAGTAACCCGCACGCTGCTTCTGAATCGCATAGGCAAGGTTTCGTTTTTCCGGCTGACGCTCGCTGATGATAAATCCGCCTGCCTTTTGCACCACGCCCTTTACCGAATCGAAAAATACGATTGGTGCGACACCTGTTCCGTCGTCCTTAAGCCAAAAGCACAGCTCGTACTTTTTTGTATCAAGAGTATCCATATATTCTGGATTTCACTGTATCACGCAGAAAACCATAAGTCAATTTCTCGGCATAAAATCTATGTTTACCATTGCGAAATGCGAAAGCAAACAGTATCATACTCCTATACCATAACACTACACCTATTATGACCCTCGACAAAACCACTGTTGAACATGAGCTACAGAAGCCCGTTGCCGATATCTCCATCATCAAGCTCGTCGATGAATTTATCGCCTATGCCTATCTTGCCCGCGCCTCCGACATCCACATCGATCCCTCTGAAGACCGGGTAAAACTGCGCCTGCGCATCGATGGAGTCATGCACGAAACATTTATCATACCCAAGGCCATCCACGACGAGGTGGTTAGCCGCATCAAAGTGCTTGCCGAAATGCGCATGGACGAACACCAGGCGGCGCAGGACGGACGGTTTCGCGTCACCATTCCCGAGGGGAAAGAATCTGTTAAGTTCGATATACGTGTTTCCATTGCCCCGACCTATTACGGCGAAAATGCGGTCCTCCGACTTTTGGTCGAGCAAGGCCGCAACTTCACCCTTGAAGATGTCGGATTTTCTAAAAACGACTACGAAAAAATCAAAAAGGCCATCAAGAAACCCTATGGCATGATCCTGGTGACTGGTCCAACCGGATCCGGAAAAACCACCACCCTCTATACCATCCTCAAAACACTGCATACGCCCGATGTGTCGATTATCACCATTGAAGACCCTATCGAGTATTCGCTCGAAGGCGTCAACCAGATTCAGGTGAACAACCAAACCAGTTTGAGTTTCGCCAATGGCCTGCGCTCTATCCTGCGCCAGGATCCCAATATCATTATGGTGGGAGAAATCAGGGATCAGGAAACCGCCAATATCGCCGTCAATGCGGCCCTGACCGGCCACCTCTTGCTGTCCACTATCCATACCAATGACGCCGCCACCACGCTTCCCCGGCTTTTTGATATGAAAGTCGAACCGTTTCTTATCGCTTCAACCGTCAATATTGCCGTTGCCCAACGTCTGGTCAGAAAAATTTGTCCGGATTGCAAGGCAAAAAAGAAATTCTCAAAAGAAGAGTGCGCTGCGCTGCGCGCCGAACTCCCTGAAACCGTTACCTTCGACGAAACGGAATTCTATATCGGAGAAGGGTGTAAAACCTGCAATCAAACCGGGTATCTTGGCAGGGTTGGTATTTACGAAATTATGGAAATTACCGACCGCATCAGAACCGCGATTACCACCCGCGCTTCCGCTCCCGAAATCAAAAAAATAGCGCTCGAAGAGGGTATGACCACGGTGCTTGAAGACGGGGTGCGTAAAGCGGTGCAGGGCGTTACCACGCTTGAAGAAGTATTCCGTGTTATGCGCGAATAGAAGTTATGAAACTGTCCCTGAAATCAAATATTACCCTGCCCAACCCGTTTTTCCACGTTTCCAATCAGGAAAAGATATTCTTTGCCCAGCACCTTGCCATGATCATTAAATCGGGCATGAGCACCATCGAAGGAATCGAGCTGATTCAAAATCAGACAAAAAATACCGGATTCAAAAAAATCCTGGGAACGGTCATTAAGGACGTCCAGAACGGACAGTTCCTGTCCCGCACGCTCAATAAATATCCCAACGTGTTCGGGGCGTTCTTCATTAATATGATACGTCTCGGGGAAACCAGCGGCACCCTTTCGGAAAACCTATTGTACCTCTCCCAGGAAATGCGCAAGCGCCAACAGCTCGAGTCAAAGGTCCGGTCGGCCATGATTTATCCCGTCATCATCCTGATTACCACGATCAGCATCACCTCGGGCATCATCTTCTTCGTTATCCCGAAAATTCTGCCGATCTTTGCGAGCCTGAAAATTACTCTGCCGTTGACCACCAGGATTCTCATCGGCAGCATCAGTTTCGTCAAAGACTATTTCCTGCTTCTTATCATAGGCATAACGGCAATCGTATTCGCCGTGGCCTGGTTTTTGCGCATCCCGTCGATACGCTACCGGTGGGATCGCGGGACATTGACGCTTCCCCTTTTGGGAAAAATTTCCTCGTACTACCACACCGCCAATATTACCCGCACCATGGGCGTGCTTTTAAAGAGCGGCATCAAGATTATCGACGCTCTCGAGATCTGCACGAGCATCATGACGAACTCCGCGTACCGCAAGGCGCTCGAGGAAACGCGCGACCAGGTACAGCGCGGCAGCACGATTTACAAATATTTCGCGACCCAGGAGCGACTCTTCCCTTCTATGGCAACCCGCATCATCGAAATCGGGGAGCGCACGGGGAACCTCGACACCAACCTTAACTACCTTTCCGATTTTTACGAAAACGAGTTGGACGAGCTCATCAAGAACCTCACCAGCACCATCGAACCTGCCATGCTTCTTTTGATGGGAGCCTTGGTTGGGTTCGTGGCGATCTCGATTATTACGCCGATCTACCAAATCACGCAAAGCCTTTCCCATTAACCATGAAGACACGTCTTTTACCCGGACTCACGCTTATTGAGGTTTTGATCGTAATAGGCATCGTTGCCGCGCTCGCCAGCATCGGTATCTTCGTTTCCATGAACCTGTACCACGGCTACACCCTGGTTTCGCAGCGCGACCAGCTTGTCACCCTGATGCAGAAAGCGCGCTCGCAGTCCTTATATAACACCAACCAGGCGAGCCACGGCATCTATATTGCCCCAACCCAATTTATTCTTTTTCAGGGCGGATCGTACCTAACCCGCACCCCTTCATACGACGAAATTGTGGAACGCGACCCTGTTATTATCGTCAGCGGACACAGCGAGGTGGTCTTCGAACAGCTTAATGCGAAACTTCCGACGCCGGTAAGTATCACCCTAGCCCAGGACTCACGGTCAATGTCCATTATTATCAATAAAGAGGGCGCCATTATTTTCTGAAAATATGATCAAGCACCAATCGCGGATCGGCCAAAGCACACTCGAAGTCATGGTAGCCTTGAGCATCTTGGTAGTATGCTCGGTGGCCCTGATCACTGTAGTGTTCGGCAACCAGTTCATGGCGCAGTATGCCGGCCAGCAGCACGACGCGCTGCGCGTAAGCCAAGAATACATCGAACAGGCCAAAGCATTCGCCCAGAACAATTTTGATGCCTTGGGGTCCTCGACCACCAGCAACAGCGGATACACCAACGAACTTATGGTCGAGCAGATTGATTTCCTGACAAAAAAGCTGACCAGCAGAACGACCTGGTACGTAAGCCCCGGCCGCACGAGTAACGTTGAGCTGGTAAGCATCATCACCAACTGGCGCTCGCTCTTGCCAGACGACGGCACCGGACCGGGCGAGGACCCCACCGGAGAATGGCAGTGTCCGATTACTGCGGGAACTGTTGACCTGGGACCGGGCAACCAGGGTACGGACATCGTCATCAAGGACACGACCGTGTTCATTTCCGGCGTTGCCTCGGCAAGCGCGAAACCGGACATCTATACCATAGATGTCTCCGATATTTACAGCCCATCGGAAATATCGAACATCAATACAGGCAAAGGTATCAATTCTTTGGCAATCAACGGCAACTACCTCTACGCCGCCCAAAACGATACCGCCAACCAACTCCAAATCATTGATGTTTCAAATCCCGGAGCCATGCTCCTGGTCAGCTCCACCACCCTGGTTTCCAGCAACAAGCCGGGATTGAGTATTTTTGAATACAAACATTATGTATATATCGGCACCGAATTCGGGACAGGAAACGAGCTCCAAATTTTTGACGTGTCAAATCCCCAAACGCCCGTACCGATTGCAGGACTGAACCTTAATATGAATATCAACGACATCTATATATTCGATGATCGGGCCTATCTGGCAACAAGCGGTTTCAATCAGGAACTTGCAGTCGTTGATGTGTCGAACCCGAACGCGCCAACGCAGATCGACAGCTTCGATTGCGCCAGCCAGTGCAGCGGATCGACCCAGGGCATGAGCGTGTTCGCGCCCAATACCAACGATATTTTCCTGGGAACCAACAGCCAACTTGTTAAATTATCGGCCTCGACAACACCCATACAAGTACAAGGACAATACAATGCTAATGGCGCGGTGTACGACACTTATGCGCGCGGTTACCTGTCTTTCCTCGCAAACTCCAACAGTAACAAGGAACTGCAAATCGCACATATCGCCACCACGTCGCCGTATCTGTATTCGTCCCTCAACTTCCCGCAAATGGCAACCGGCGTCACCTACCGCGACAACGTGGTCTACACCTCGGTCAGAAGCAACGATGCCCTTCGTATTATCACCTCGGGAGCACCGCCATGCCCATAAAAAAATCCAATCGAGTGCACAAAGGATTTACCATTATCGAGCTCGTGATTTACTCGGCCCTAGTTGCCATTGTCATCGGCGGGTCATTGGGCGCAGTCTATCAGATAATTTCAAGCTCGGAAAAGCTCAATGGCACGATTATCCGCGAACAGGAAATCAGGTTCATCATGGATAAGATCAACTGGGCGTTAACCGATGTTTCGGTCGTGTCGTCGCCCCCGGAGAACGCGACCTCATCTATATTATCGGTTTCCAAGCAATCTTTCTCGCAAAACCCTATCGTGTTCCAGCTGTCCGGAGACGCTATCACCCTTCAACAGGGCGCAAATCCGACACTCCCCCTGCACAGCAACATCATGCAGGTTGAAAACCTTAATTTCTCCTACGAGGTAACCACGACCACCCCGAATTTTTTGACCGTGCGTTTCACCGTGTCGGGTCGGGAGTATAAAACCAAAACCTATATCCAAAAATGAAACCATTAGTTAAAGCACAACCCGGATATATGGCACTGACCTCGATTATCATCCTAAGCCTATTTTCCATGGCGTTGGTCTTTACCGTGAGCTTTGCGGGGTTCTCGACCAGGCAGAACATCAATAGCGCGTACTCGAAAAACTCGTCCTACGATCACTCGTCATCATGCGCCAACATTGCCTTGCGCAAGGCTCTGGAGGACAAGGATTACGTGGGCGGTGAAACTATTCCGCTGGGGACCTATCAGTGCCAGATACTTCCTGTAGAAACCAACGGCACGCAAAAAACCGTGAAAACAAAAGCCATAGACGAGTACACCACCACCAACCTCGTGGTTATGGTGGATATGCTTTCAACCGGCCCTGTGCTCTTGCAGTGGAAAGAAATCCCGGTTCTGTAAGCTTTGTGGTATACTGTAAACAATTAACAGGGTCGTTTATTTATTAAAAAGAAAAAATATGAAAGCAAGAAAAGGGTTTACCCTTATTGAGCTCCTCATCGTGATCGGCATCATCGTTCTCCTGGCAGGGGTCGTGATCATTGCCTTGAACCCGGCGAGGCAGTTCGCGTTGGCGCGTAATTCCCAGCGCTGGAGCAATGTCAACGCGATTTTGAACGCGGTCGGCCAAAGAATGGCAGAGAA
>LCLB01000006.1 GCA_001001795.1 Parcubacteria group bacterium GW2011_GWF1_45_5
GTGAAAACCTCGTAGGGCATTGTGTTCAAACCAAACTGTTTAAATTGTTCGTCATTGGCTCCCGTCAGGATAATTTTTCGATTCGGAAAAGTTTCGAGTAAATCGTGCATTTCTTTGAAAATCTTAAAACTACCTTCGCTCTCTATCACAAAAGCATTTACTGCATCAACGAGAATTGTTTTCATATGAATATTTTCTATTTTCTAAATTCTATTTTCTCTTTTGTTGCCACTTCCATACATCCACCAACAACGGGCTGGCAATGAAAATCGAGGAGTACATTCCTACTATCATGCCGATAAGCATGGCAAGGATGAAATATTTCAACACCGCTCCGCCCCAGAAAAACATGGCAAGAAGAACGAATACTACGGTGAGCGATGTATTGAAAGACCGCACCAGAGTCTCGTTCAGGCTTTCGTTGACCAGCGCGCCGAAATCCTTGCCGTTAAAGCGCATGAGTTTTTCCCGTACGCGATCGAACACCACAATCGTATCGTGAACCGAAAAACCCATAATCACAAGAATTGCCACCACGAAATTGGTATCGATTTCCACATGCTGAAAATACGCGAGCGCACAGAACGCCCCGATAGGAATAATGACGTCGTGGAACAGCGTCAACACCGTAATCAACCCGTATTTAATCGAGCTTACCGGATACGATGCTTTTCTGAAGGCAAATGCGATATAAACGGAGATGCCGACCACCACCATGACGATCGCGACCATAGACTTGTCCCGCAATGTTTTGCCAACCGTGGGCCCCACGGTTTCCCAACGCAACTCTTCGAAACTTTCATCTGATTTTTCTAGTTCCTGCACGAATCCCTGATGCTCCTGTTCCGAAAATTCTTTCATGCGGGCGCTGAAAATACCGTCCGACGACTCTGAAATCAAGACGTCGGTTTTCATGATAGTTTCGAGCTGCTGTTCCAGAACGATTTTATCCATTGGGTTCCCGAACTTGAATTCCCAGAGCGCCCCGCCCGTAAAATCAATACCGGGTTTCAGTCCCCATACGACCAAGGCTAAACAGCTCAAGAAAATACTGATACCGGAAAAAATATAGAATATTTTCCGTGCGCCGATAATATTGAGTTTCATGATTATATAACAGGAGATACTTTACTGTCTTCCATTTCTTTCATGCGTACCCCGAACCAAAACTTGCTATGCCCGCTTTTCTCGCCCAGGAACGCCATAATAAGCGTCCGCGATACGAAGATCGCCGAGAACATGCTCGTCACCACCCCGATCAAAAGCGTCAGGGCAAATCCCCGCACAATGCTGGCAGTGAAAAAATACAATACCAGTGCCGTGATGATGCTGGAAACATTGGAATCTCTGATGGACGGCCAGGCGCGCAAAAACCCTTCCCTTATCGCGTGCACAACCTCTTTCCCGCTCCGCAGCTCTTCTTTGATACGTTCCAAAATAAGAATATTGGCATCAACCGCCATACCCATGGATAACAGGAACCCCGCGATGCCCGAAAGCGTCAAGGTTACCCCCACAAGTTTGAAAATCGCCAGGGTTAACGGAATATAGATCAAAAGTGCGACAACCGAAAATAATCCCCCCAGCCGATAGGACAGAACCATGAATACCGCAATAGTGATAAAACCGATGATACCGGCATAAACCATCTTATTCAAAGAATCGTTGCCCAGGGTTGCGCCCACCGAACGCTGGGAGATCAGGGTGATAGGAACCGGCAATGCTCCTTGATTCAAGTTGTTGGCCAGGTCTTTCGCTTGCGCCAAACTAAACCTTCCCGTGATCTGGGCATGCCCGTCGGTAATCACATCACCCACGATCGGCGCGCTCAAAGGAATGCCGTCGATGGTGATGGCCAGCGGTTTATTCAAATTCTTTGTAGTCAGATCTTTAAAGACCTTTGCTCCTTCTTCATCAAACACCAACGATACCGCCGGAATCGAAGAAGTCTGGTCGAACACCACTTCGGCGCGCTTCAAAAAACGGCCGGTGAGTTCTGTTGCTTCAAAATATTCTTCGAAATGGAGCAATGTTTCTTCGGGCTTATACTTTTCAAACAGCTCTTCTGAACTCTTGCCGGCTTGCTCCTGCCAAAACTGCAGGAACGGGGTTTGTCCGATCATTTCAATGGCCTGGGCAATGTCTTTGATTCCCGCAAGTTCCACGATTAAGCGCCACTCGTCCCCGCTTCTCGAGACTTCAATCCGGGGTTCCTGCACTCCGAACAAATTTATCCTGCGTTCGATAACATCTTTAAGACCGTCCAAAGCGGTGATACGATCGTTATTCGACAATCCCGCGACATCGGCCCGGTAAATCAAAGAGGTTCCCCCAGACACGTCAAGCCCAAGCCTGAATCCCGGTACATGAAAAGAGGGAGCGGAAACTCCGATTTTGCCCGATACCCACGAAATACCCGTATTCACGAGCCCGGGAAATGCGAATACGGTTGCCCCGATCGCCAAAACAAAAATAGCGGCTATCAAGGCAAACGCTTTCTTTTTTTCCTGGATAAGAACAGAAATCATAATGTATGTGCATTAAACCACGAAAAAATTAAAAAAACAATGATTTATATTGCGTTTTTCGAAAACCATTGTAAAATAGTTGCATAAACAAAAACATGACATTTGACATAGACCCACAACAAGAAAGGAGAATGAGAGGATTGGCGCCTATCGAAGACACTAAAGATCAAGAGGGTGGCCCGAATATTTCCCCGATTACAACTCTCATGATTTCATATGCTACGGGAGAAAAACGTTATCCCAAAGCACCGCACAGAGAATTACTCACACAAGAAGATTTGAAATTAGCTATTGGTAAAATCGAAGAAATAAAGACAATCGACTGGAATACTATAGAACCACACCAGCTTGAATTAATGCTTTCCGGAGATTCTCCAACTATAAAAATGGTTCTCGATTTGGTAAGAGGCCTGGCACAACATCTCTAGAAAATTCTGAAAACCATCCCCTCGTAGCTCAATGGTAGATCCGTCAGTTGACGGACTTTAAGCCAGCGGTTGAAGGCTGAAACCAAATAGCATACAATTTATTTTATCCCCTCGTAGCTCAATGGTAGAGCAATGGCCTTTTAAGCCAGTGGTTGAAGGTTCGAGCCCTTCCGGGGGGACGCTATGCACCCGAAAAAGTATACGGTTTATGTCGTCCGTAATTCAAAAAGCGGAAAAATTTACATTGGACAAACCGTGGATCTCGAAAAACGTCTGAAAAGGCATGACAAGATATTGCCGACTAAAGATACCTCGTTCACGTCTACACAGAAAGGAAACGGAACGTGGCAAGTTATATACCAAGAACTTTTCGATACCCGAGATGGCGCAATAAATCGAGAGAAAGAGTTGAAAACATCCCGTGGTCGTTCTTTTATCCATAACATTATCAATGGTAGATCCGTCAGCTGACGGACTTTAAGCCAGTGGTTGAAGGTTCGAGCCCTTCCGGGGGGCATTTATAATCCCGGTTCGGTTGCTATTTCCTGCATTGCTTTAAGTGCGATCCAGGCGAATTCTTCCAGGCTCAATCCGAGTTTTTCTTCGCACAATCTGATGTCTTCCCTGCGCGTGCCGGCGGCAAACGACGGCGATTTGAATCGTTTTAAAACCGATTCTTTAGTTAAATTTGCCAGTTTCTTGTCCGGCAAAACCAGTGCCGATGCGACAATGAGCCCGGTCAAGCTGTCCGCGCAGAAGATTGCCCAGTCCATCAAATTCTCCGGCGCTACGCCGGTATTACTCCAATTATGCGCCGCCATGGCGTGGCTAACGCTATCGGGAACTTCATATCCTTTATCCTTTGCCCATTGCGTTATCTGAATGCCCTGCTTGTCATGCGCTACGCTGTCGCAATAATCGCCGTCGTGCAATAACCCGGCAATCATCCATTCGGACTTCGCCCCTCCCAAATCCGCATTCCCTCTTTCTGACAATAAGTCATAAAGCGCACCCATAACCGCCTCGAGCGCCACCATATGCTTGATAATATTCTTGTTTTGTACGTGTTCCTGAATAAGACCTAGGGCCTGTTCACGCGTAATCATTTTTTTATCTTATGTTTTTAATCCCTTAGGCGCCAATAAAACACGACGAACCTGCTCCGGCCGAAGATATGTATCGACAGCCGAAACGACATCATTAATAGTAATCTCTTCTATGTCTTGCACATACTCGTCGTATCCCTTGGGCGCTCCATCAATCAAGGCAGACGAGGCCGCTATCCTAAGGATGCCTCCGGTATGCTCGAATTGCAGGGCAAGATTGCCGAGTGCGAGATCTTTTGCTTTCTGTAACAGGTCCTCGTCGTTCTTAGACTTCTCTATCAATCCCATCGAGACATCAATAGCCTCCCTGTATCGCTTGGGGTCTGTGCCGATCGCAATCGAAAACTCTCCCACGTCAGAATTACGCGTTGTATTCGCGGAAATCGCGTAGCAAAGTCCGCGCTTATCCCTGACCTCCTGGAATAAAGGAAACGACATGCCCCCGGAAAGCATAATAGAAAACATCACCATGCTTTTACTTGATTTTTCGCTTGCCCTGCCAAGCGGCGCGGTAAGCGCAATATGAACCTGTTCCAATTCTTTCCGATGGATAAGTTCCCTCTCGGGATCACCCGTTAACGGCACGAAATCTCGCACGTTTTCCTCACGCGCCTCCATGCCCGTAAAATTTTCTTCTGATTCGCGCACCGCTTCGTCAAGAGTAATGTTTCCGACAACCAGTACAGTTAAATTTGCGGAGTGATAGTACCGCTTACGAAATTCGAAAAAGTGATCCTGCCCGAAAGCCGATAATGCTTCGATTGTGCCCAGAGAATTTTTCCCAAGCGGATGGCCACCGAACAGAAATTTTTGGTTAAGAATCCATAACAGACCATCGGGATCGTCAAGATACATGCGTAATTCTTCAATGATATTTTTCATTTCCACGGAGATTTTCCCGGCCGGTATCAGGGGTACCCGCAACATTTCGCCAAGAATCCTGAATCCTCTTTCCTTGTGGGCAACCGGCACACGGTTGTGATAAAACGTACCCTCTTCAGAGGTCCAGGCATTAAGACTCCCTCCGATCTCTTCAAGGTATGCCGAAACGTCCTTGCTGGTAGGAAAATTTTCCGTTCCCTGAAACGACATATGCTCAAGCGCGTGTGCCAACCCGGCCTCCCCCGGCCACATCTCGTCGCGTGTTCCTGCTTTAACCAATACGCCAACCGCTACGGATTGCGTATGCGGCAAATTCATCACATACAAAGGAATATTATTCGAGAGAATGGTTTTTTGGAAATTCAAATCTTTCATAAGTATTGTATTGTAGCGCATTTAAACTGAAAAAAGAAAGTCCCGGCGCCAATAGCACCGGGACAGAAGCCGCCGACGGGGCTCGAACCCGCAAATAATGTCCACAGAGACACGATGTCCCTCCGGGACACCTCTGGGCGCCCTCCCAATTGGGCTACGGCGGCAAAAACGTATTGAAAATATGATACCACAGAACCAAAATATTGTACAGAAGCGCCGAGAAGATGCTTAACTCTTCTGGCACTTGGGGCAGAAAAATGTTCCCCGGCCTCCCAAACTGATTCTCTTGATCAAAGAACCGCATTTTTTGCATTTATCCCCTGTCCTGCCATAAACCAAGAAATGTTTCTGATAGTTGCCGGTCGTCATATCCGGTCTCAGATAATATTCCTCACTGGTGCCACCGTACTTTAATCCCAGTTTTAAAACTTTGACGATATTCCCACGCAAACCCCTTATCCTGTTAAGGGTCAGCTTATCCGCGGATATTGCCGGATTGATCTTGGATAAAAACAACGATTCGCTGGCATAAATATTGCCGATGCCCGCGATCTTTTCCTGATCAAGTAAAACCAGCTTAATCGCCCTTTGGGAATTCCGGCAAATGTTTTCCAGGTATGATGCGCTGAAATCGTTTGTTAACGGTTCCACCCCGTATTTTGACAGTTCTCTTTGCAACTCATCGTCTTTTACCAATTTAATCCAACCGAATTTGCGCATTTCATTGAAAAACAACCGACCCCGGCCAATCCCTAAAATTACCCTGGTGGACTTCGCCGGTAAGGACGAGCCAATCGTAGGCACGCTTCTTTTAAGAAGCACCTTGTCGCCGGTCACCCCGTTTCTGATCCAAATCAACTGTCCATTCAGTTTCAAATGGATCATCAGATTTTTCTTGTGAGTAAGACGCAAAATCAGCAATTTGGCCCGACGCTCTACCTTTATAATTTTCTCACCGACAACCAGGCTCACCGATTGGGGAAATTGTTTTTTAGACAGAATCTTAACCGACCTGACCGTCTTACCCTTTAGAACGGTATCCAATCGGATTCTGATGGTTTCTACTTCGGGTAATTCGGGCATACCACGTAAGAAATGAAAAATATTTTATTCGTTTATTTACAAATTATGATCGCATTCATTATCCCGCTAGTCCATAAATCTATCCTTGCTGTCAAATATTTTACCATCCAGTGTTTTAAAGAACCCCCTTGCTAAAAAATCATTTCGTCCATAATAATCGTCATATCTATAATAATTCAGATAAAAACGTTTAAAACACTATTTCTTGCGAGGCATAAAAATTTATTTCAAACAATATTTATTCTATACTATTTCATTACAAACCGCATGAATATCCTTAATTTAATTACCGCAATCGTTGTCTTATCGGTCATTATTATCCTGATTGTTTTCGCATTTTTTAATCTTGCGGTTTCCTTGGCCGGGACACCTTATGTGCCCAGTAAGCGCAAAATGATTTTCCGGGCCCTTAAAGACGTTAATCCGGAGCCGAACAGTGTATTTATGGATCTTGGCTGCGGCGATGGCTATATTGTACGCCACGTAGCCAAACGATTTAAAGTCAACAGTATTGGAATCGACATCAATCCTTTGTTGATTGGTTTCGCGAAGGTTTTGTCTTTTTTAACCGGCACTTCCCGACGCACCCGATTCATATGCAACGATATATTCAGATCTAACTTCTCGCACGCGGATTACGTTTTCCTGTACCTTATGCCTTCTTTATTGGAAAAACTCGGCCCGCGCCTCGCGCACGAATGCAAGCCCGGCACGATTATCATATCCAATACATTTCCCATAAGACGTTTACGACCCTATCTTACCAAAACCATCCCCTATAAAAAATTAGATGTCTTCGTGTACCGCATACCGTAAGATCGTATTCGCTCTTTATACCTGATTGCGCCTGAAACAATGTATTGCGTGATCGTTGACCATGACGATTGCCTGCATATGGGCATGTCATCGGACAGAACCCACGGACAGCGAATAATATTGTGCTTTTCGCTCATCACGACGGGAATAATAATGTTAATTTCTTTTTTCTGGGCCACGATTTGATCTGTGCTTCGCGCTTTAACGCCGAACCCCTATCCTTCAACTTCTCCGTATAAACGATCTTATCGACCGGATGACTATGCGTATACGCCCCGCCGGTCCTGCTCTGATGCTCCTTAAATCTCCTCTTAACGTCAGTGCTTATACCGGTATACAAAGTCTTGTCTTTACACCGAATAATATACAGATAATACATACCTAGTTTTATCCTAGATGGCTGACTGTTTACAAAAATTGAAATTACTTTCCAATCGGAATTGTTTTCTTATACACTTCGAATAATTCTTCGTCCATTTCTCCAAACTCATCCCAAATTGAAGCATATAGCCAAGCCGATGATCCTTCACTTTGTGCCGCTTTTATCGCAGCTTCAATGAATTCCCTCCGCTGTGGGTTTTTCTCCTTGGATGCAAATTCCCCTATAATTATCGGTTTTTTATAATGCCTAGTTTTTCTAATATACCTTTTAATATTTTCTGCGATTCTTGACGGGCTTTCGGTTTCATCATAGGTATGTATCTGGACTATATCATTCATGGGGTGATTAAACAATAAATCCCATATTTCCCCACCCCAAAGCGAACCAGTTAACAAATGTGCTTGATCGATACTTTTAATATATTTAGCCATATCATCAAACCATTCCATAGTAACCTTCTCTGCGTTTTCACCATGGGGCTTTCCCAAATAGTTCATTTCATTCATAGGCTCCCAAGCAAACAAGTTATCATATTTCATGAAATTACTAATTAAGAAACTCACCCTTTCCTTCTCGTATTTCCTGAGCTCCACCGAACCAAAAAAATCTTTGGGGTCAGAAAACTTTGTGCTATAAACTTGCTTGTTCCAGACCCCAAGATCCCATGGAGGGGAAAAACCAGCATAATCGAACAGACAAAGAATTATATAAATTTTTAACTGCTGGGCTATCTCAAAAACGTTCTTTACTGGTTCTAGTAACTTACTATTATATTTACCCAATTCTGGTTCTATACCCTCTTCGAAGTATCCCGGAATAACCATTCTAAGCGAATTGATTCCCGACTGTTGCATTTTTTGTAAATATTCTTCTGGGCTTCTTCGATCTTTATTGTCCTCTTTATAATAAATCGTGAAACGGTTGACACCATGAGGGTAAAAAATAGTATCCCCAGTATATAACTCATAGGGATTTTCTGGTTTGACTTTAAGAATGGACATATTAGTTTTTCCGAAGCTGTCTGTCCTGAATAAAATCCTAAATGGCTGGGGGACTAAGAATCGAACTTAGATTCACGGCTTCAAAGGCCGCTGTCCTGCCGTTAGACGATCCCCCAGCACTGTGTAGAAGATTCAATTAGCTTTAATAACTCCTTTTTACCCTTAGCTGTTTTATAATACCGTTCTTTCCTGAACGCGATATATCGATCGGAGAATATTTCTTTATATACAATACAAAATGGTTTTCTGCAAACAGTGCTTTTCACCCGGCCATTATTATGTTCAGACAACCTTCTCCCGAGAGCGTTCGTACACCCAATATACAGTTTCCCGTCCTCCAAGCTTCGCAAAACATACACCGTATGCATACACTCTGAATGTTTTTCAAAACATCTACTTCTCTCCTAAAATCTCCATAATCACGAGTTCGACGGGAAGGGTCGGTAAAACGGATTTCTTAATCTGCGGGAGAGCCTCAAGAAACCCGCGGGCAAATAATTTTGCCTGACGTGAATCCATATTCTTTGCGAGCATTTCGAGGTCTTTCAGTTGATCTTGCGAAAATTCCTGGGAAAAACGATCGGCGCTCTTCGGGTCTATCTGTAATACCAATATTTTTTCCAATAACTCAACGCTAAAACGTATAAGCGGTTGGATTTGATATTCCTGATCCTGGAGATTGTTAACGCAAGAAATCGCTCCCTTAAGGTCCCCTTCCGCCAAAAGTTTGAGAAATGCGGTTACTTTTTCCAAATTAACCGAACCGACGATTTCCTCCACTTCTCCCTCGGTAATGGTCTTATCTTTTGAAAATGCAACCACCTGGGATAAAATGGATTGCGCGTCGCGAACGCTTCCGTCCGCCAGATACGCGATAAGCTTCATGGCGCCCTCGTCAATCGAAAGATTCTCCTGTTTTTGAATTGATGACAAATTTTCGACTATTTCACGAATCCCCAGTTTGCGAAAATCAAACCTTTGAACGCGGGAAAGAATGGTCGCCGGAACCTTGTCGGGATCAGTGGTGGCTAAAATAAAAATCGTGTGCTCCGGAGGTTCTTCCAGTGTCTTGAGTAAGGCGTTGAACGCATAGGTGGTTAACATATGAACCTCGTCAATGATAAAAACTTTATACCGGGATTTCATGGGATTGAACTTGACTCCCTCGCGGAGTTCGCGGATCTCGTCGATCCCCCGGTTTGACGCGGCATCAATCTCCACCAAATCCAATGAGCGGTTCAAATTCAGTTCCTTGCACTGTTCGCATTTATTGCAGGGTTCAATGCCGATTTTGCCTTTTTGCGGATCAAGACAATTCAAGGTTTTGGCGAACAAACGGGCCATGGTGGTCTTACCTGTACCCCGGACACCCGCGAACAAATATCCGTGAGAAATACGCTCCAAAAGGATCGCGTTCTGCAACGTCTGCTTTATAACCGCCTGGCCAACCACATCGCGGAACAGTTGCGGCCGATACTTGCGATAAAAAACCAATGAATGGATATGGTCTGATTGCATGATAATTCTATTATACCTTAGACCTAAACACGAGCAACCGGTAGCCCGCAAAGTTCCATATCAGGCTTGCACCAGTGGCAAAGGCTGCACCCAGATTGGCACAAAGGATGAACGAAATGCCCCAGCACCCCGTCTGCACCACAAAAGATGCGATTCCCGCATTAATCGCCAGCCCGATCAAATTCACAAAAACAAAACTCCCAACCTGCCCCATTGAATACTTTTTCGTATCTCGAAATACCCAACGCTTATTGAAAAAATAACTGTTTGCCACCGCCACACTGAACCCGATCGTTTTACATATCGCGTACCCCCATACGGATTGTGTTCCCGTAATAACCAGGAGTATGTTTAAAATACCCCAATCAATTGCGGTATTCATGCCCCCGATGACAATAAATTTCAAAAAGCGATGCATATAATTCCGTCCCAAGGAGGTGAGATTACATGAAACTCTGATACTTCCCGTGGATTTCCGTGATAATCGCTTCACGTGGACGGCAATACTTCATACGCGACAGTTCGGTTATTTTCTCACGTATCTCCTGCTGCGGACGTGGCGGAAACGGAACGAACAAATTGAACGGATCAACGGTTTTTCCTTGTATCTGCATGCGGATGTACGCGTTCAGGTTGTCGATATTAACCAAATCGAACTCATTGAATATAGGAGCGAACTGTTGTTTCAGGTAATTGGCATCATCCGGCCCCACACGAAATGCGACAATGTTTCCTACGTTACCGAATACCGCTTCTTTTACTCCCCCTTCTTTTAATTGTTCAATATACTGATGAGCGACATTAAGGGACAACCGATACTTGCGCGCTTCGGAAAAAATCTGGGTGATTGTCTTCGTGGTGATGTTTTGGAATTCGTCAATGTACAGGTAGAACGGTTTCCTCTCGGCTTCGGGCAGATTGGCCCGCCCCATGGCATGCATGAAAATTTTTCCGGAAAGCATCATGCCCAGAAAAAAAGCGTTGGTTTCCCCAAGAAGCCCTTTAGAAAGATTGGCAATGAAAATTTTTCGGTTGTTGATAATATCCTTAAGGTCAAAACTAGATTTTTCCTGCCCGACAATCGGCTTGATATAATCGTTGGCGATAAAGGGGTTAAGCTTTGAGGCGACATACGGGGTGACGTTCGATAAGGACATTTCCCCGCCGGCTTTTTCCGCCTCCTTTTTCCAGAAGTGAACTACCAGAGGGTCCGGTGATCTTTCAAGAAGCTGCCGACGAAATTCAGGATCGGAAAACACACGGGGTACATCCATAATCGTCGGGCTGATAATCGGATCATTCAACAGCAAGAATAGCGCATTTTTGAAATACTGTTCGAAAATCGGACCGCCAGTTTCGGCAAGATTATAAATCTTACCGATAATTTCCAGAAGTTCATTCACGATTGACGTACGCTGTTCGGGGATACTGCGATCGTACTCGAGCATATTGAATGCTATCGGGTACTTTGTGTCAGCGGGGTTGAAATATACCACATCATCCCATCGCTTTTCGGGGATATACCCCAACATGTCCTCCGCAAAGTCACCATGAGGATCAATAATCGCCAACCCCTCGCCATTGAGCACATCCTGACGGGCAAGCGCCTTAAGAAATGTGCTTTTCCCGGTTCCGGTCTGCCCGATGACATAAAGATGGCGGAAACGGTCGGCTTCCATCATTCGCACGACTTTTTTATCACCACGGAATAGGGATTCGCCCAGCTCTATCCCTTCAAGCGGCAGATTCAGAGGAGGAGGAGCGCTCCGCGCCTTACGCTTTTTTATTTTCGGCATATCCAAAATGGGCTTGGTCGGAACATGCACAAGGCTGGAAAGCTCTTGGGTATTGAAAAGGAGCATATGCGCGCGGCGGAAATAGCGAAACGAGAAATCATAGAATCCCTGTTGTTCTTTTTTCCCGCCCATCTTCTGCATCTCCAAAGCATTTCCCCGTGGCTCGAAAAACTGCGGGAAGGTCGCGGAAAGCTGATCCATAATGGTTTGGGCGCGCACCTCGGTTTCCGACGACACCACCAGCCGGACATTAACCTCAAGAAGCGGTTTAGAAATCTTTCGATTCACCAGCTCAATAAGGTCACTGTCGCTTTCTTTTCTCTCCGGTTTCGAGGTCTCGTCTTCTTTCTTCTGCTCGGTCATTACCTTTAATGCCGATCCGAAGCTTTTACCCAGTTCTTTCGTCACCGATCCTCCTCCTGCTTTTTCGGCAGCCTCTTTCAAAGATCCTCCTTTTTGCAGTTCTTCCAAGATTCTTTTCAATGATTTAATGGTGCTCGGATGGGCTTTTTTGAATACAACTTGAAACGACATACCGTCCCCTTCTTTCGCCAAACTAGAAAACACGCTCAAAATAGGCAACAGGGCATCTTCTTCCATCCGATCGTACGTTTTTATAGGGAGAACGTTTTCCTTGTCTTGCTTCAAATACCCGACCAAACTTCCGCCTTGAGGATGAAAAATATTGTAATCGTCGCACTTCTCGATTTCCGCATGGGGCCAAAACGACTGTACCTGCTGGTAAAGCCCGTCAAGTTCGGATGCTTGTGCGGCGAAATAAAAATGAATTTCTTCTCCGACATTAGGGACCGCGATTTCCAAAACTACCGGAGCTTTAAAATTCGCCAATACCCCGAATAGCTGTTCAGAAACCGCTACTTCCTGCTTCCAATCGCGTTTCACTTCCGCGTCCGGAGCGTCATAAAGGGTAACCGACAACAGTCGGTAATCCAAAGAGCGCTGGAGCAAATCTTTTTCCTGTAAGAAAGAAAGGATAAAACGCACCAAAAAGAAACCAATAATACACGCTACGAAAAGTCCAAATGCAAGAATCATATCTTAAGCGGGGCGTTGCTGGCGCGCTTTTATTTCGCTGTAAAATTTATCCACTAAGGTATCGTGGAATTGATCTATCACCCATGGATTATTGGAATTATTCACTGCCTGTACTACTTTACCAAGATCCCCTGTCAACGCGTTTTGGATAAACCCGTCGACTACCCGCTGGTACTGTTGCTCCAAATCCTTATGCGTAGACGCTGGGGGTGTCTGGACTCCCGTTCCCGTCCCCTGATCATCTGATTGGGGAACCGTTTGAGAGGATGATTGCACGGACACGCGGGGAGAAAACTTTTCTTGAACGATCTCCTTGACGATCTCTTTCTCCTGAATAGGAGCAAGATCCGAGGTCTGCCCGACTCGTTTCTCGAAATCCTTACGGACTGCCTCTATATGTTCTTGGAAATTCGCGGTATCTGACATAAAACGATATCTTTTTACAGTATAGCATTAATTTCCATCAAAAAGCGCAGATTTCTTGATCCCGGCACGCTATTCAAGCTTATAATAGGCCCTATCTTCAAACCTCGCGTCAATATATTGTATGCGGGAATCTTTGCCTTGTAATTCTCCGGAAAGTAAAAGATTGAGGTTCTGAATAACCACGTAAGGCCTGGTGCGCTCATCAAGAATCAAGGTCCACCCTTTATCCGTCACTGCATGAATGGTTCCGACGGGAAAATAATCGTTTTTCAAGGTGAAAAATTCTATGCCGATAGTACCGGCGGATAAACGGAAAAAATCTACCATGAAACGCATAGCCGATTCTCTGATTGTCCCACCCGGGGAAAGCGATTGTTCCTGCTCGGATATAATCGGAATCAACGACCTTTGAGCAGAGGAAGGCTCCGTGCGCTCAAAAAACAATGCCCCTGATCCGTCAACCAATAAACAGCTGTTCTCTTGGTTGCACACCTTCGCGACTGCGGTACGTAACTTTCCTTGCACCACAAGCATACGGTGGAACGCATCATAACGGATGGATATTTCGGAAAACTCCGGAAACATACGAAGGAAATCATTGCGCGCCTCCTTGATCCTGAACAAAGCCGCAAGGATTCCGTGATCTCCGGGGAAAACATGGAGATATCGGGCCGCCAGATAAGGACGGATAACCGCTTCAGCCGAAACGCGGTATGGTTCGGGAAGAGAAAGAACGGAAATACTTTTGATTCGCATCGCCGGCGCAAAAAGAACGCCATACCCGATCGCGGAAAGAAAAACAAAAAACAAAAAAACAAAAAATATACGCCTGCGTTTACGCGATTGTCGTTTATGAACCGACGGTACCGATGGCGACATAAAGATTATTCCTTCCTAATCTCTGTCACGCCCCCCATATACGGCACCAGGACATCCGGAATTTTGACACTGCCGTCTTTTTGCTGGTAATTTTCAATAATTGCGATCAGATGCCGATCCGTTACGCCGGTGGCCGAAATGGTATGCGGATACATCAAAGACCCCTGTTCGGTCCGATACCGTATATTAAGTCGCCGCGTCTGAAAATCGGTAAGGTTGGTGTTGGAAGTCACTTCCCTGTACTTGTTCTGCCCGGGAAACCACGCTTCGACATCATATTTCTTGTATCCGGGAGCCCCAAAATCGCCGACGCAAATGAGCACCACCCGATAAGGAATCTTGAGTGCCTTCAGAATCCCCTCTTCATTTTCCAAACACTTCTCGTGGAACTGGGGAGAAGTTTCCGGAGTACAAAACACGATTTGTTCGACTTTCATGAACTCGTGAACGCGGAAAATACCACGCGTATCCTTTCCGTAAGATCCCGCCTCGGTACGGAAACACTCCGAGTGCGCCGTATACTGTTTCGGCAGCTCGTCACCACGCAAAACCTCGTCCATATGGTAGGCAACTAAAGTCTGCTCGGAAGTCCCGATCAGAGCAAGATCGTGGCCTTCCAACTTGTATATATCATCGGCAAAAAACGGAAGATATCCGGTACCAAAAAGAGTCTTTTCTCTCGCTACATGCGGGGTGGTCATAATCGTAAACCCGCGCTGGGCAAGATAATCGAAGGCAAACTGAACCAAAGCAAGGCGCAAGCGCGCACCTGCATTTTTCAAAAAATAAAATCGTGACTGCGAGACCTTTGCCCCCCGTTCCATATCAAGAATATCAAGAGACTCACCGATCATCTGATGGTCATGGGGTTCAAAATCGAATTTCGGAACCTCTCCCCAATACTTAATCGGAACGTTCCCTGAATCGTCCGTGCCGTCCGGGACCTCCGGATCCAACATATTGGGAAACCACGACAAACGCTCATACAATGACTCCTCGATGGATTTCAGATCGATTTCGAGTTTACCGATGGTCTCGGAAAGCTTCTTGAGTTCCAAAATCTTTTCCTGACTCGGCTTTACCTTGGATTCCCGATTCTGCTTGCCCCTCAACCCATCGAGCTCGGTGATTGTTTTTTTCCGCTTATCATCCAAAGAAACAACCTCATCAACCGAAACCTTCGCACCCCGCCTATCGCAATTCACCTGCACCGCTTTTTGATTTTCCCGAATAAAATTAATATCCAACATAGGATTAATGATTAATTTACAGATTCCAAACTTTCACGATAAAAATCTTAGTGTTTTATATCCCCGCCTTGCGAGGAAGCATCCGCCAAACGCTTGCTTGCCATAATATCGTACACCAATGAATTTGTTTCCAAAAAGGACAATATGTTCTTGATATCGGCATCCAAAATACGCTCCAATGCCTCTCTGGTATAAAAAGCGATATGGGGAGTGACGACTACGTTGGGTAAATCGACAAAGACCAAATTCTCGGCGAGCGTTTGTACATTTTCTTTCGTTCGCTGACCATAAAGCAGGAAAGAGCCCTCGTCTGTAACATGTTCTTCCCCTTCGAGCACGTCCGCGCCAAAACCTCCCAACTTTCCTCCTTGGAGTGCCTGTAAAAGGGCGTGCGTGTCGATAATCCCTCCACGCGCGGTATTAATCAAAACCGCACCCGGCTTCATGGCGGCAAAAGCTTCTTCGTTTATTAAGTGATGGGTTTCCGGCATATATGGGACATGGAGACTTATCACGTCCGACTGCGCCAAAAGTTCCGGAAGAGATACATAAGGCAGAGATATTTCTTTGGAGAATGCCTCATCGGGATGTGCGTCATACGCGATGACATTCATCCCTATGCCGCGGCTGATGCGCACCATGTGTTTTCCGATTCTTCCCGTACCCACTACACCCATGGTTTTCCCCATAAGATCAAAACCGGCACACTCTTTTGCGCTAAACACTCCTTCGACCCTGATTCTATGAAACGCGAACGGTATTTTCCTGACAACCGCCAAAACAAGACCCATGGCAAACTCCGCCACCGTATTGTCCCCGTATCCCGGAACATATCCAAGACGAATGCCACGCCCGTTTAACTCACCCACCGCAAGATGATCAAATCCCGTCGAACGGGTCGTAATAAGTTTCAGTTGGGGAAATTTCTCTATGCTTTCAAGAGAAACCTTGGACCCGATAAACACCGAAAGCACCCCTATATCAGAAGCATCGACAAGAAGATCGGGATGAAACGGTGTTTCGAAAAACAACAATGAAAGCCCTTGATCGGCAAGGCGTTCGCGAATATATTTCTGATCTTCTCCGGTTGTTTCAAAAAACGCAATTTTCATATTCCTATTGTAAATCCTTACCTATCATCCGTACACTCTCTTCGATCTCGAGTAAGCGATTGTACTTTGCCAACCGCTCGCCCTGATAAAAATAACCGAATTTCACGAAATCAGCCCC
>LCLB01000007.1 GCA_001001795.1 Parcubacteria group bacterium GW2011_GWF1_45_5
ATATTAAAGCAAAATAATCCTGAAGGTTTCGACTAATACTGTAATCATCTGATAATCCGTTCTATAATTCATTATTAACCTTTTATTATGAATTCAGTCATTCTTCTTATTATCGACGGGTTGGGGGTGGGCAAACGTACTCAGGCAAATCCGTTTTTACAGGTTTCGACTCCGACCTTCGATTGGTTGAAATCCAATTTTTCGTACCGGGCGCTTCAGGCATCCGGTATCGCGGTAGGACTTCCTTGGGGCGACCCGGGGTCATCCGAGGTGGGGCACCTGACTATCGGCGCCGGCTGCGCGGTGTACCAAAATTATCCCCGGATTACGATGGCGATTCGCGACGGATCGTTTTTCGATAACCCTGCCTTGATGCAGGCGTGTTCGTACGCGAAAACCAAGGCGAGCCGTCTGCATCTTATAGGGTTATTTTCCCAATCAAGGACTCACGCATCTTTGGATCATTTTGAGGCTCTTTTGAAACTAGCAAAACAAACAGGAGTCGTCACCGTGCTCGTGCACGCGATTACCGACGGCAAAGAAAGTATGCCCCAGCAGGCAAAGATTCTTTTAGAAGATGCCCAACGTATCATGAGCCGGGTCGGAGTCGGAGAGTTCGCGAGCATCGCGGGCAGGTATTATGCCATGGATGGCAATGAATATTGGGATCGCACCGAACGTTACTTAAATATGCTTCTCCAAGGAGAAAGAACGTGCGAGACCTACGGGGCTGCTTTGGATAAGGCCTATAGTCGTAAGCTCACCGATGAATTCATTGATCCTTCTCTTATCGCGATATCGGGCCAAACAGACGGTTTACGTCAGGTTGCGTTGGGTTTATCGCCGGATCCGTCCAGCGCTCTTCCTATAGCTATCACGATGCCTCCCAATGTCCGGATGGTAACCATGATTCAGTATGATTCAGGGGTTGCGGCGCCGGTTGCCTTTACCCCGCCAGTTATCAATAATACCCTTTCGGAAATCTTGAGCAAAAACAACAAACGTCAGTTGAAACTTGCAGAATCTCTCAAGGGCCAGCTTGTAACCTATTATTTCAACGGGTTGCGTCAAGAGGCTTTCAAGAACGAGTATCAGATTATCATCCCTTCGGATAAATTATTCGATTTTGCCAAAGAGTATCAGTTGAAAACCGAAACATTGCTCGACAGGTTTTTCAGCGCGCTTGACGAGCGGATTTATGATTTTATTTGCCTGAATATCGCGAATCTTGACGTCGCCGGTCATCAGCCGAATATGGCCTTAGCTCAGCAATCAATCCAGTATGTGGACGGGGTGCTCAATAGAATCTGCCGGCAGACTTTGGCCGCGGGGGCATCACTGATCATCACCTCCGATCACGGCAATATCGAACAGATGTTCGATCCGGTTACGGGTCAATCAAATACCCGCCATACCGACAGTCCTGTGCCGTTATGGATTGTCGATAAAAACGAATACCGTGCCCGTACCAGCCAGGAGATAGATCAGGCCGAAAAAGAGGTGAGCGGCAGTCTGGCGGATGTCAAAAGCATGATCCTCGATAAAATGGGGATAGATCAGGAAAAACGTTAAAGAATCGGCAAGTTACTTGACAGTCCCGCTGGACGTTTTTATACTAAGATATACATGGTTCTTCCGTTGTTTGTAATATGTCAATAATTGTGGTATAATTAATTATCTTTAAAAAATAATATACAAAATTATGGCATTTAATCCCGGAGATTACCTCAAACATTTAATTCATAAAGACGAGCCTGGAGTTCCTGGGCCTTCAGATAAAGTTGCGTTCAATAAAGAACAGGAACATATCTTTGGGTCATTCGCGGAATATATAAGGGATATTTTGAATGTTTGTGACAGTATCAAACAACGATATGAGAATGACGCTGATTCCGCGCGTCGACTCATAGCTGTATCAGCGGAAACCTTAAGAACCAGTCTGCTTCACCCGGGAGGTATGGGTCAATTTGTTCAAGAAATGCGCCTTAGTTTTTTGCAAGTATTGGCAGGGGAACTGGTAAATCGCGGGAGGAAGGTGGAGCTGAAAGACACGGGCATCGGAATATTCGGATTAAATTTTGGTGTGTATCGTGACCAAAATGAATACAAGGAATTGGTTATTAGCGAATCAGGGAAAGTGGACGTGCGCTGGGCCTTCGAAAAAGAAGGCGTACACTAAACTGTTATATGAAATTAAAATAATTTTACGAATATGAGCTTTAAAGATAGATTTGTGCAGAGTTTACGTAAAGACGAGCAAGAGTATAGAAAAGAGCTCGAGCAGAAACCGAGCTTTGATATTTTATTTTCAGACGAGAAGTGGGGTCCGGTGTTGACCGAGTTGGCGGGAATGCCCGAATACCAAGGTGCTCGGGATTTTTTCGAACACCGATTATCGGGATCAGTGGTAACCCCCGAAGATCGCGCGAACGCGCAGCCATTAATAGAGAAAATGTGGGAAATTATGGAGCAAGCCCGGGAATTGTCCGCGGCATTACGCGACAAACCGTTTTTGGTGGAAGCGTTTCGTAATGCGGATGGCGATCTTGCGGATGCTATTCGAGCCCATGTTGACGTAACAAAATTAGCAACGTTATTTGCGGATGAGGCTAACTTAGCCTTTCTGATTATCAGGAATCCGGATCTCACGGAAAGAATGAAAAATCTTGTCAGTATCTATCATGAGACTATGGGGAGCGTTGAGGGTAATGATAAAAAGCTTGCCGATTTTTGTGAGAAACACGGGTTGCCGCTTCGGGAAATTGAGGCGTGTTTTGATATCGAAGATCCCATGGAGCGTAGGAAAAAGTTGGGAGAGATTGTCGCGGCAGTGTTTGAAGAGGACGGTTGGTTTATTGGGGGTTATAAGAAATTGACCCTTAAGAAATCATACGTTAAAGATGTGGAAAAATTGTTTATCGATATTTCTGCGTTATATGACGAGCTGCACATTTATGCGGGCGTAATTGGAGATAATCTATTCGGCGCCATGGAAGGCGATGATGCATTCAGAAAAACGCTTGATGCGGGGATTTTTGGGCGTAAAAACAGTTTTGAAATAGGAAACGTGATGTCTATCGATGAAGCAGCCGACTTATGTTCCGATGAGAATCTGGATAAGGTTTTAGAAAAGGAAGCAGTGAATAAGTATTGGAGAGAATGGATTACCAAAGAAGCGAAGATCGGCAGCAGGAAAGGTGTCGCCGAGGGAGAAATAAAGAAAAAAATACGTGCCTGGTGGACAGGATTAAGTGCTACGCAGCAAAGTACGTTACGCAGGCAAGCCATGGCGGATTTCACAGTTGAGAAATTCGGTAAGAAAACGGAAGGGGTAGCAGCAGAATCAGTGTTCTTCATTGTGAACACGCGCCTGGAGGACATGTTCGGGGCGTACTACGCATCCCTGAATTATTAAAATAAATATATATTATGACCAAAACAGAATTAGCAGAAGAACTTCGTCAATTGATACTTAAAAAAGACGAAAAAAAGATGGCATCATTCTTAGCTGAGCATTTTGACGATTTGCCGGAAGATATGCAAATGCGCATCGCCGCTGCCTTGGTTACTGATGGGACAAAGAATATTTCCATTGAGCAATATCGTAAGCAAAAGCAGGTCGAAAGCGTTTTGACCGATATGCGCGATGTTATCGGTGACCATTTAAAAAACGTCGAGGCGTAGGAATTAAAAAACAGTAAAATAAATATATGATGGATTCAAAAGGACTGCGGATCGAATTGGATACACCAGAGGAGTAATATATTCCCGTAGAAATATTAAAAACAGAAGTTTTGCCGCGATACGCCAATCTATTGAGTCAGGCGGAGGAAGAGCTTACGCTTCTTGAGGAAGCACAGGGGGTAAGGGTAACGGACAGATTCAACGAGATTGTTGCCCGTATTATAGGAACTCCTCTGGAACAGGAATTCAGGTTGGCAGTTGGCAAGGCACTCACCGAGGCAGGATACCAGGCCAAACTTGAGACTGGTTTGTACACTAATGGAACAGGCGGGGAGAGAGCCGGGGTGATGAGAGTTCATGAAAATATCCGCGAGATCGGCATGAGCACAGGTAGTTTTTTACTTGCTATAGCGAAAGTCTTGCCAGATTTCGAGAAAATTCATTAATTTCTAAGGAAATAAGCATACTAAAAGGCCGCTTCTGCGGCCTTTTAGTATGCTTGTGCCAGACGTGGTTTTATGCTATAATACTTTTACCAGTGGGGTTACCTGCTGGAGCAATAATTCAAAACCTATCAATCGTCTATAAGGAGGACGAAAATGGAAAATTCTTACCGCGCTGAAAAGCGCAACCGGGTGATTTTCATCATTCTGGGCGTCATTATCGCCCTGCTGGTCGTATTTTTGGTTCTAGCGAGCTGCAACAACAGCAGTGCCAGTCCCAGCGACACCAGCAACCCCGAGCCGGCAGCCAGCCCCACCCCGGCCCTGCCTCCCTGCGATTCGACGCTCCCTAAGCGTCAGCAGGTGAACTGTGCCCCGGCCGGCGGCAGTGGCTCTGATGGATACGGGTACCAACCCATCCCCCAGCCGACCATGCCGTCTTTGACTCTGCCCGGTTTCGGTGATGAGACTACCCCCGAGCCGGCCAGGCCAACCTTCTGGTCCAACCCTCTGGGTGGGATCTGGTCGGGCATCAAGTCCATCTTCAGCTGGATCTTAATCGTCGCGGTTGCCATGACCGTGCTGCAGATCTGGCACCCTTTGGGCATTCGCCCCTGGACCGGAGTCGGAAAAATGATTGCGGCTTCTAAAGAAAAGAAGGCCGCGAAAAAATCCGAAGATAAGCCGGCGAAAAGGGACAAAAAGGGGAAGGATCAGGACGATTATTCTCTGCCTCCCGATTAAGGGAGGCGCCATTGCCGCCGGTTAGGAAACTGGCGGCTTTGACTTTTATGTTTAAATATGGTATAATACTTTTATCAGTGGGGTTACCTGCTGAAGCAATAATTCAAAACCTATCAATCGTCTATAAGGAGGACGAAATGACTATCAATCTTGGCTCGTTTGCTGTTTCCATCACCCTGGCCTTCCTGATCGTCGCCGCTGCCGCGTTCATACTGACCCGGCCCAAGATCGCCGAAGCCATTGCTGGCTTCAAGGTTGGTCTGCCGCTGGCGATTGCCGCGGTGATGATTGTCGCGATCTTCACCGGCACCTTGCCGGCCTGGCTCAACAACGAACGCGGCCCAGAGTGGCAGCGCTCGTTTGCCGAAAGCGGTGCGCAGGCGGAAGACATTACGTACGCCTACGATCCCGCTGACGACATGGTCTGGCCGAATACTAACGCTGCTGAATACGGCAGCTCGGTCGTTGACGCCGCGACAGAACGAAACCATACTACGGTCAGCCGACAGGATGCCGCGCAAGCCGCGGCCGGGGCGCAAGAGCGCTGCTCTCAAGGCGACGATGCTTCGTGCATCGATGCCATGGGCCCCGCGTATGTGGCAACTCAAGAACTCGGACAAACCAAGGTCCGCGTGATTGAGTTCCAGATCGGAAGCACCACTGTGGGGTTTGATGTATCATTCCTCGCGTTCGTCGGTGTTTTCATTCTGGTTTTAGCCATTATTCTCAGTCGTAAGACTAAGGCCGCGTAACATCGCGGTTCGTGGGGCCTTGCTGCAAAGCTAGGCCCTTTTCATTTTGTGATATATTCTATTAATGTCTTTCCTCAACGCCTTTATTCTTTCGTTTTCCGACTTCGGCGAGCATGATCGCAGGTTTTCTTTATTAACCAAAGAACACGGAAAAATCAACGCAATCTGCAAGAGCATATTAAGGCCCAATGCCAAGCTTGCCGGGCACTTGGATATTCCAAGCTTGTCCTGGGCCGAGCTGGTATGGTCTGTGCGCGGTTGGCAAATTACCCAGGCATTGGAACTGGAATCGTTTTCCTGCGTCCGGAAAAATTCGGAAGCGCTGCGTGCTGTCTTAGCGCTTGCGTCAAGCCTGGACAGGTTGCTGTTTGCCGAAGACGATCATGAGTTCAAGGGACGGCTCACAAGTACGGATACCGACAATCAGAGCAAAAATATATACGAACTATGGTATGCATTCCTGAAAACCATGGAACAGCATGCCGGACGCGCATTGCCGGTCAATTATATCTTTATTCAATGGCAGTGCATGACTAAAATTCTTCATGAACTCGGGTTTTTACCGGATACGTTTGTGTGCGCGCGCTGCGGGAACAAGTTCCATTCCGCGTTCATTACCTATATTGAAAACCAGCTCTATTGCGATAATTGCAGGAAGGCATTGTCATTGGTGGGGCAGTTGTTTCCCAAGTCCGTGTTGGATCTTATGCACCAGGGGTTACGGGGTGCATGGTTTCCGGAAAGCAGTTACGCGGTTCCCTATATCCAGTTGGCGCGTTTATTCGAATATCAGAGTACCGTGTTCGTGATATAATGATATATGCCCCGTAGGAAATCGTTATGTTTTACGTGTATGTACTACAGAGCGAGAAGGATGGTGAGTTCTATTCCGGATTCACCAATAACCTTCATAAACGTCTCTTAAAACATAACACCGGGAAAGTATTTTCTACGAAATCCAGAAGACCATTAAAGTGTATCTATACCGAGATCTGTCTTGATAAACAAGATGCACTTCAACGCGAAAAGTATCTCAAGACTGGCATGGGCAAACGTTTTATCAAACAAAGACTACAACGCTATCTTAATAAAATAACGGAAAATACTCCCGCCTGCCAAAGCCGGCCCAAAATTTCGATATAAGACTATGAAACGTTTAATTTTAACTCTGTATCAGGTCGAAATAATTTACCGAATTATCTGTCTTAAAATTTTGGTTTGTGCGGCGGGCAGGTAATTTCTTACGGGGTATGCGTTCATTCAGCCGGAAGCCTTTGTGCGGTCAGGTCAGGTGTTTGTCGCGACGCAGGCAGTTCGAGCCCGAAAGGGATTGAAGTACGTTGTCATCGGTGTAGTCGTCTTGGGAATCGGTTTTGCCGTGTGGCAGTGGTGGAATTCCATGGCGTCGGCCGACCGTACCGAACTGCGCATTGAAGGACCTTCCGCGGTCAGGATTGGCGAGCGCATTTCCTTTAAGGCAATCATAACCAACAAACAGAAAAAACAAGATCTGCGCGATGTGTCCCTGACGTTTCGCGCCGATAGCGGAACCGAATTCACCGATACCAAAACTTTGGCGTTGTACCAGAAGTATCTTGGAGCGTTGTCTCCCATGGCGCAGCAAGAAGAAGAGGTTCGTGCCGTATTCTGGGGGAAACAAGGCGAAGAGCGCACTATTGAGGTCGTGGCGCGGTACCGTATCGGAGAGAACATAAACCGTTTCGAAAAATCACAAACCATCAAGGTGGTAATCAGCGATCCGGCGGTTCAGTTGGTGGTGAGCTTGCCCCAGCAGGTGATCACCGATCAGGAGTTCCGCTCGAGTGTCGAGTATCGGAAGCTGACCACCAATGATTGGACGGGCGCACGCTTGGAACTGGGTCAACCCGAAGGGTTTTCCATGGTGCGATCCGATCCGGAACTTAAGACTATCGGGAAATTCGTCTGGCCGTGGGAAATTTTGGAACCGCAGGAAAACAGTAAAGTAGTTTTTGACGGGACTATCGCCAGTTCCGAAGGTCAGGCAAAGGAATTCACTGCCCGGTTCTTCGTAACTGTGCGTAATACCGACGTGCTGGTTTCCGAGGTAACCGAAGAACTCTCTATCATCAGTAATCCGTTGGCTTTAACCATTACCGTTTCCGATGATCCGAATTACGCTCCGCTTCCGGGAAGCATTGTCACATACCGTATCAATTTTAAAAATAATTATGATATCGCCTTGAAAGACGTCGTGATACAAGCGGACGCAACCGATTCCTGGTTGGAACTTGATTCTTTGAAGGTCCAAAATGATGGATTCTACAGTTCCCGCGATAAACATATAGTATGGAACGGCGGTACGACTCCGCAGTTGTTGGTTTTGAATCCCCGGGAAAGCGGGACAGTTGCCTTCATGGTGAAACTGAAAGACGGTTATCCGCAAAATGCCACTCAACAGGTGGTTGTTGCCCGTGCCATCATGTCGGCGCAGAACAAACCGAAAGATGTCGGGACCAGTATACAGACCGAAGCAACTCTCGAAACGAAAATACAAGGGAAACTTATTGTGACGCCAAAAGTGGTTTTTCGCGACGATCCGCAAACCGGATTCATCAATACCGGCACCGTGCCGTTGCGGATCAATCAGGCAACCCAGTACAGCATGTATCTGACCGTCCAGGCAGTTGCCAATCCATTTGAGAATATCAGTTTCAAAACAATTTTGCCGGCAAACATTACGTTTGACGGGAAGATCAAAGGGGATGAGAGCAGTATGAAAGGTTTTCTTTATAATCCACGTACCGGAGAAATGTCATGGCTGATTGACCGCTTGGATGCCTATGCGGCAAAAACCATTGTTTTACAACTGACCGCTATTCCCTCGAGCGATCAAATCGGTAAGCTCATTACAATTATTGATGACATGGCGACAACCGCGATCGATGCGTTTACCCGGTCAAGCGTCGAGGTACCCGGTAAAAAAATCTCTTCGGATTTGCCCGATGATGATACGATTGACGCCAATACCGGCAGAGTGACACCGTAAGGACAGATCAAAATGCAAAAGGTAAAAATAAAAATGACAGATCAAAATTCAAAAAGCGACTTGATGGAAAAGATAATCAGTTTGTGCAAGCGCAGGGGATTTGTGTTTCCCGGAAGCGAAATCTACGGCGGACTTGCCAATTCATGGGATTACGGGCCACTGGGCGCGGAGCTGAGGAATAACATTAAGCAGTTGTGGTGGAACCGGTACGTGCACCGGCGCGACGATATTGTGGGACTCGAAGCCGCGATCATCATGAACCCCAAGGTCTGGGAGCAATCCGGCCATGTTGCGACATTCAATGATCTTCTTATAGAGTGCAAGGGATGTCATCAGCGGTTTGATCAGGAGAAAATGGAAAGCGGGAAATGTCCCTTGTGCGGCAAGGAAAAATTTACCGAACCAAAGCTTTTCAATACGCTTTTTAAAACATTCATTGGTACGGTTGAGGACGCCAAATCAACCGCTTACCTGCGTCCTGAAACCGCGCAAGGAATGTTCGTGGATTTTAAGCAGGTACTGGACACTAGCCGCAAGACAGTGCCGTTCGGTATTGCACAAATCGGAAAAGCGTTCCGCAACGAGATTACCCCGGGAAACTTCATTTTTCGCACCCGTGAGTTCGAGCAAATGGAAATCGAGTATTTTATCCCGGTACCAAAAATAGAAAGTGATTGGCAGGATGTTTTTGAAATCTGGCGCAAGGAAATGCATTCTTGGACAGAAGCAATCGGCATTAATACCGAACATATTCGCGATTATGAAGTCCCCGAAACAGAGAGAGCGCATTATTCCAAGAAAACCATAGATTTTATGTATGAGTTTCCGTTCGGGGAAAAAGAACTGTACGGTTTGGCATACCGGACGGATTTCGATCTGAAAAATCATTTTCCGGAACCGCCGTACCGTGATAATCATTCGCCAGTTGGCGAACATGAATCATACTGGCCGCATGTGATTGAGCCGACCTGGGGAGTGGACCGGTCCGTCTTGGCAATACTGTGCGAGGCGTACACAGAAGACGGCGACAGGGTAGTATTGAAACTCAAACCATACCTCGCGCCGTACAAGGCTGCGGTGTTCCCATTGGTTTCCAATAAGCCGGACATAGCCGGGAAAGCGCGCGAGATTTACGATACGCTCCGGAAAAAGTATGCCATTGCCTGGGATGATCGAGGCAACATCGGTAAGCGTTACTACAGTCAGGACGAAATCGGAACTCCGTACTGCATTACGGTTGACTATCAAACTTTGGAGGATGATACTGTAACCGTTCGTGCCCGGGACAGCGCACAGCAAGAGCGGATTAAAGTGACAGAGCTTCCGGAATATATTGGTTCCCGAGTCGGTATGCTTTCGTAATACCCGACACACCGAAGCTTTAGCCGAATAGGTTGATTATTTTCAGGTTTTACGTTATTATTGTTGTACTTATTAATTAGTTTTTATCTATCATTTTGCTTTTTGCATTTTGATTTTTGAACCATTTTGTCATGTTAGTTATCCGATTAAAAAGAGTGGGAAGGAAAAATCAACCGTCGTACCGGGTGATTGTATCTCCTAAAGGAGCTGGCGGACCCAAGGGTCAGCCGGTTGAGTATCTGGGGTGGCTTAATCCTTTGAAAAAAACCTTTGAACTCAAAAAAGAGCGTATTGAATATTGGATTTCCCAAGGAGCCAAGCCATCGGCAACCATCCATAACTTATTGATTAAAATCGGTTTGATTAAAGGGAGTAAAATCGCGGTGCACCAGACCCCGCCGCCGAAAGAGGAAGCTGTCCCGGTTACAGAAGCCAAAACCGAAACAGCGGCTGTCGAGGCACCCGTGAAGGCATCGGTGGAAGAACCAAAACCAGAGATAGTCAAAGAACCTATTTCCGAACCTTCAAAAGAGCCTGTCGCGGAAGAACCTTCAGCCAGTGAGCCGGTGGTTGAAACTTCTCCTGCGGAAACCGAGGCGTCTACAGATGCGCAGGCATCATAACAGTGATATAATTCAGGTATCCCGTAAGACGGGATGGTCGCCTAATAAATAACAGAATTGATCTTCCATGGAAGGACAATACGTTGAGTTTCTGGAATTCTTAATCAAGCATTTGGTGAAGATGCCAGAAGCAGTCAAAGTCGACAAGAAGCTGGATGAGCGGGGGGTGCTTTTAACCCTCTCGGTTGATAAAGAAGATATGGGTTTGATTATCGGACGGCAAGGATCGACCGCCAAAGCGATTCGGACCCTTATCCGCATTGTGGGACGCAAGAACAATGCTCACATCAATCTTAAGATTGAAGAACCGGGCGGGACCAGCCTTTCTCTTGATCAGGTGGTTGACGATCTGCGATCATAAATTTCTTTTTTACAAAACCCCCTTGTTGCAACAAGGGGGTTTTGTTTTCGGAATTTTTTGTTTTTATTCCACGAAGAACAGCCAGCCGGTGAACAGCACGAAGAGGTAGCCGACAATCATCAGAATCCAAAGACATTTTCGGCACGGACACAGGCAACACTTCGCTCCGGGCTTGCAAGAGGCATCATCCGCTTTGGCGTGTTTTTTCTGGTACACGATTAGCCACAGATAGATTGCCGTCATAAGAAGGGCAATGATTTGCGTGTGCCATGAAACCGCGAGCCCCCAGAAGATGAGGGCGCCGACAAGGGCAAGTCCGGCGATCATGAGCATGGTAATGGTTTTTCGTTGCTTCGATTTTTTACGGCCGATAAAGGAATGCAGAGTTATCCCGATCTGGACAAGGGTGGTGACAACAAGAATCGCCAAAATCACGGAGCGGGCGATGATTAAGCCGAAACTCCAGTAATAATTGAAGTACGGGATATATTTTTCTTCGACAAAGGTGGTGAGGGCCACAATGCGTTCTTGTAACATAATGTTCTATAGGGTATTGTGGCGCATTTGTATAGTTTGTCAATTTAAGCTTAAATAGGAAGTATGCGGTTTGATATTGTTACAATCTTCGAAGATGCATTTACGAGTTATTTCGGGAGTTCTCTTTTGAAACGGGCGCAGGCGCGCAAGCTGATTACAATCCGGTTTCATAATCCGCGCGATTTTACCCGTGACGCGCACCGGACCGTTGACGAAAAGCCGTATGGCGGCGGCGTGGGTATGGTTATGCAGTTTATGCCCATTTATAAGTGCGTGCAACATGTTACGTCAAAGATCAAAAATCAAAGATCAAAAACAAGAATAATTTTGTTTAGCGCTAAAGGAAAAGTTTTAACCCAGAAAAAAGTCCAGCAATTGGCCAAGTATGATCGATTGATTTTTATTTGCGGCCATTATGAGGGAATCGACGAGCGGGTGGCGAAACACGTTGCCGACGAAGAACTGTCGATCGGCCAGTACGTATTAACCGGCGGCGAGATCCCCGCCATGGTGTGCGTTGATGCGATCAGCCGGTATGTGCCCGGAGTTCTGGGGAAAGCGGAGTCGACAAATGACGAGTCGTTTTCGCAGGAAGGGAAAACCGAGTACCCGCAGTATACGCGTCCGGAGGTAGTATCCATCAAATCTAAAACAGGAAAAG
Organism: Parcubacteria group bacterium GW2011_GWF1_45_5; assembly: GCA_001001795.1. Taxonomy (GTDB): domain Bacteria; phylum Patescibacteriota; class Minisyncoccia; order UBA6257; family Brennerbacteraceae; genus GWF1-45-5. The sequence goes on from LCLB01000007.1 coordinate 12,196, forward strand.
CGAAACTCCTCCGGGTTCCCAAGGTATTGGTTTCAGGAGATCATAAAAAAATAGAAAACTGGAGAAATATCCATCGCGGCAATCAAAAGTAGAGTTTTATCGTCTGTTTACGGTATTTTAAGAGAGGGATAAATCAAAAAGTTACACAATAGTTATCCCCAGAAAGTGTTTGATTCATCGGAATTTCGTTTACAATAAGAAGGTGACGGAAAATCAAAATCAATTACAAGGGAAAACTGCCGATTCAGAAGAGCAGAAAGAGCCGAAATTCAGTGGCTCTTTTTTCAAGTTTGCGAGCGTCATGCTGGCTATGGTAGTTGCGGGACTCGCGGCGAGTTACCTGTGGCAGACATATGTTTCACCGCAGGCGCGCGCCAACAGGCAAATGGAAGAGCAGTACCGGAAGTACCAGGAGTTCGAAGTAGCATATAAACAAGCAATGGCCGATGATACCTACGGCGGCAAGACCCCGCAGGAGACCCTGGATTTATTTATTGCGGCACTGGAGCAAAACGATTTGGAACTTGCGAGCAAATATTTTTCGCTGAACAGCGTAGGGCAACAAGACGAGAAGTGGATGGATGCATTAACAGAAAAATCGGAACGCGATGAAATAAATTCTATTATTTTAATGATAGAACGAGTAGAGCCGACTAGGGGGCAAAAATCATCCTTGGAAGATATTTATTGGTATTCTGCGTATAACGATAGCGGAGCTGCTTTATATAACATTAAGCTTAAATTAAATACCTACTCTCAAGTATGGAAAATAGAAAGTATTTGATACTTTTTGTTTTGATCTTAACGCTCATATCTCCGGCGTGCGCATACGGGTACGGTTATGAAACCCACGGCTATCTCACTCAAGAAACCGTGGATTTTTATTTGTCGCGTTCCGGTAGTTCGTTACAGAATTATTTGATTCCATATTTGGTTGATGGCGCCCGCCGTGAAGACGATTCGCCTCGTTGGTTTAATCACTTTTTTGATCCCGTATATAATCGTGGGTTCTCGTATGACGAGCGCATTGATCCCTTGTTAAACGTAGGAAATTACCCGAGCTCCAAGCAATGGGCGCAAACAAGCGCCGAACAAAATAAGGCCGTATATAAAGTCGGAAGCATTATCGCCTCTATTTTGAACTCGTTTCAGCAAAAGAGGTTGAGTTTGACTACCGAATCAGACTTTACATGGAATATTGCTTTGGATTATTGGGCACAGGGAGATAAAGAGCGTGCCATGTTCGCGCTGGGCCATGTTTTGCATTTGATCCAAGATGCTTCGGTGCCGGATCATACGCGCAATGATGCTCATCATGACGGCAGTCCGTACGAGCAATGGACCGGCAAGTTTGTGTTAGAGAGTCCTGATTTTGGTTTGAAACAAAGATTGCAAAACAAGAACGTGGTTGTTTTTTCTGACTTAAACACGCATTTCAATACAATCGCGAATTACTCGAATAATAATTTTTACAGCAAAAGCACGATTGGAATACAAAGCGGGTATCAAAACCCACAATCATCAGGAGTATCCTTGATAAACGGTCAAGTTTTTGGGATGCACGATTTTCTTGACGGTACCCATCCAATTTTTTTCTATCAGAAATATAATGGAAGTATCGTTTTATCCCAGAGCAATTTAATCAGTTTAGAGGATCCGTTTGATATAGTCCTTTCTGATTACTGGTCTCGTCTTTCTACAAAATCTATTCAGCACGGGGCAGGAGTTTTAGATCTGTTCCTACAAGAAGCAAACAAGCGAGAGGTTTCTTATCAAAATCAATTGCCCTGGTACGAACGCACCCTGCAATGGGTGAACAACCAGGCGAATTCACTTTTGGGAATAGTGGGTCAACTTGGTATTTTTTATGAATCAGGTAGCCCTATGCCCTCTCCTATTATTGAATTCCTTGAACCTACAAACCTTATTCCTACACGCATTCAGCCCGTAATATATCCATCAGTATCACCGTCTCCCGTTGTAAGTCCGCGCGTATTGGGAGCGCAGGGTATCGGACCCGGCAATAACGGGCCGTTATTCGCGCAAATTGAATCAAGCCCAATACCCTCGCCGGGACCAGATCAAACACCTCCTTTTGAACCATTGTTATCTCCAACCCCGTCAGAAATACCTTCTCCTACACCTGAACCAACTCTAGTTCCCACGCCCGAGCCGACCCCGGAACCAAGTCCGACGCCCGAGTCGACTCCGACACCTGTTCCGAGCCCGACCCCGCAGCCCATTCCTAAGATTCTTGACGCCCGATGGGGAGTTGATCCAGAATCGCCGACCGGGTATTCCGTGGAATTTCTGTATCAGGACATAGGTCTAATTGACGTGGCTACCCAGTATTATATGGGCAGGTATTACCTTCTCTTTTATCTGAACCACTTTCAAGAATATTCGTATGGTTTTAATACTAATTTGTGGCAGGATATGTTTTTGGCATCAGTTCACAATGAAGCATTGGTGCGGTTCAAGTACCCGATTTGCGAGTGGGGAGACGATCAGGTCAGGGATAATTTCCAGGTGCGCGCCTCCGGAACCTACAACTATTGCGGCAATGATTTCTGGGCGCACCGCTGGGTCTACCGCGCCAACGAACTGCCGCACGTGAACAATCCCGGAGCCGGTATCTGGGTTTTGAAACTTCCGATTTATTCCGTTCCCAAGCCATTGGAAGATTTAACCGGTGGAGACTATATTACTGCATCCTTGTATTCCGCTGACTATGATGGGTGGCATTGGACCGGGAATTTTGCGCAAATGGATAACCGTCAATGGTATTTTGAAAATACGTACCGTTCCATTATGCCGACTTCGGCACCAACACCCACTCCGACTCCTTTGCCGACACCGTCCCACAGCGTGGTTATCAATGAAATTGCGTGGATGGGTACCCAAGCATCGGCCTACGACGAATGGATAGAACTTTATAATGGGACTCAACAGGATATTGATTTGACGAACTGGCAATTGCGTTCGCAATCAGGAGAGCCGGACATTACCCTAAGCGGTACTATTGGCGCGAATGGATACTACTTACTGGAACGCACCGATGATACCACGATCAGCGACATTGGGGCGGATTTGATTTACACGGGTGCCCTGAACAACACGTGCGAAACATTGGAGTTGGTTAATGGCGGCGGTAATATAGTTGATACAATCGGATGTAGCGATAGTGCGTGGTATGCAGGCGATAATACAATAAAAACAACCATGGAGCGGGTGCAGTGGGAAGGGGAAGGCGATAGTGCGCTAAACTGGCAAACGAACAACGGCACTACAATAAACGGGCTCGATAGCATTAGTAATCCTGTCCAGGGCACTCCGAAAGCCACCAATAGTATTTCTCTATAACCGGAAAGAACCGATAGTTATAACCCTATTTCCACCTAATTGACACCTCTGTGGATAAGTGTCCTTGTTTTGTTATTCCACTCCCATTGTGCTATAATAAATCAATTCAAGCTCGTTATATATATCATCGGTCATCTTTGTCCCGCTGTTCCGCGGGGCGAGAAAGGAGAATACAATGACCACTCAACATGTCATGGTTCCACGACACTCGTTGTGGAACCACCCGACAGCCATCATCCTTGTGATGGTGACTGCCCTGTCCTTGGTGGCTGTGATCGTCGCACCGATCGCAGTTGCCAATTCCCGCGTTTTTAATGCGGAGCCGGTGGTCGTTATTCCACCGATTGTCATTCCGTCGACTGTAACGGTCGCGCCCAGCCCTACGGCTGCGGCACCGACCGAAACGCCGACGGCCACTGTGACTGTCACCCCGACCGAAGTGGTTCTCCCGGACGTCTGGAACTGTGTCGTTACTCGAGACCTTGTTCCAAGCGGAGGGTACTTCGCCGTTTCAGTCACGGCGAACACGGGAAGACTGTGGCTGTTGTCGGAGGTTCCCGTGACTGTCAAGTTCGGCGACGGTCACGGTGGATGGCTGTCTGAGTACCAGATTGGTCCCGAGGGCGCTCTCGTTGAGCTCCCTTCCAGTTTCTTGGAGATCGATGGCGGAGATTATGTCTACGTCATGGACCAGACGGCAACCTTCATCATCTGTTTCCCACCGGATGACTGGGTTCCATAAAGGAGGAAAGGTCAAGCTCGCGCTTGACCTTTTCTATTGTTCTTCTATACTTTTTATATAGATATCTTTATGAAAATGAAATCAAAATTATTTTTACTTTGTTTCTTCATCACGGTGGCGGCATACGCAGGCATGTATACCGTAGTTCACGCGACACCCGTGATGTGCTATCCGGCCTATAGTGAGATAAAAGAGGGATTTGTTGCCTGTGGGACAGACGTGCAGATTGGCTCATATTTGATATGCAATACCGTTAGAAAACAGTATCAAACGATTCGATGCAATGGCATATTTATTACCGATGACGATTTAATCCCTCATAATAGTTCTGGCTTAGACAGATGCCTTACCAGTTGCGTTGCGAATCCCGCAACCGCCTGCACCTGGGTCACTTGTAGGAATCGGGAGAACTGCGGAAACGTCACATATAATTTTTATTCTTATCCTTGCTCGTGTAACCCAAAGAGAAACGTTGATAATTGTGTTAATTGGAGTTCCGTAACCTATGGGAGTATTACTTATCCAACTCTTGCCGCATGTAATGCGGCGTGTCAGGGCTCCCAAACTGTCAATGCATCCTGTACTGCTCTTCCTGCCTCAGGCACTCCACCAACAATTAAGTATAGGTGCGACTCGGCAACGTGTCAGCGTTTTTTCTGTACCGGGAACGCAGGCCCTGATTCTGATGGATGCTGGGCTCCGACGTGCACGACTGTTCAGGAATATACTCCTACCTCGGGATCTGATCCAGTCCCTGTACCTGCACCATCTATAGATTCATTTGAGGTAACCAACATACCGTTTCGTGTATTTTCAGATCAGAACAAGGGGTACTATCTCCTCTTGAAAAACCAGGCAAGCATTTATAACTTAAATATTGTCTGGTCCACCGACTACGCGTCATCCTGCACCGCGGGGTGTAGCAGCGGATCGTGCAGTAATGATTGGCGCGGAAGTGTGGGAACGAGTGGCTCCAAGAAAGTGAAAAATGTTGCGGTAGCCGGAGAACACATTTATACCTTGACCTGTTCCGGTGCAGGGGGCAGTAAGACTGCCACCCTACGCGTCATTGTGAAGGCATTTTCCTGGTTTGAGATTATCCCTCGGTTAAACTCGGGACTGGTCTCAAGGATATCGTTATTGCCGGCAGTGGAAAATTCGGTGAGCACGGTTTTTTCGCCTTAATTAATCGGATTTATTCATTAGTCATAAGTCATAATCCCTGTAACAAGGGCTGTGTTTATGCGTTTTTCGATACATTAACATGTATTTGTAAAAGTGTGAAAATTAAATAACTCTTTTCGTTCCAAAAGAGCATATCTCACACAGAAAGGAGGTGAGAAAAATGGACGGCCTGATAGCACATGGTCCTGGAGCGCAGAGCCAGCAGTCCGAACCAGCGCAACAACCAGAACCATCACAACAGCAGCCTGAACCGGTCCAACAGCAACCCGAACAAGGTGGCTGGGACGACCAGACGGCTTCTGAGCAAGGCAATCTCGGCGATACTGGAGATGTTAGCAGCGACCAGTATGAGGCGGATCAATAGCCGGCCATGCCATGGCGTCCGTACACCACCCATACTGGGTGGTGTACTTTCCCGAAGCAAGGTATGATTTAGTATTACCATGTTTTCATTTAGTTTTATTATTGACCGTGATGTTTGTTTTGCGTATTGGGTGCAGTCATTAATAAAATGGGGCTGGTATTTTTCGCGGCAGAAAGCCGATTTCTATCTTAAATTCGTTGGTCCGCTCACTCAAAACGAGCAAGATACCCTTGAAGCGTTGAAATTAATATTGCAGAAAGATAAGCATGGTTTCTTATGGCTGTGGGCGCGATATGCAGGCGAGCCGATAAAAGACAAAACAGAAGAGTCTCAATGGGGGGCTGTGCAAACAGCTTTCAAACAGAAATTTGAGATTGTATGGGATCTGGAATTACCACTTTTGGAATCCTGGAAAAATTTATTACAAGGGGTTCTTCCTGATACACGAAAATTCGACCAAGCTTTCAATAAGATCTTTTTGTTTTACTCGGTTATTCCTTTTGATGCCGCATTAGAGGTAAAATTTGCTTCGCATTGGAATTCTGATACACCAGTGGCACACGTAAAGCAAGAGTACCCGAGTGCTATTTTGCTCGCACTTAGCCGTACTAAACGCGAAAAACTAGCCACTGTTGTAAATACTATTTTGCACGAAGCGTGTCATAAAATAGATTATCAATCTTCGATTTCAGATAAACTCATTAAAGACGCTTGGGAGAGGATTCTATCCCCCTTAAATATAAAGCTGGAAAGGGACTACAAATGGAAACATCTTTTAAAGGAAACCGTGCTCTACACTATGGCTTCGGGGGGTGTATCCCACAATTATTTAGAACGGATTGCGGCAGAACGTATGGGCGAGATATTTAAAATAGAGCAGAAACCTCTAAAAGAAAATGTTAAAAAGGACAACTATGGGGAGTTAATAGCCCTGGCTGCTTCCAGGATCGAACCAATGGTGTCCCAATACTTGGATACAGGGAAACAAATGGATAGTACATTGGCAGATGCGGTGGCTCAAGTATGGGGCGAGCTTCTGGGCAGCAGCGGGGGACAATCAAGGGGGTAATGGTTCGGGACGGAGAATATTATGGAAAACTTATTCCGATTCATGGTATCCGCGGTTCAATGGACAGGAAGGTCGTTAGTAAGATTGGCGAATTGGTGAAATCATTGCAATACCAATTTCCCAGTCTCACTAAGCGGGGCTGTGTTATGATATAAAGAGGGCATTATGGTTTGTTAAAATACTATAAATATGGTATAATATGAGCGTATGAAAACACCGTTTATATCTTTCATAAAAAACATCAAGGGATTTTTTATGCCGTGCAAGGAAAACGGTTTTTATCCGTATTCTTTGCGCACCCAGGCGCTGGTGTTTTACGCGTTGATTATCATTACGATCAAAGTGTTTTCTATCGGATTGGGATTGGTGTTTCCCAAAACGAATTTTTTTGCGGACGTGAGCCAGCAACTGGTATTACATTTAACCAATCAGCAACGGCAGAACAACGGGTTGGCGGTTTTGAAAGAAAATCCAACCCTGGATAATGCGGCAAAACAAAAGGCAATGGACATGGTTTTGAATAATTATTTCGCTCACGTATCGCCCCAGGGAGTCACGCCGTGGTATTGGTTCAAGAATAGCGGGTATAGCTACCGGTACGCGGGCGAGAATTTGGCGATTGATTTTTTGGAATCGAGCGACGTGGTTAATGCCTGGATGAATTCACCGGGCCACCGCCAAAACATTTTAAACGACAAGTACCAGGAAATCGGAATCGCCGTGGTGCAGGGAAAGGTCGACGGCCAGAATACTACGGTAGTGGTGCAGATGTTCGGCTCCCCGAAAATCGCAGCGGTTCAGCCAAGCGCAACTCCCATCCCAACCATCAAACCCAGTCCGACTATAAACCCGTCACCGACTCCGGTCGTATCAATTATTCCCGTACCAAGTCCCGTCATCGCGATACCGTCTTTTCAACCATTATTTACGGTTGAGCCCATTGTTGCCGGAGACATTACCGAACCCAGCCCCGGAGTATCCGCAAGCCCGACTCCGTACAGTGGACCGGTTATCGGCAGGCCCAGTGCGGTTGCGGGCGCGCAAACGCGCAGCATGACCGCGTGGAATTTTATGATTGATACCATGTCCAATCCTTCCTGGATGTATTGGTTGATGCTCGGGTATCTGGGAATCGTGACTGTTTTGGGGATCTTTTCCCGGGTGTACACGCCACAACCAAGCGCGTTCATGGGAGCTATACTTTTGATTATTTTTGCCGCAACCATGCTCGCCATGCCCGATACCGATCAGTTGCTGCAGTGGAACGTAAGGGTGCTGTAAAAACAGAACAATACACCTCTTTGCACCAATAATTCTCGGCTCCAGCGGCCGAGAATTATTTATACTCTCGTCCTGACGAATCGCCACGGGCGATACCAAGCTCGTCAGGACTGTGAGAATTGCGCAGAAGCGCATTATTCTGTTTTTACTTTTGGGGTGATACTGATATGGGGTTGCGGAAACTGCGTAAAGGCAATGCTCAAAATACCTTTTTAGGGATTAACTGAAAAAGGAAACCAGTCGGATAGGAAGTCCGCGGACTATTCCACTTTAATCAAATCGCTCCAGACGGTCATCCGCATTTTGTTGCTGCGTACGGGCCAGCAGCTGATAAGCACTATATGCGATTGTCCGTCTTTGATATCGATTTTAAAATCTTTGGGAATAATGATTTGTTTGCGATCCACCCGATAGTAAAATGTTTTTCCGTTTTTGGTGGTTAAGGCAAACTGATCGCCGTTTTCAAGCTTTTCAAGGAGAGCAAACACTGATCCGTATTCCCCGCGGTACCACGGGTATGCCGAGCTGTGTCCCAATAAAATCGCGGTGCCGGGTTCGCCGATCTGGGTGGAGTCCTTGTATTTGATGACTCCTTTTTCCAATGATTTCAAAAGCACGACGTTATCCAAACTATCAGGGAATACCACCGGAGCGATTGTTCTTATTTTTTCAATAACAATATAAGTTTCCGATTCGGTAAAAGGAACGGTTTTTATCATGGCCCGGAGTTCCGGATCAACGGCTTGGGTTGAAGTAGGGGTAAAAGGAGAAGGACTGGCGGTAGGGCGTTCCTGGCTTATCCATTGGCCGATGTTCCAGCGGGCCTGGGCAATCATTGCCCTGCCGTTGAAGACCAAGATAAGAATACAGAAGACGAGTAAAAAATACCCGATGAAGTACTTGAGAAATATAACCAGGTAGTTTTTAAAGCCCATAGTAAACATATGAAAAGTATACCCCCTCATTTGTTATCTCTCAAACAAGCCATATAGATTGTTCATTTTATTGGGTGTACGGGGCAGGATGCGGCGCTTTCTAAATTACAAGTGCGGAGGTATAGCATTATGCGTGGAATTAAGAATAAGACGGTATATTGCTTATTTTCTTGTTTTGTGATATAATATACAAACAAGTAGAAATACTTTACCTATATGAAAATTTTTACAAAAATCATAAAAATCGTGTTACTTGCTTTCGCGTTGTCCGTGACCGTCTTTTCGGTTGCCAACGCGGGTTCCGATGTCGATTTGGGCGTTACCGTATCATGCAGCGGATATAACTGCACCGCCACCAGCAAATTCAACGGAGATACTATCGACTATCAAAAGAACGGCGCGAAAATCGGACCGTTCCCTAAGGCGGGTGAGGTGCGGTTGTATTTTCAGATTCTTTCCGGTGCCTCAGGGAGTATGGCGGGCAGCATCCAGGTAAAACTAACCAAAGGTGCAACTATCAAAACCATTACTATTCAGGATACTGAAGAAATTATTGATACCACCTTGTCTGTGAACCAAGGAGATTATGTATACGTGAAAACTACCGATGTGGGTGACGGATTGGCGGTCGGTTGGCATGCGCCCCATAGCGGCGACCGATGCGGATCAGGATTCACTTTGCCACGCACCGGCGGCGTGCGGACAGGATATTATCCCATCGTGAACGTTTCTAATGAAATAGCATGGGCGCGCGAGGCAGGCGAGCCGATTGTCCAGGATATGTGCTGGGCAGACTGGCCGGAATGGGTTGGGGATTATGATTTCGAAGATTATTTTATGGCATTTTCCTATGTCCCCGAAGTGATTGTTTTCCCCACCGTTGACCTCAAAGTAAACGGTTCTGACTCGACCATCTATCTTCAGGAGCCGGCTGATTACACCTTGACCTGGACTTCTCAAAACGCTAACACCTGCTCGGCTTCCAATGCCTGGTCAGGGTCAAAGGCATTGAGCGGTTCCCAGGCAGTGAATGATAAACCACAAGGGACATATACTTATACGATTACTTGCTGGAACGGATCACAGTCGGCTACCGACACCGTGCAAGTAGTGGTGCAAAGCAATATTTATACGTATTTGTCGGTTTCAAAGTTGGCACGCAATATCTCTCAAAACTCTTCGTTTTTGAATTCGGTAAACGCTAATCAGGGCGATATGGTTGAGTTCAGCATCGATGTTTATACCAACGGTTCGGGCAATGCGCCCGCAACGTACGTGAAAGATATTTTGCCGGGTTATCTTGATTTTATCGAAGGATCGGTGAAAGTGGACGGATATACTTCTCCCGACACCTTACTGTCATCAGGGCTGTATCTTGGAGATTTGTATCAAGGTAGCCATAAGCAAATCAAGTTTTCCGCATACGTTATGTCCGGGCTTCCGGTGGGGACCAATGTCCTTACCAATTCATCCCGTGCGTGGGCGAGCTCAATCAGCGAGGTTTCCGATACTGCCGAAGTGGTGGTAACTATTCAGGGAACGAACCCGACAGCGACTATTTCTTCGCAAAAAACCGTGCGTGATACCAATGATCTCAATACCCCAAGCGGTATTTACCTTGAGGATGTTAATACTGTTCCTGGCCGCGTGCTTGAGTTTTCTATTGTGGTAACCGGAACCGGCGGGACGGCATCAACCGATGTGATGGTACACGATACTCTGCCTGCGGGCCTCACCTATATTGCCGGCAGTACTACTGTTGATGGATCGGTTGCAGGTGACGGAATTAAACCGTTAAGTTTCGTTCTACGGTTCGCGAGAATACGTATTTCACCAGCTTCGTCACCAAACTGATCAATACCGTAACTGTAAAAGGAAGCAACAATACACTTGCCGCTACCGATACCGCCAATATCTGGGTATCTAAGAGCGGACGGGTATTGGGAGCGACCGATATCGATACCGGTGTTGATATGAGCATGCTGAGTGCGCTTCTTGCTTCAAGTTTTGGAGCATTGGGTTTTTCGGGATTTCAAGTCGGGAAAAAAGCATACTGGCGGGGAAAGATTGCTCAGTTACGGAAAGCCGCGTAATATTTTCGGTTGAGTTTTGCAAACAAAACACCCCTTAAGGGGTATTTTGTTTGCTATTCGACAGCAATCTCCGTGCTACAATATCTGTATTATGGGGAGTTTTTTAAGCAGTTTGTTTGCGATTATCTTATGGATTCCTTTCGGTATCGCGGGGTGGGTCGGGTATGGATTCGACACCATTAAGAATAAGGAATTTTCCATTCTTGAGCCGGGTATTGTGTATTCTTCAAAACAAGCGGAGTCGCTGGGGCTTCAGGCAACATCGACATTTTTGGCTATCGTAAACGAATTACAGCCTCGGTATATCCGACTCGTCGCTTATTGGGATCGCATAGAAAAAACACGCGGAGTATACGATTTTTCTGAGATCGATGAGTATTTTAAAATTGCACAAGATCGCGACATGAAGGTTACGCTTATTATCGGGGAAAAAGTTCCGCGCTGGCCGGAGTGCCATATTCCTGAATGGGTTCGCGGCACTGATCCCAACGAGCATTTTGGGAAGTTGAAAGAATACATGGCTACACTTATCAAACGTTATGCTCCATCTCGTTCTTTGGAGTATTGGCAGGTCGAGAATGAATTATTTTTCAAGTTTGGCGATTGTCCTAAACCGTCCGCTAAGGAATTTCAAGACGAACTTAAACTCGTACGGTCCATTGATCCCAATCATCCTGTGCTGGTAACCGGGAGCGGGGAAATGAGTACGTGGCTTCGTCCATTCTGGTATGGTGACGCAGCCGGTATTTCTCTGTATCGGGAAGCGGTGTTTAAAACGCGGTGGTTTTCCTGGAGAGTTTCCTATCCACTTCCTCCTTTATTTTACGGCTACAAGGCAAGAGTAATGAGTGCCCTATTCGGAAAGATTTTAATGGTTACCGAGTTGCAACTGGAACCTTGGTTTACCGAAGATTTAAAGTCCGTTTCTATTAAAGAGCAGATGGCAACTTTGTCCCCTCAAAAGTTCGAAAAATCTGTTATGTACGCTGCTCAAACGCGTATTCCCCGGGTATACTTATGGGGGGTCGAGTGGTGGTATTGGCTTAACGAACAAGGAGTAGATTCTTACTGGAGCTATGTCAAAAAATATGTTTTTAAAAATTAAAAACATTATCGGTCAGGTGCTGTCTTTTTTCAGCCGCCCGGCGGGGAACCGGATTGTGTTTTTGGCGCTTTGTTCCATGGGCATCGGCGCCCTATGGTATGTCGGCCGGCAGGTAGATTTGATAAACATAGGCACTGCCATCAAAACCCTTTCCTTTTTACAAATACTTTCTCTTTTAGTATTTGTGTTCGGCATTGTTTTTATTTCCGCTGTTCGCTGGTACATTATCTTGCGCGGTTTCGGATACCGTGAGTCGTTATGGAGACTCATGAAGCGGATTACCAAAGCTTCCGCCGTTTCATTCGTAGTCCCGTCATTCGAGATTTCAAGCGAAACTTTCAAAGGCATGGAGTTACAGCGTCATGGTATTTCGGTGCCGGCTAGTTTCGCTTCCGTATTTTTCGATTTTATACTTATTCTTATCGTCAATATAGGAGGGGGGTCTCTTTTGCTTTTGCACGTTTTATTCCAAGGGTTGTTTCGCGCCGAATGGGCTTTTGCCGGGGCATGCGTCGTGCTTGTTTCCTGTTTTTTCCTTTTACGGCGCATCCTGAAACCGGGTACTTTATCCAGGTTTCTGGTCAAATGCATTCCTTTGAATGAAAAGAGCGTCGAGGCAGTACAACTTTTCGATTATGGACTTTCGTTTTTCGTGAAAGAATCGCGTAAATACCTGATTCTCGCTTCCCTTATAACAGTAATCGGTTTTGTATGGGAGCTGGCTCAAATATTTTTAATCCTTTCATTCTTGGGAGTGCACCCTTCGGTAACCCAGGTATTCGTATTTTATCTTGTTATTTATTTTTTCAATGGAGTACCTGCATTTGGTGGCCTTGGGTTTGGGGAGGCGGGGGCGTTTTTATCGGGATCCATTTTAGGGGTTCCTGATCATATCAGCCTTTCCCTGGCGGTTTTGCTTCGTGCGCGCCAGATCATCATCCTTGTTTTAGGGGGAAGTTTTTTCATGGTTACCGCGATCAAAGAAGCGTTGGCGAAACTACGCGCGTGACGGATTTTGGAAGAAAAACCGTATGGTGCGGACAATAATCATAAGATCGACAAGGATCGATCGTTCTTTAAGGTAATAAAGGTCATATTGCAATTTTTCCTTCGCGTCTTCAATGGAGGCCCCGTAGGGGTAATTGATTTGGGCCCATCCGGTTACCCCCGGTTTGACGTGGTGGCGCATGTCGTAAAAAGGGATATTTTTTTCGAGATCGGAAACAAATTCTGGACGCTCGGGTCGCGGACCAACGAACGCCATATCTCCTTTAATAATATTTATGAACTGAGGCAGTTCGTCCAAGTGCGTGGCACGTAGGATTTTTCCTATCGGAGTGATACGGGGGTCATGTTGGGTTGCCCATTGAGGGCCGCCCTTTTCCGCATTATCGTACATTGTTTTGAATTTATAGAGCATGAATGGTTTTTTATCCTTTCCGATACGTTTTTGGACATACAATGGCAATTGGCGGTTCGCAACGGTTATGATCAGCGTTATCAACATACCAAGGGGCATTAAAATAACCGAAAAACAGAGAGCAGTGATTCTTTGGATAAGGTCGTGTGTGGCAAGGGCGAGCGGTGATTTCCTTTTCAGGATATTGTTGAGAATCCATACATGAGAAATGGATTCGATTTGGATTTTTTGGAGCCGTTGTTCGTAAAACGATGCCCTGTCGTAGCAATTGATATTTAGTTCTATGAGATCTTTCAGGATGCTATGCGCTTCAAGTTGATTGGGAGTTTCCAGGAAAATAATGTTTTGTACTCGTTCCATTTTGACCGTGTCGGCGAGCGTGGCATATGTTTCCGGGGTGCCCGGAACAATGTTGACGATTTCGAATCCGATCCCCCGTGCGTGCTTGAGGATTTCCGCCAACTGAATCGCATGGCGATCGTTTCCTACAATTACGGTTCGTTCGGTTAAATTAACAAGAATGACGCGCTCAATGGCGATTCGCCATACCATGAAGAGCACAGAAAAAATAATCCAGTTCAAAATCAGGCTTCCGCGAGGCGTGACGCTCGGGTCGATTCTGCTGTAGAAATAGAAGAAGGTCGCATTCGAAAACAAGATAAGTAGCAGTCCGATGATGGCGCTCGTAATCCATTCGATTTTCCCCAGCAAGTATTGTGCCGAGTACAGCCCCATTGCGTACAGGGTTATGAGCACGATGCCAAAAACAAACAAAAAGGGAATAAAGTGTCCTAAAAGCAGTTCTATATCTATCCGGCCATGCCAACGGGAAAAAAGCATAAGGGCGAACGCCATCCAGAATACAAGGGTGTCGCCCAAAATAAGGATGATTTTTTTGGTTTGCATCATGCTGTATTTATCATACCACAGAGATGGATAATGGCATGTTTTGTCATTTGCAATTTTAAAACAGTTTGATACTATAAGAATACCAATTAATTATTCGTGCATCATGCAAAAAACTCTTGTTTTTTTAAAACAGAATGGGCTGAGTATATTTTCTTTACTGGCAATTATCGGTGTTATTGTTTGGGTAGCGTCTCGACCGGTACAACCGGGACGCCCGGACATTTCACCCGGTAGCGTCCCTACAGCGTCACCCGCATCAAAGTCTATCAACGATCAGCTGGTTGCGGTTGCGGAATCACTTGATCTTAATACCGAAACATTCACCGCATGTCTCACTTCGCGCAAGTATAAAGGGTTAGTGGAAACTTCTACCGAAGAAGGAAGAGATTTGGGGATACAAGGAACACCATCTTCCATTATCAACGGGACATTACTGGTGGGAGCATTGCCCCTGACCGAATTCGACAAACAGCTCGCCTCTGGGGAGAAGGGACCCTTGCAACCTGATATACCGGGATTCTCATTTTTAGGAAAAGAAAGTGCGCCCCATCTTATTGTTGAGTACGGAGATTACCGATGCGGGTATTGCAAGAAGTTTCATGACGAAATCCTGACGCAATTACAGGAAAAATACATTGATACCGGAAAGGCACGTTTCGTGTTCAAGGATATGGTCATTTTCGGGGAAGAATCCCAGATGATCGCGGAAGCGGCGCGCTGTGCCGGTGATCAGGGAAAGTTTTGGGAGTACCACGCAAAAGGATTTAGCCTTACAAGTGCAGATTAAAGCAATAAAAATCCGCTGGGTTCACTCGGCGGGTTTTTGTCTTAAGAGAGTAAATAACAACACCATTATTATGACAGAATCTTCAGTACAAAATCAGGCATCAGAAATTTCGACCGTGAAGGTGTACTCGACACCGGTATGCCCGTATTGCCAAATGGCGAAAGATTTTCTCAAAAAGAATAATATTGCCTATCAAGAGATTGATGTGAGCAAGAACGAACAGTCATTTCAGGAAATGGTCCAAAGATCTGGTCAGATGGGCGTACCTGTGCTTGATGTGAAAGGGACTATCGTGGTTGGGTTTAATCGGCGCGCCATTGCCCAGCTTCTCGATATTCAGCTTGATTTGTAGTCTAATTACAGTATGGACCAGGTGCTTATTATCGGCTCTTCGGCGGCGGGGATCTCCGCGGCCATCTACTGTGCCCGGCGAGGGATTATGCCGCGTGTTATTTCTTATGATGCTGGAGGGGAGATGCTTTTATCGGGAGAGATCGGAAATTATCCCGGAGTCGGCATGACCGATGGTTGGAAATTGACCGAAGGATTTGTGAATCATGCCCGATTGTACGATATCCATCCTGAACTTGGTCTAACAGTTACAGGATTGGTAGTTGGTGAAAAAGGATTTTCGGTACAGGCAAAGGCGGGCGATGAAGACCGGATTTATGAATCTCGTACGATCATTATTGCCACAGGAGGGCACCCTAAAGAACTCGGAATACCGGGCGAGAAGGAATTTAGAGGGAAAGGAATAAGCTATTGTACTGTATGTGATGGTCCGGTTTTTAAGGGGAAGACAACGGTTACCATCGGTGGCGGAGATTCTGCCAATGAATCAGGCATCATGTTAAACGATATTGCCGAGCATGCCTATGTTTTAACCAAGAATCCCGACATGAAAGGCGATGCGTCTCTGATTGCACGCTTAAAGAACTCTTCCCGGGTGACCCTGATTCCCAATGCGATGAGCAAGAGGATTATGGGCGATGCTTTTGTGAGCGGGATCGAGTACGAAGATACGATAACCCACGAGACGAAACAGCTGAAAACAAATGGGGTATTCATTCATATCGGATTAATCCCGAATACCGGTTTTGTGCCCTCCACAATGGAACGCAATGAACGGGGTGAAATAGTGGTGGATAAAATCATGTGCACCTCAGTTCCCGGAATTTTTGCCGCAGGCGACGTCACCGACACTCCTTACAAACAGATTGGCATTGCGGCGGGCCAAGGCATCAGTGCCGCACTTTCCTGCCTGGACTATCTTAATAAGCATTAAAGGCGGGTTACTATGATTTACGTTATTCTCGACAATATCCGGAGCGCTCTCAATGTGGGAGCGATTTTTCGTACTGCAGATGCTTTAGGAGTCGGTAAATTATTTTTGTGTGGGACGACGCCCGTTCCGGGTCAATCAGGGAAAGCGGGAAAAGAATTAGCCAAAACAGCATTGGGCGCCGAAGGGTATGTTCCATGGGAAAAGGTGAAACAAACCGGAGATGTGATACGGAGGTTAAAACAAGAAGGATTCCGGGTTATTGCCCTGGAGCAGGATCGTCGGGCGATTAACATTCGAGATTACCGGCTTCGCCATTCTCAAAAATACGCACTCATTGTCGGTTATGAAGTACGCGGTATTGATAAGCGCATCCTTTCCCGGTGTGATAAAATTATATATATCCCGATGTTCGGTAAAAAAGAGTCATTGAACGTGTCGGTAGCGTTCGGCGTTGCGGGATACCTGCTAAAATTTAAAAAGCAGACAGCAAAAAGCAAAAATATAAAGCAAAGTTCAAAAATAAAATAGTTTTTAATTTTTAATTTTTTATTTTAAATCTTTGAATTACCTTATGGATTGTATTTTTTGTAAGATCATTTCCGGAGAAATTCCGAGTGTGAAAATATGGCAGGATAACCGTCATATCGCGATTTTAGATATTAATCCGAACGTGAAGGGAATGACCCTGGTGATTCCCCGGTTCCATTTTTCTTCCCATATATTCGATATGGATGATGTCGCCTACACTGCACTTTTAAACGCAAGCCGTAGCGTGGTTTTTCTTTTGCAAAAAGGGCTCCATGTGGATCGCGTGGGTATAGGTATGGACGGTACAGGGGTCAATCATGCACACATAAAATTATTTCCGTTGCATCGGGAAATGGGCGTAGAGCTCCATGAAAGCGAGGACAGGGTATATTTTGAAAGATTTCCCGGTTATATCACCACCCAACTCGGTCCGATGAAAACCGTTACGGAGTTAGAGGAAGTTGCCAATGAGATAGCGAAAAACAACAACACGGAAACTATTATTGATAATCAATAACGTATGCAAAAACCACTTCGCATCGCGATTAACGGGTTCGGTCGGATTGGAAGGCTTGCGTTTCGCCTGGGATTCGGCGATCAGGACTTTGAGTTCGTTGCCATTAACGATCTTGGTGACGCCGCTAACCTTGTCTATCTTTTGAAACACGATACCGTCTATCGGAGCTATCAAAAGAACGTTGTTTTGGAAATAGGGAATGAAACAGTGGGCAAGACGACGAGCACCGCCAAATTAGTGATAGAAGGTAGGCGCATCCTGGTATTTCAGGAAAAAGATCCATTGAATTTGCCGTGGCAGGACCTCGAGGTTGATTTGGTAATTGAGTCAACGGGTTTTTTCGAGTCATATGAAAAATCAGAGGCGCATATAAAAGCCGGAGCCAAGCGGGTTTTAATTTCCGCTCCGACCAAGGACGAAGATGGACCGAACGGGAAAACGGTTCTCTTAGGAATAAACGAAGATGATTTAAAAACCTGCAGTATTTCTTCAAATGCTTCATGCACTACCAATTCCGCACATCCGGTTATCCAGGTGCTTCACGAAAAGATCGGCATTAAAAAAGCGATGCTTTCTACAGTACACGCTTTGACGGCGACACAAAATCTTGTCGATGGGCCGACAAAGGGGGTTGATTATCGCCGGGGAAGATCGGGTGCGTACAATATTGCACCATCAACCACAGGCGCAGCTGTGGCAGTCACCCGGGCTATCAAGGATCTACAGGGAAAGTTCGATGGTTTGGCGTTTCGGGTACCGGTTGTCGCCGGATCAGTTTCGGATATTACATTTGTCGCCAATCGTCCTACCACAGTCGACGAGGTGAATGGCTTTTTGATCGAAGCAAGCAAACATCCACGATGGAATAAGATTTTGGCGGTAACCGACGAACAGATAGTTTCTTCCGACATTATCGGTCAGGAATTCGGAGCAATTGTCGATCTTCCGATGACCAGGGTCGTTGATGGCGATTTGGTGAAGGTTTTGTCGTGGTATGACAATGAAATGGGCTATACGCGTACACTCTTGGAACATGCCCGGAAAATAAAGACGATTCTTTAATATGCTTTTTTTGGCGGCGGATCATCGTGGATTTACGCTTAAGGAAAAGATTAAGACATATCTCTTCCTTAAAAAAGTGGTATATGAAGATCTTGGCGCGGTTGAATTGAAGCCCGGGGACGACTACCCCGACTACGCTCGCTTACTGGCAGAAAAAGTCCTGGGGTATAAAGATAATGTTGGTATAGCGCTATGCGGTTCGGGCGCGGGCATGAACATTGTTCTTAATAAATTCGACGGTATCCGTGCCGGTGTCGGAGAGAATCCAGATATGATTACGGCGCAGAGACGAGACGACAATATTAATGTGCTCGTCATTCCTACGGATTTTGTGAACGATACCGACGCATATTTAATGGTCGATCGTTTTTTGCACGAGACATTCAAATCAGATCCGAAGTACCAACGGCGTTTGAATAAGATTAAGGTGATCGAACAAGGGAACTAAAGTGTGCAGCAATGTTAGAAATTATACCTTCGGTAAACGAAACAGAATGGGTCTTGGTGAAAAAGCGCATTGAGAGCGTTGCTTTGGCCGCGGATTGGATCGAGCTGGATATCAGCGACGGCACATTGGGATCTGTGGTCACCTGGAATGCGCCAGGCGATATGGCAAATTTACACTTTACCCGGCCCGTTCGTTTTGCGGCGCATTTGATGGTTCGCAATCCCGAAGAATATATAAAACCGTGGATACAAGCCGGAAGCCGGAGAATTATTGTGCAATGGGAGGGGATCGCTCCCAAGGGGATCGGAGCGATTTTCCATAGTTCGCTTTCAAAACGAATAGCTGGTTTGGCACAAATTTGCAAGGACAATTGGGTTGAGTTTGGGATTTCCTTAGGTATTCATGTCGAGCCGAAACAAGCGGATAGTATTTTGAAGTTTTGTGATGTGGTGCAAATCTTGGCCGGAGTTCCGGGGCCGTCAAAGCAAGCATTTCACGAGCCGTCGTTGTACCGCATGGTGGCGCTCGTTGGGTTGCGTACGACAAAAAAACTTGGGTTTAGAACCGAGTGGGATATTGGCGTGAATCCGGATACCATCGAGTCAATCAAAAAATCCGGAGCGGATATTATCGCTTCCACTTCGTTTGTGTTCAATTCCACGGATCCTATACGCGCTTTGGAGTATTTGAAAAACAAAGCCAAAGGATTAGTATAAACATATGAATCCTTTTTTACATTTGACCACGGAACAACTGGAGAAAACAGCGTACGACATTCGTCAGGACGTGATCAAAATGCTTACAGCGGCGGGATCCGGGCACAGCGCGGGCGCGTTGGGGATGGCGGATGTATTCACGGCCTTGTATTTTCGCGTGTTGAACCACGATCCGAAGAACCCGGGATGGAACGAACGAGATCGGGTGGTGCTTTCGAATGGCCACATTTGCCCGGTGTTGTACGCAACCTTAGCCGCGTGCGGATATTTTGAAAAAGAAGAGCTGTTGACACTTAGAGTTCTCAACAGCCGGCTTCAGGGGCATCCTCATCGCGAATCCTTGCCCGGGATTGAGACAACATCTGGGCCGCTCGGATCGGGATTATCCCAGGCTGCGGGTATGGCGCTTGACGCGAAATTGGATAACGAAAAGCACGATATTTTTTGCGTTTTGTCCGACGGGGAACACGACGAGGGCAGCACCTGGGAGGCGGTCATGTTCATCTCTAAGTACCGGTTGGCAAACATTACCGCGCTTATCGACCGCAACGGCATCCAGATTGACGGGTTTACCGAAGATGTTATGCCGCTTGAGCCATTCAAGGAAAAGTACGAAGCTTTCGGCTGGCACGTTATCGAGGTAGACGGACACAATATTACGGCTATTATTGATGCCTGCAACCTGGCGCATTCAATCTACGAAAAGCCGGTGGCGATTATCTGCCATACGATTCCGGGCAAGGGGGTTGATTTTATGGAGTTCAATCCTGATTGGCACGGCAAGGTTCCCGGGTCGAACGAAGCCCAGGAAGCGATTCGCGATTTACGCACCCTTAAGGGGACAATTGAATTTGAGTAGTATGTTGAACGAAAAGTTACAATTAAACCAGGAAATTTTCGCAGAAACAACGGAGATGGTTTCGATACGCGATGGGCTTCAGGATGCTCTTTTGGAGTTGGGAGAAAAAAACAAAGACATCGTGGTTTTGACCGCGGACCTTCGCGATTCGGTTAATATCGGAGAGTTCGCGAAAAGGTTTCCCGAACGGTTTTTCGAATGCGGTGTCGCGGAACAGAATATGGTAGGAGTAGCATCCGGCTTAGCCGCTTCAGGAAAGATCCCGTTTATTGCTTCGTACGCTGTTTTCTCTCCCGGGAGGAACTGGGAACAAATACGTACCACGGTGTGTTATAACAATGTTCCGGTGAAAATCATCGGTGCCCATGCCGGACTTATGACCGGGCCGGACGGCGCCACGCACCAAGCCCTTGAGGATATCGCCTTAATGCGAACCCTTCCTAATATGACGGTGTTTACCCCGTGTGATTATAATGAAACCGTTAAAGTTATTGGTGCTATAGCTCAAACTCGCGATCCGGCGTACGTTCGGTTGGTTCGCCCGAAAACCCCTCGCATAACCACGCAAGCGACACCGTTCGATATCGGTAGAGCATACGTTGTCTGGGAGCACGAATCTCCGGTTACGAGTATTATCGTATCCGGGCCAATGGTGTATTATGCGCTGTGTGCGGCCCGTAGTCTTGCGAGCGAGAATATTTTTACGGAGGTTTTACATATTCCGACTATAAAACCTTTGGATGCAAAAACCGTCATTGATCATGGGCACGTCTCCCGTGCGTTTGTGATTTTGGAGGATCATCAGGTAAGTGGCGGGCTCGGGGGAGCGGTTTCCGAACTCTGCGCACGCGAATATCCGTTACCCATAGAGTTTGTCGGGGTGCAGGACAGGTTCGGCGAGTCGGGCAAACCGGAAGAACTTTTGGATAAATACGGGCTTCACACCGAAGATATTGCCGAGGCGGTTAAGCGGGTCATTAAACGTAAGTAATCTTGGGTACGGTTTTGTCACGAAAAGGACGGAACTTCGTTGTATGCTTTTATATAAGTAAAAACATTTTTATGCGTACAAAAATCTTCGTATTCTTGATGCTTATATCTTTAACATGGGGCAACGTCGGCTTAGCGCTCTCCGTTGAGCCGATTGCGCCTCCCGGTACCGATTCCTCTCCAGGGACACTTTTGTTCGGTCAAGAACACGCCTATTCGGTCGTGTTCCGTGGTAACGGCGAAGCGATTGTGTATGCGCGCATGGTGGTCACCAACGCTAACGACGAAACAATGGACACCTATTCGTTTCAGGTATCTCGCGTCATGCCATACGAGGTTGCCATATATCAACAAAAAATTAGTTCTTCGTGCGTGCGGTACGATACCGGAAATAAATGTTTGCAATATCAAATTCCAGATTATACAGGGCGTTACGGACGTCGATCTTATGCGGAATACAAGAAGGTTGAGTATATCGTAAATAGTAACGTGTACGAGCTGTCGCTTCCGTATCCGGTTGTTTCAGGAGAAACGACCGCTATTGTGGTGGCCTACGCCGCCAAAGGATATGTAAATAAAAGTTTAGGACTGTATCGTTTTTCGTTCGAGACATTGCGGGTACCTGCACGTATCAGCACCGTGAACGTTGCGGTTGATGTTGACAGCGATTTGTTTTTGCGCGGCAAAAAAGCCCAGGTGGATTACGATGTTCCGATGACCGATATGTTCATGATGCCATCTGCTTCAAAAAGTGTTTCTTCGGAAACGTTTGATACCATGGTGGGCAGTATTGGCGCCTACGGTGCTTTGGAAAAGCAGGCAAAAAGCTTAGCGCCTAATGAGACCTTTATCGTGAATGGTACCTATAGCCAAAGCTGGTTCCGGTTGTATACAGGATCGTTTGTGATAGCCATGGTTGTTATCGCGGGTATTATCGCCCTTGCCTACTGGGGGAGCAGATTTATAGCCAAGCGAAAGAAGATTCAGCCCGCGTCTCATCAGGAAGTTGTGACCAGCGGGTCGGCGTCAAATCAATCAAGGCATTTTAATCCCTTTACGGTACGCCATTTAGTTGCGGGGTTGATCTCAGTGGTATGTGTTGCTTTGCTCACCTACGGAGTGATGCTTTTGGGAAGATTCAACGTATTAGGCGGTTCGCGCGAACCGATTATCCAGGTATTTATGGTGATTGCCATCGGTATTGCCTATATTGCCGCAATCAGCGGACCTGCGGCAATTATGCAGGCAAAGAACGGGATCGGATCCATGTGGTCTGTGTTTGTTGCAGAGTTCTTGTGGCTTGTGCTGTTTGTGATCTTGTACCTTGCGTTATTTCCGCAATACCAGGTGATATATTGAGCTACTTAAGAAGTTTGTATTTTCAAAACTCCGCGGATGCGGGGTTTTGAGTTTTTCAAGACGATACGGTAGTATGGGAGTGTGGGCCTGTAGTATAGTGGTAATACATCGCATTCGCATTGCGAAGACAGGGATTCGATTTCCCTCAGGTCCACCATAATGTATATCTAAACTATGGAAAATGCACCTTTACTCAGAGACGAGAAACGATTTGTCTTCAACAGAGCTATCAAACTCCTTGTTCTTTTTGACTCCCTTCTTTACCTTTCAAGTTCATTCCTTTCCCCGATTTTCGCTATTTTCGTGGAACGGGTCGGTGGCGGAGTCGTGGAAGCCGGGTGGGCGAGCGCGATTTTTTATTTTGTGAGCGGTCTCCTAATCATTGTCTGGGGCAAGCTCATTGATCAAACTAAAGAAAAAGAGTTGTGGCTGCTGTTCGGATACTTGATTATCGCGAGCGGATATTTTATGTATATTTTTGTTGATTCGGTCTGGAAGTTGTTCTTGGTTGAAGTTGTTTTGGCTATCGGTACCTCCATCCAAAATCCGTCCTTCAAGACACTCTTTTCGATTCACCTGGATAAGGGCAGGGAGGGCCAAGAATGGGGAATGTGGGAATCGCTCACCTACTTTACTATGGGTATTGGCGCGGCCGTAGGGGGTATGATTGCTATAGCGTGGGGGTTCCATATTTTGCTTGCCATCATGGGAGCGGTGACATTGTGCAACGCGGTGTGTATTTATTTTCTTCCGAGAAAGGTTTTATAAAAATGGTATGAGGAAAAGTATTATTTTAACCCTTGCCTTTGTGTCTTTTATGGCTGTTCTCGTAGCGGGCATTCAATTTTTACGCCAAGACGTTCCGGATGACATTGAGGTCAGCGACATTATTATCGATTCGCCGATCGCCGGTTATATTATCAGTGAGGCACCGCTTACCATACGGGGCAAAGCTCGCGGGTCGTGGTTTTTTGAAGCACAGTTCAGCGCAGAATTGACGGATGATAAGGGAGCTGTTTTAGGGCAATCGATTTTGACAACCAAAGGCGATTGGATGACTAACGATTTTGTGCCCTTTGAAGGGAAATTATACTTTCAACTTCCCGACGCACAAAACATGACACTTGTCTTCAAGAATGCGAACATGTCAGGACTCCCCGAGCACGACAAGCGATTCGCAGTGCCTTTGAAGTTCGATTTAGAAAGAACCGCTACGGTAAAGGCGTTTTTCCCGAACAATAAATTCGATCCGGATATATCGTGTATCAAGGCGTATCCGGTTGAGCGTACGGTGCCGTATACCAAAGAAGTGGGGAGGGACGCGATTATGGAACTATTGAAGGGGGTTTTACCGGATGAGAAAATCGACGGATATTATACGGCGGTTGACGAAGGTGTCAGAGTCAACGAGCTGCGTATTGAAAACGGAACTGCGTTTGTAGATTTTACCAGCATTCCCGACGGGGGATCGTGTCGAGTCGGCGAGATATCGGTACAGATTAACGAAACCCTTAAGCAGTTT
>LCLB01000008.1 GCA_001001795.1 Parcubacteria group bacterium GW2011_GWF1_45_5
TGCGGGAGTTGTTCAAAAAACAAGGATTAAACGATTTAGAGAATGGATCAGAGCCGCATTAAGAATTTTGTCATCATTGCCCATATTGACCACGGGAAGTCGACTTTGGCCGATCGTTTTCTTGAAGTTACTGGCACGGTGGAAAAACGTAACCTGCGTGCGCAGTTTTTGGATCAGATGGATTTGGAGCGGGAACGGGGTATTACCATAAAAATGCAGCCGGTACGTATGGAGTATAAGTCGAGAATATTCAATCTTATTGATACCCCGGGGCATGTCGATTTTTCCTATGAAGTATCGCGGTCTTTGGCCGCGGTGGAAGGTGCGATTCTTTTGGTGGACGCTCTCCAGGGTATTCAGGCGCAGACACTCGCAAACCTATATTTGGCGCAGCGGCAGGGTTTACGAATTATCGGGGCTTTAAATAAGATAGACCTTTTAGAGGATAAACAGGCCCGTCGCGATCTTGCGGAAAGGCTGGCTCATTTGTTGCGGCAATCGGCGCAGGACATTTTCTTTGTTTCCGGAAAAACGGGTGAAGGGGTTACGGAACTTCTTGACGCGGTTGCGTCGCAGTTTCCGGATCCGTCGGGGAATTTTGATGCTCCGTTGCGCGCGTTGGTGTTCGATTCCCTTTACGATCCATATAAGGGCGTTATCGCGTGTATTCGGGTTATCGATGGTTGTATAAAGACGAATGACCCGCTTCGTTGCCTAGCGACGGGAGCAACTATGTCCGCTTTGGAAATCGGTTTGTTCAAACCGCAGCTTACCCCCGATACCGGTTTATCCGCAGGTGAAATCGGATATATTGCAACCGGCATTAAAAACCCTTCCCTGATACGGGTAGGCGATACGATTACGGTTGGGAGTACTTATAAGACGGCCGAAGGCGGAGTCCAGCCGCTCGAGGGGTATCAGGAACCACAGCCGGTTGTTTTTGTGAGTCTGTATCCGCAGGCAACGGAAAGTTTTGAGGCTTTAACCGACGCCTTAAGCAAGTTGAAATTGAACGATGCGGCGCTTTCGTATGCCAAAGAACGGCAAGAAGTATTGGGCCAAGGATTCAGACTTGGATGTTTGGGGACACTCCACTTGGAAATCGTGAAAGAACGTTTGAAACGTGAATATCATATGGAGCCCATTATTACCGTTCCTTCGGTAAAATACATCGTACATCTCAAAAAAGGGGATTTTATGGATTTATTCAGCGCCCAGGATCTGCCCTCGGTTGATCAGATTGAGGATATACGGGAGCCATGGGTCACAGGGGAGGTGGTGACCCCGACAAAATATCTGGGAGGGGTACTGGGGCTTATTCAGACAAAGCGGGGCATCCAGGGCCGTATGGATAATCTGTCGGCTGACACGGTCATTGTGCAGTTTGAAATTCCTTTAAATGAGATTATTTTGGATTTTTACGATAAATTAAAAAGCACTTCGCAGGGATATGCTTCGTTAAGTTATGAACTTTCAGAGTATCGTCTGGGAGATCTTGTCCGATTGGATATTCTTATTGCCGGGGACGCCGTAGGCGCCCTGGCGCGCATGGTACCCCGGGTTCAGGCGGAGTCGGTCGGCAGACGAGTCATAGAAAGACTGAAGGAGCTGTTGGACCGCGAGCTTTTCCCCGTTCCCTTACAGGCAGCGATTGGGACTTTAATTATTGCCCGTGAAACCCTTCCGGCACTCAAAAAGGACGTAACTTCTCATTTGTATGGAGGGGACCGGAGTAGAAAAATGAAGTTGTGGAAAAAGCAGAAAAAAGGGAAAAAACGCTTGGCCCAATTTGGCAAAGTGCATGTGCGCCCGGAAGTTTTCTTTGAAGTATTCAATGTTGCCAAAGATTAGTGGGGCGCGGTACAATAGCGTATGCGTAAACAGCGTACCGTGTTTTGGATAGCTTTGTTTTCCTTGCCGTTTTTGGCAATGATTTTAACGAGTTCTTTATCGAAACGGCGAGGTCTGGTGGACCAGGTTCAGATCTTGGAGCGCGAGACAGAGCGTATGAATAGGGAAAACGATCGTTTGAATCGGCTTGTTGAAGGAGTTCAGTCGGATGTGCTCAAGGAATTGGAGGTGCGTAAAAAGCTAAATTATGCGAAACCCGGGGAAGTGCTCGTTTTGTTCGTTTCGCCAAGCCCTGTTGTTACACCATCTCCGGAGCCGTCATGGTGGCAGAGGATATTTAAATAGGAACGCGGGTATGGTTTAGTGGCAGAATGCGACCTTCCCAAGGTCGAGACACGGGTCCGATTCCCGTTACCCGCTCATGGTAGTATATAAATAAATTTATGAATGTTTTGGAACATATTGCAATAATTGCGCGAGATACAGAAAAGATGAAAGTGTTTTATGCGAAACTACTTGATTTAGGTTTGGATTTTGAAACAGATGACAAGAAGTATATCCAGTATTGTGTCCCCAATTGTGAGTGTAAGATTGACATAGAGCACGCCAGTTTGATACAAGCAGATATCCCTCAATCAAATTATAAGGGTGTATTTTTGCGTATAAAAACAGATAATTTGGGACAGATTAAGCAGTTTTGTGGATCTTCGGGGGCAAGATAGTTCGTAAACCGATCAAGAGAGATTACGGTAAAACCGAAATGTATATTGAAGACCCAGAGGGGAACTTGATTCAGGTGTACGACGAGCAATAGGTAGTATAAACTTTATGATAATGGATAAATTGAGCGTATGGTTATGCAATACGTCTCCTCGGAGATGGATTTTGGATTTCGTGACCAAAAAGTATTACAAAGAATATTTTAATGTTCTGAGAGGTAAAAAAGTTTTGGAAATAGGATGTGGCAGTGGTTTAGGAGCAAGAATTATTTTAAAATATTTTGTTCCTTCGGAAATAATCGCCACCGACCTTGATGAGAGGCAGATTGTATTAGCCGGAAACAATGTGGGGGATGCTCATATTATTTTTGAAATCGCAGACGCTGCGCAATTAAACTATCCGGATCATAGCTTTGATGCCGTATTCGAGTATGGCGCGATTCATCATATACCATCGCCTGATTGGCAAAAATGCCTTCGGGAGATATTAAGGGTATTGAAACCGAATGGGAAATTATTTATTTACGATGTTAGTATCGAATCGTTTAGTAAGGGAGTGTATGGCAAGCTTATAAGATACACCTCAAAGCATCCCTACGATAAGATGTTCAGAAAAGAAGAATTTATAGATTATATACAGTCAGTGGGATTTAGGCTTTTGAAAAGAAAAGACGGAGGTAGATATTTTACTCTTGTTGCAGAAAAGCAATGTACATAAAAACCAGCCAATTGGCTGGTTTTTATGTACTAACTCCAATTATTGTTACGCCCCCGCTTTGCCGCTGTATTCTCCTGTTTGCGTGTTGACAATCAAAACATCATCCTGTGAAACGAAGATAGGCGCGTTGACGCTGTAGCCGGTTTCCAGGATTACGGTTTTTTTCCCTCCCGTGGCGGTGTTGCCCTTGACGGCGGGAGGCGCTTCGGCAACCTTAAGTTCTACCTTGGCCGGAAGCTTGATGCCGTATGGCTCTTCGGCGAGATACATGATGTCTATTTCGGTATTATCCTTCAAGAAATTTAATTCCCAGCTAAGTTTCTCTAAAGGAAAAGAAATGCGTTCTTTCGATTCCCCAGCGGTAAACACCGCGTTTCGGCGATCTTTATATAGGAACATGCCGTGTTTATACTCCAGTTCCACTTCTTCGAACGATTCGCCGGATTTGAACGTTTTTTCTACGACTTTACCGGTTTTGAGATTTTTAAGATTTACACGGGTGAACGCCGAACCCTTACCGGGGTTCACGAAATGAAACTCAAGGATTTGCCAAGGCTCTCCGCTTATTTCGAGGACAATTCCTCTTTGAAATTCATTGGTGGAAACTGACATATGGGTGGTATCCAGAAAATAGTAATTGGAAAATATCTGGAAAAACAAAATATCTCTATCCGATAATGTTTAAGTATAGCGCGTTCCATTTATTTTTTCCAGAGTTCTTTGGCAGGGAGCGCCAAAAGATCGTTGATATCTTTGATATTCAAAAGAAGCATTTCCAATCGTTCGATTCCCAGGGCAATGCCCCCGGTTTCGGGCATACCCGATTTTAAAGCATCAATGAAATCCATATCCACGCCATAAAGGTTTTTGCCAAGTTTTTTACGCAAACTACATTCCTCTTTAAGGCGTTTGTATTGCTCCTTCCAATCCGTAAGTTCCGAAAACGCGTTGCAGATTTCTATGCCCGCAATGTATGCTTCGAATCGCTCCGCATAAAAACTGTCCTTGCTTTTGCGCTTTGTCAAAGCTGCCTGGGGGAGGGGATAATCGTAGATAATAACAGGTTTATCTTTGGGGAAGTTCGGTTCGATAAAGTTGAGAAATACGTAATAAAACAGATCGTCCCAGGTTGCTTGGTGCGGGATGGGGTATTTGTTTTTCCGAAAAAGCGCTTTGAATTGCGTCAGCGTTTTTGCTTGGTCAAGATTTATGCCTGCATATTTTTTGAATGCTTGCTTTACCGAGATTTTTAGCCAAGGTGGAGTTAAATTGATTTTCGTGCCGCAATAGGTAATGGCTGGTTTCCCATAGAGCATGGTGGCAAGCCCCGATACCAATTCTTCTGTATCTTTCATAATGCGGCGGTAATCGCTGTGCGGACGATACCATTCAATCAGGGTGAACTCGGGATTATGTGCGCCGCCAAAGCTTTCGTTTTGCCTGAATACCTTGGTGATTTCAAATAATTTTGGAAATCCCAATGACAAGAGTTTTTTGAGTGAATATTCCGGCGAGGTAATCACGTAGCCCTTATAGCGTTTGTTTTTTTCGTCGGCAAACGAATACGGAAGCGGATTAAGGTACGGCTCCATACCCGGAAGTTTAACAAACATCGGCGTAGAAACCTCTAAAAATCCTTTTCTTTTGAAAAATTGCCGTATAGCGTCAATGATTTTTGCCCGCTGCTGTTGTATGCGGAGAAAGCGATTTTGTTTCATATAAAGGGAAGTGTATAATAGTCATTATAAATAAACAACACATATGGAACTACGAAAAATTGATCTTGAAAAATATAGTTATCCGTTAAGAACCCTGCTTCTGGGGAATATAGATACATGGCAATCAATGTTGAATGTGATAGAAGGTCTAACACCGGAACAGTTGCAGTACAAACATCAAGGCATTGAACAGCGCAGCATTGCTGAAATGGTTGTTCATGCCATTGATACCCAATACGGTTTTTATACCAAACATTTGGTTTTGGGCGAGAATATTCCTCCTGCCTTGTATCCGGATTTGTCGAAAACCGCAGATGAAGCTTTTAAGATGATTGGAGAAACTTTTGAAAAGACTTTGGCTCTTTGGGAGAAACTTACCCCGGAAGATTTTAGCAAAGAGATTAAAACCGATTGGGGCCAGATTTTAACCGGCGAGTTAGCATTATTGCAGTCTATCACCCATACCCATTATCACGTAAGCGAAATTTGTTTTTTGAGAGGGCTTGGGGGTTTCCCTACAAAAGTGATGGGCTAGATTACTTCTGAATAGAATCATGAAAACTATAGTCCGCATTCCAATTTCTCGATCTTCCCAACCGTACAATTTTCAGCATTTCCTGGATCACTATGTGTTCGCGCCGTGGGTGCGGGAGAAAGATGCGCTTGTGCGGTTGTTTAGTTTACGACCTAAGAGATTTGTCCTAGCAACAGTGAACTTTAAAAAAGCTCCGCCAACGCTTGTTTTAACTCTTGAATCAAAAACCAAGCTTGAGAAATCAGACAAGCAATGGCTTGTTGATATGCTGTCATGGAACTTTGCCATAGATGAAAACGTGCGGGAGTTTTATCAAAAGATATGTAAAAAGGACAAAGTATTACGGGCGGCATGCGACTTTGGGCTGTATGGAGCGCACCTGCGCACAGATCCTTATGTGTTTGAATCGGTGATAGGCGTGGTGCTGGCGCAAAATGTGCGATTCCAACGCCTCTATAAAATGCAGCGGCTTTTGTGCGAAAAGTTTGGTGAGAAAGCAGTATTTCGCGGAAAGACATATTATGCATTTCCAATCCCAGAATGCATTACCAAGGCGCGGTTTTTCCAGCTTCGTGCTTGTAAAGTTGGGTATCGGGACAAATACCTCAAGGCAATAGCGCAAAAAATTGTAAAAGAAAAAATAGATTTAGACAGCCTGCGGAAGTCCGGCGATACAGAAGCGATTCGTAATAAGCTTATGGAGTTGCCCGGGGTAGGCCCTTATACTGCCGATTTAGCAATGGCAATAGGGTTTCGGTTGCCGACATTCCACATTGATTTGTTTTCCCGCGAGGCGCTAACGCAGTTTTATTTTAAAGGGGAAAATGTGTCCGATGAAAAACTGCGGGCATTTGTAGAGAAACGCTGGGGGAAATGGAAACAGTACGTTATGTTGCTTCTAACCACAAATACTGACATGTGGGCGAAACGTTTGGGCAAAAAATTCCGCCTCACGAGCGGCGCCACCAGCGCCCCGCACAACCCATAAGAGATAATATCGGGATATCAAAGACGGTTATCCACCGCGTGACTTGACCTATACCCCCAGGGGGTATATACTCTTTTGATATGAATCAAACAAAACAAAAACTTGTCCGCCGCCTCAAGATTATCGAGGGGCAGGTGCGCGGGCTTCAGGAAATGCTCAAAAAAGATGCTTATTGCATTGACGTAATCACTCAGACTTCGGCGGCCAAGCAGGCGCTTTCCGGCGTCGAGGATGCGCTTATGGAAAACCATCTCGGCACCTGTCTTATTCATCAGATTAAAAAAGGAAAAGAGCAAAAGGCGGTTGGAGAAATACTGAAAGTGTACAAGTTGAAAAGGAAATAATATGGACGTAAAAACGTACCACATAAAAGGAATGCATTGCGCCAGTTGCGCGTCCATCATCGCTCAAAAGGTTTCAAAGCTTGACGGAGTAGAGAGTGCCGAGGTTAACTTCGCCACCGAAACGGCCCGTATCGGATTC
This sequence comes from Parcubacteria group bacterium GW2011_GWF1_45_5, assembly GCA_001001795.1. Classification (GTDB taxonomy): domain Bacteria; phylum Patescibacteriota; class Minisyncoccia; order UBA6257; family Brennerbacteraceae; genus GWF1-45-5. Next base: position 7,013 of record LCLB01000008.1, read on the forward strand.
GATTTCGGAAAAATTTCGATGCAAGGGATGAATAAGGAAATTGAGCCACTTGGGTATGCGTTCGTCGAGCACGAACATCATGAAGGCATGGGTAGTCAAGATTATCGAGCGCAAGAGGATCATGGCGTCCATATCGGTATTGGACTTTCAAAGCAGGAAAAGGAAAAAGAACTTCTACGGATGAAATCAAAAGTACAATTTGTTTTTCCCCTCACTATCGCGATATTTGTTCTTATGATGTGGGATATTGCAGCAAAGACGTTTTCATTCGTCCCAGACATTCCGTTACCCATGGAGCTTTTTAATACAATTTCAATGGTTTTAGCCACCGTGATATTGTTTTGGATCGGGCAGCCGTTCCTGCTGGGTATTGTGCGGTTTGTACGTTATCGTGTGGCAAATATGGATACGCTCATCGGTATCGGCACGTTTATGGCATATTTTTATAGCGTTATCGTCACTTTATTCCCGCAAATCAGAATCGCGCTTAATTTTCCGGAATACACCTATTTTGATGTGACCATTGTGGTGATTGGTTTTGTAACCTTTGGAAAATATCTTGAGACGCGGTCAAGGCTCCGTACCGGCGAAGCAATCGAAAAACTATTGGGGCTTCAGGCAAAGACCGCTTTGCTTTTTCGGGACGGTAACGAAATAGAGGTTCCCATAAGCGAAGTACGGATAGGTGATATCGTTATTGTGAAACCCGGTGCCAAAATTCCGGTTGACGGGACGATTGTCGACGGCACATCCTCCATTGATGAATCCATGATAAGCGGAGAACCGATCCCCGTTGACAAGAAGCCGGGAGATGTCGTGATCGGGGCGACCCTTAATAAACAAGGGAGTTTTAGATTTGCCGCGACCAAGGTCGGTGCTGACACGGTTCTTTCCCAGATTATCAAAATGGTTGAAGACGCTCAGGGTTCAAAAGCTCCGATTCAAGCTCTCGCAGACAGGATTTCCGGCGTGTTTGTGCCCGTTGTGTTGGGGATTGCCGCCTTTTCGCTGGTACTTTGGTTTACCGTGGGTGCTTCAATTATCGGATTTTCTTTGGCGTTGTCGTACGGTATTCTGTCGTTTGTCGGAGTTTTGGTGATTGCGTGTCCGTGCGCATTGGGTCTGGCAACGCCGACAGCGATCATTGTCGGTGTGGGCAAAGGTGCGGAACACGGCATTCTGATAAAAAATGCCGAAGCATTGGAAAAGCTGGATAAAGTCGATACCGTGGTATTCGATAAGACAGGGACGATCACGAAAGGGAAGCCGGAGGTTATCGATATTATCTCTCTTGATCAGAAGTGGAGCGATAACCAGATACTTCAAATTTCGGCAAGTATAGAGAAGCTTTCGGAACATCCGCTTGCCGAAGCTATCGTGTTTAAAGCCAACGAGCGTAAACTTTCTTTGAGCGATTCCAAAAACTTTTCGGCTTTGGAGGGTGTAGGCGTGGAAGCTATTGTCGACGGCAGAGCGGTTTCCGTCCGTAAACCAAACGAAGAGGACAAAAAAGAAGATTCGGTACAGGCACTTCAGGAACAGGGTAAAACGGTTATTGTGGTCGAAGTAAATCGTAAGAAAATCGGTTTGATGGCTTTGAACGATACGTTAAAAGAAGAGGCGCAAAATGTTATTGCCAAATTACACAAAATGGGAATTCAGGTGGTGATGCTTACGGGTGACAACCGCTTAGCGGCACAGCATATCGCCAAACAGGTAGGTATCGATCATGTTATTGCCGAGATTATGCCTCAAGAAAAGGCGGAAAAGATTAAAGAATTACAAAGCCAGGGGAAGATTGTGGCAATGGCAGGAGACGGTATTAATGACGCTCCGGCATTGGTGCAGGCGGATGTCGGTATTGCCATGGCAACCGGCACGGACATTGCGATAGAATCGGCGGGTATTACCTTGTTGCACGGTGATGTGCATAGGATTTCGCAGGCCATAGAACTCTCAAAGGCTACTATGAGGACCATAAAGCAGAATTTGTTTTGGGCCTTTATCTATAATATCATCGGAATACCTGTAGCAGCGGGATTATTGTATCCTTTCTGGGGTATTGTGTTGAATCCGGTTTTTGCAGGACTCGCTATGGCGTTCTCGAGCGTGTCGGTGGTAAGTAACTCATTGAGGCTTAAGGCAAAAAAACTATAAATCTATGAAGGCGTATACATTTCATGTTCACGGTATGCATTGCAAATCTTGCGTGGTGCTTACGGAAAGTGAGCTGAATAAGGTGCCCGAGGTCTCCGGTGCCAAGGCTTCGCTTAAAGATTTAAGCGGTACGTGCTCTCTCTCGAAAAAGAAATACTGGGTCCGAAGTGGTCCCAGTTTAAAGTTGCTTTCCCGGTTGCTGCGGGGTTTATTGCGTTCTTTATTTTTTTGCAAAAGCTCGGCGTGGTGAATCTGATAACCGCTTCCGAGGTGAGCTATCCGACGGCGTTTATCGTCGGTCTCGTTGCCTCGGTTTCGACGTGCATGGCGGTAGTCGGGGGCTTAACTCTTTCCGTAGCCGCGAATTTTGCTAAACAAGGAGATAGAATCCGACCACAAATATTGTTTCAGGCAGGCAGAATTATTTCGTTTTTCGTGCTTGGTGGTGTCATCGGTATACTTGGATCAATGTTCCGGCTCGGCACAACAACTACATTCATGGTCAGCATCATCGTTGCCATAGTGCTTCTTATTCTCGGTATCAATCTTCTTGACGTATTTCCGTGGGCCAAGAGGCTCCAGTTGACCATGCCCGGTTCCATCGGCAGGCGCATACACGATCTTAAAACAATAAACCATACGTTCATGCCGTTTTTACTTGGAGTGGTTACGTTTTTCTTGCCGTGTGGTTTCACCCAGTCTATGCAGATATATACCCTGACTACCGGGAGTTTTTGGCAAGGTGCCTTCACCATGCTTTATTTTTCCCTTGGCACCTTTCCCGTTCTTGCGGCGTTGAGTTTTGGATTTGCCGGTCTCAAAGACAAGGAACATATGGGGATTGCCTTTAAGGCAGCGGGCCTTGTAGTCATTTTCTTCGGTATTTTAAATCTTACCAATATTCTTGCGACTACCGGTCTCATACCATCTTTATTCAATTTTTAAAAGATTTTCATGAAAAAAGACACGAAAAAGAAAAATACGTCGGCAGAGCCTATTATTAGATCGGCAATTGTTATAGGGATTTTTATTCTGGGGGCAGTTTTGCTTTCCCGGGTTAATCGTCCTTCCGCTTCTCAAAATTCACCTACCCCGGAAGTTATAACAGGCGAGAAGCAGGTTATCGATATCTCTGTTAAGGGCGGATATACTCCACGTCAAACAACCGCAAAAGCAAACGTACCATCGGTTCTCAAAATGAAGACCCAGGGAACCTTTGATTGTTCGTCTTCGGTGGTCATCCCGGCGCTCAACTATAGGGCCCGTTTACCATCTACCGGTACCACCGAAATAGAAGTGCCCGCCCAGAAACCCGGTACCGTTCTCTCGGGTATGTGTTCTATGGGTATGTACTCGTTCAAAATACGGTTTGATTGAGCCACCCCCGGGAATCGAACCCGGAACCTCTGTCTGGAGTTTATCCGCCTTTGGCGGAAAGGCATTGCCCCGCCTTAACATAATACAATATTAGAGCCAGTGGCCGGAGTTGAACCGACAACCTCTCCCTTACGAAGGGATTGCTCTGCCGATTGAGCTACACTGGCATATATGACCTGGATTGTTTCGGCGGGCGAGTCTGCCGATTGAGCCGCTCTGGTATGTAGGTACTGTATCAAGAATAAAACATTCTGTGTAGGGACGGGGCATTGACCCCGTTAGAGATTGGGCGCCCACTTCCCGTTTACCGATAGTAAAAGCCGTAAAGGCGGTTTCGTCCTCCTTGATCTCTAATACCAATAACTTTCCCCGAATCTCTAACGGGGTTGATTTTTTCTATAGATTTTGGTATAGTATTCTATTCCACAGATAATCCGCACCCCGATCAGCCAGTTGGCGGAGAAGGGATAAGCCGGATCGAGGAATAAAATATAAGCATATATTATATTTCATCTGTGGGTGCCACAGATTTTTCATTTCTTGATCAGCAAGAAATGACCCCGGACTTATGAGGGATTAATTCCTTCACTTATCAAGGGGCCAGGGTCGATTCGTGTGGCACACCGAAACTGATTAAAAAATTATGGCAATTTCTCGGGCGAAAAAAGAGACTATTGTTAAAAGGACAGGAGAGATCCTTAAGAGCTCTCTACTGTTTTTTGTTGACTTTTCTCGGGCGAAAACGGGAATGATTAACGAATTCAAAAAAACCATCAGAGAGTTCGGCGGGACCTATACTATCGTGAAGAAAACCTTAATAAAGGTCGCGCTGAAAGATTCTGATCGCGCCGTTGAATGGGTTGATGCCCATAGCGGTACCATGGGAATGGTGTATGCGCAAACAAGCGATACGCAGATTGAGCTTGCAAAGGCCATTCAGAAATTCATCAAAGACAATAACGGTAAAGTGAAAACAAAAGATGCGCTCATGATTGTCGGCGGCTATGTCGAAGCGGATTTCTGGGATCGTCAGCAGGTGGTCCGTCTTGCGCAAATCCCCACGAAGGATGTGTTACAGGGACAATTGGTTAATATCGTAAGCTACCCCTTGGCAGGATTTGTCCGCACCCTCGCAGGCATTTTGCAGCAGTTTATGTTGACCCTTAAGGAAATTGAGCGTACGAAGTCGCAAACAGCGTAAAATAGTTAATTAAACAATACACATAATATGTCAGACAACATGGATAAAATCATTAAGGAAATCGAGAAGCTCACGGTTATCGAGCTTGCCGATCTGGTGAAGGCATTGGAAGAAAAATTCGGCGTGAAAGCCCAGGCAATGGCGGTCGCCGCTCCTGCCGCCGCAGGCGCAGATGCCGTTGTGGCAGAAAAGACAAGCTTTGACGTCATCCTGGCCGCGGTAGGGGAACAGAAAATCCAGGTGATTAAAGCGGTCAAAGATATTATCGGTCTTGGTCTCAAGGAAGGGAAAGATTTGGTGGAAGCCGCTCCGAAAGCGGTGAAAACCGGCGTTTCCAAAGAAGAAGCGGAAGCCCTTAAGAAACAGCTTGAAGACGTCGGCGCAACCGTTGAAATCAAGTAAACAAAATGTTTTGCCCCAAACGAGCCCCGCATTACGGGGCTCGTTTGTTATACTGCATATATGCCGGAAGTGTCAAAAAACTCAAGAAAAAGGTTTTTCACCAAGGAGAACGTCTGGATTTTATTATTGTCATACATCATTTCTATTTTCATAGCCCGGTTCAGTATGTATTTTCTGTGTGTTCTTAAAGAGTTTTATTGCGGATCGGTTATCCGCGGAGTCCATTACCATCATTATGCCTGGGGTTTTCTATTGGTGCTCATCGGGTTGGTTCTGTTCCAAAGATTCCGTGACCTGATAAGCGTAGTGCTGGTCGGGTTCGGGACGGGTTTTATCTTTGACGAGTTGATTATGGTGTTTTTCGGCGAAAACCTTATCGGGTATTGGTCGCCCTGGAACATCATTCCCATTGCTTTCGGGCTGGTATTCCTGAACATTATGTTTCTTTTCGTGCATCAAGGAGAGGGGATTGTCCCCGCGGAATTCGATCTTGAGCATCTGACAAAGCGTTTGCGAAAAATCGCTCTATTCGGTGAAAAGATATTTTTTTCGCGTTTTGGACCAGTAAGCAAAGACCGTTATGTGTTGACCAAAGCAGGATACCTGATTACCATGATAATTTTTGTGTTGCTCGTTTTGTTCATTTTATATGCCTCGGAAGCTCATCTCGGAAAACCATAGCTCTATGAAAATTCTTTTGCCGTGATATGATGGTGGGGGATGGGACGCGCGATTGGCCCTGCCTGCCGGCAGGCAGGTCATAGGTTCGATTCAGTGTGGAGCGCGATTGGCTCAGTGGTAGAGCGCCTCGTTCACATCGAGGAGGTCATAGGTTCGATCCCTATATCGCGCACAATATGAAAAAATTAAATCATGTTTTAATCAGTTTCCTTAACGCGTTTGGTGTTTTTGTTTACGTCACCGGCGTGGCGTGGTTGCTCTTTAACGGAGAGCATATTTTCGGTCAAGTATCTGGTTTTGTTCTGCCGATATTCCTTCTTTTGCTGTTGATCGTATCGGCATCTATTACCGGTTTGTTGGTTTTTGGGAAACCGGTCCATCTGTATTTGGGAGGATTCAAGAAAGAGGCGTCCGTTCTGCTTTTCGTGACCCTGGCGTGGCTTATCGGATTTTTGTTGCTGCTTGTTATTGTATTGTTGTTTTAATATCGCAGTTTATTCTTATGAATCTTTCTGTCGGGATTGTGGGGTTGCCCAATGTGGGGAAATCGACCCTATTTAATGCACTTCTCAAAGAACAGCAGGCGTATGTCGCCAATTTTCCGTTCGCCACGATCGAGCCCAACATCGGGGTTGTTCCGGTTCCCGACAGTCGCCTGGTAAAACTGTCGCAGCTTATCAAAGAAAGTGAAAATCTGTTGGTTGACCCTCCGATAGTGCCGGCAACGGTTCAGTTTGTCGATATCGCCGGACTCATTGCCGGGGCACACAAAGGGGAGGGGTTGGGCAATAAGTTTTTGTCCCATATCCGCCAGGTTCATGCGATTTGTCACGTGGTGCGGGCGTTTCAGGATTCAGATATCGTAAGGGAAGGGTCAACTAACCCGCAAAAAGATTTTTCTGTTGTCGAAATGGAACTTATACTCGCGGACTTGCAGACACTGGAAAAGCAAAGAGACCCGGGTAACACTCCCGATAAAGAACTATGCAAGCGCTGGGACGTGGTGCAAAAATTCCATAAAGCGCTCTCCCAGGGTGTTCCCGCGCGTAGCGTTGAGATGCTGTTCGGAGAGCAGCCGCATGCCGACGACCTGCACCTTTTGACATCTAAACCGATTCTCATTGCCCTCAATGTCGGCGAAACTGATATGGTGCGAGCCGACGAGCTTGAGAAGGAGTACGCGAAGCTGTTTGCTGTCAGTTCCGACCAGGTTATCGCAATCTGCGCAAAGACGGAAATGGAAATCGCCGGCTTATCGGAAAGCGAGCAGCAGGAATATCTCCAGGGCATCGGGGTAACCAAATCTGGGCTCGAGCGGATTATCGCAAAAGCATTCGCGACCCTGGGCCTTTCCACATTCCTGACCGCAGGAGAAAAAGAGGTGCGCGCCTGGACCATAGAGAAGAGCATGACCGCACCCCAGGCAGCCGGGGTCATCCATACCGATTTCGAACAGCAGTTTATCAGAATGGACGTCATTCCGTGGGATAAGCTGATTGAGGCAGGGGGTTGGGTTCTTGCCCGTCAAAAAGGGCTCATCAGATCAGAGGGAAAGGAGTACGTACTCCGGAATGGCGATGTGGTTATAGTCAAACACGGGGCCTAGCCTTGTTGATAAACTGTTGACACGTAATTAGTTTTAGTTTGTAGTTATTGGAGATTTGCTTATAGGAACCGGGTTTACCGGCCTTTTTAGTTATCCACACAATAAGGTGTTTGACAGGTGGTAATAGTGGCATAGAATTAATACCAGAAGTGGGGAATTGTGGATAAAGGTGTGGATAAGTGGGGAGTTCTGGGGATAACTGATTAGTTCTTTAATGTTTTACAGGGAATTAATCAGTTATCCATTCCACATAAAATTTATTTGATTTATAACCAGAATGCTTATCGGTGAATACAATCACAGCGTGGATCAGAAGGGGAGGATGGCTATTCCTGTCCGTTTCCGCGCCACGTTTTCATCGGGAGCGGTTATCACGCGAGGCATTGATAAATGTCTTTTTATATTTTCGAAACAAGAGTGGGATGAACTTGCCGAAAAGATAGCGAAACTCCCTTTGGTTCAGGCGAACTCGCGCGCATTCGCCCGCTTGATGTTTGCGGGAGCGGTCAATGTTGAACTCGACAGCCAGGGTCGGGTGCTGGTGCCCGACTACCTCCGTCATTATGCGGATCTTGCGAAACAGGTGGTCGTTGCGGGAGTGTTCAACCGGTTGGAGGTTTGGGACAAGAGTAATTGGAGCACGTACAAACAGAAAACGGAAAAAGAGTCGGAGGATATTGCGGAACGGTTAAGCGAGTTGGGGATTTAAAATGTCCCACATTCCAGTTCTTTTACAAACAGTCTGCGAATATCTCGAGTTGAAATCCGGTGATCGTGTTATCGATGCAACCGCAGGAGAGGGCGGATACAGTCGCGCGATCATGAACATGGTTGGTCCCGGCGGAAAGGTCTTAATGATTGACTGGGACGAACAGGCAATTACCCGATTGCGGGAAAGTTTCAAGATGGAAATCGGATCCGGGTTATGCGTTTTTAAAAAAGGGAATTTCAAAAATCTCAAAACGATTGCCGAAGGTGCGGGGTGGCACGAAGTCTCGGGAATCGTATTCGATTTCGGCACTTCGCGGTTGACCATCAAGGATTTTGGAAAAGGTTTTTCCTTTAATCAAGACGAGCCTCTTGAAATGACATATTCATCGGAAATTGAGGAAGATGCGGGCGTTGTTGTGAATCGTTACCCCGAGCAGGATCTCAAAAGGATTTTTTCCGAGTTCGGAGAGGAGCGGTACTCGGGGCGCATCGCGCGCACTATCGTGGAATACAGGGCCCGGAAGCAGGTCAGAACCTCGAAAGAACTCGCAGATATCGTGGTGAGCGCAGTGCCCCGCGGAAGGCAAAGCAGAATTCATCCCGCGACACAGGTGTTCCAGGCTTTGAGGATTTACGTGAACAAGGAGCTCGACAATATTTCGGCGGCGTTTCCCCAGGCCATGGAACTGCTTTCTCCCGGGGGCAGGATGGTTGCGGTAAGCTACCACTCCCTTGAGGACAGAATCGTTAAAAATATGTTCAGGGACTTCGGGAAAGCGGGAATCGGGGATATTATCACCAAGAAACCGGTAGTGCCGGAGCAAAGGGAAATAGCAGACAACCCCTCAAGCCGTTCGGCCAAACTCCGGTGCATAGAAAAAATATAAATACATATACTTAAAAACAAACATGACCATTATTTCCCCTTATCAGCGTCAATTGGTCTTCACCAGATCTTTTTCCGGCTCGGCGCGCAGCGTCCGGGCAAAAAGAGGTTTCTTGAAGGCCTTTCGTGCGATATGGAAAGACGGGGTTGAAAATCGTACCCTCCCGGTTCATGGAGTATGCGCGGTATGCGGTGTCATCTCTTTGGCGATTCTTGTATTCGGCATACAGGCGGTTCTCATCTCTTTCCAGAAAGACGCCTTGGTTGCGGGGTTGAAACAGGCCAGGGTCCAGCGGGAAGAGTTGGAAATCCGCTCTGCGGAACTGTTATCTCCGGAGGCGTTACGGATTTATGCGGATATGGTACAATTGTATCAACCGACTTCGATCCGGTATCTTTCTGCTGAAGTTCCGGCAGTGGCTCATAATGTTTCGGTGCGTGAGGTTACGCCGTGACGCTAGAATGTAATGAAACGTATCCGCTTAAAACTTAATTTTCGTTCTTTTGGAACGAGAATTTTATTTGTATACATTTTTTTCATAATTTGCATCGGATTTATCAGCAAACAGCTGTATGGCTTGCAGATTGTCGGGTATGAAAATTATAAAAACGACGCGCTCGCTCAGCAGAAAAAACTCGTTCCCTTTCAGCCCGAAAGGGGAGAGATTCTTTGTCGTGATAAAACAGGCAGTCTGCACGCGCTTGCGATTAATAAACGCTTTTTCGAGATAGGGATAAATCCGTCTAAGATAGAAAGTGGTCATGCCGAAATCGCCAAAGCATTAAGCGATGCGCTTTTGCTTCCGTACGGAGACGTGTATGCAAAAGTAACCCGTACCGGTGACCCCTACGAGATTCTGATAAAACATGCACCGGAAGAACAGATTGAACAGTCGCAAAATCTCAAGATAAAAAGTTTAGAAGTTAAGGAACAGCGGTTTCGTTATTATCCGAATCAGTCGTTGGCGAGTCACGTCCTTGGCTTTGTTGGTTTTGACAGCGCCAACCCGGTTGGCAAGTATGGTCTCGAGGCGTTGTATGACGAACTGCTGGGAGGGCGGGCGGTGGACCCCGCACACTTCACGAGCTTGATCGAAAACGGATCGCTCAAAGAATTTCAAGAGGCATACGGTAATTCGGGAGCTTCGCTGATTTTGACCATTGACCCTATTATTCAAAAAGAAGCCGAACGGCTTCTTGAGCAGGAAGTCGCAAAGTGGAATGCGCAAGGCGGTAATGTGATTGTACTTGATCCTCGTACGGGAGAAATTCGCGCGCTTGCGAATGCGCCGTCATTCGATCCGAATACTTATGCGAAGGAAAAGAGTTTATCCGTATTCATGAACAGTGCGATTGCCTTGCGCTATGAACCGGGTTCGGTGTTCAAGCCCTTCACGGTTGCGGGGGGGCTGGTGAGCGGCAGGATCACCCCGACCACGGAGTATTATGATAGCGGCGAGGTGAAAGTTGACGACAAGGTTATCCGGAACGCCGGGAATTCCAGTCCCAAGAAGATGATTTCCATAAGTATGTTTTTGCAGCGTTCCTATAACGTCGGCGCCGTATTTGTGGAAAGCGCCATGGGGGACTCGTTTTTCAAAGATTTTTTGCTTAAAGATTTGAAATTTCAAGAGAAAACAGGCATTGATTTGCCTGGGGAAGTGTTGAATTCATTCTCGAATTTCTTCCCCCCCGAGGGCAGGCGCATTAATTTTGCCAATGCTTCGTTCGGGCAAGGTATTGCTCTAACCCCACTTAAGCTGATTCAGGAGTTTGCGGTATTCGCGAACCACGGCATCCTTATGAAGCCCTATATTATTGACGAAATCAGGTATGCGGACGGTGATGTAGAAATAACGCATCCTCAAAAAATCGCCCAAGTATTCCCGGCTAAAGTCGCAAACGAAGTCTCTCTTCTTTTGGAAGATGTGGTTTCGGCAGAGAAAGGATCCGGCAGGCTCGCCCGCATTGAAGGATATCGGGTGGCGGGGAAAACAGGAACCGGTGACATCGCTCGGGAAGACGGCAAGGGATACTATGCGAATAAGATTAACCATACGTTTGTGGGTTTCGCGCCGGCGTCCGAACCCCAGCTTATAATCCTTACCCGCGTTGAAGATCCCAAGGGGGTTAAGTACGCGGAGGCTACCGCGGTTCCTTTATTCCAGAAGATTATGAAATTCAGTCTTGATTATTACGGTATCCCGCCGGATGTGATTGATAATCAATAAAAGGATATGGATATAAAGAGTGAATTGATTTTGAATCAGTTTCGCGCCGCGCCATACGCTTACGATGTATTACGTAACGAATTCCGCACGCGACCCGATGTACTTTCTCTTATGGGGGAATGGTTTGCGGATAAGGATGTTTATTCGCTTGGTCGTGATTTGTGTCTTCCTGTCGCTGCGTGCACGGCAGTAAACTGGCTGCGGGGTGAAAAAATGATTGGTGATGAATCGGGAGCGTTCCGTGTCGGAGATTTTTTCGGAACCATGTTGCCGTTCCATACCGTGGGCCCCACAGGGCTACCGGCTCCTTATGATCAAGGGTGGCGTGTGTTTGATGCGGCAGGAAACGTGTATCATCATGCGGTTATCGCTTTTATGAAAATATTCGGGATACACGCATACTCGGTTAGAAATTTTCCCTCGGCGCAATGGGCATTTCGGCAATTTCCCGATGCCTTGATTGTTTTTGCGGTTTCTTTGTCCAATTCGTTCGTATCGGCGGAGTACCCCGGGCATACGTTTGAAGACGGCGGAAGACATGTGGTGGATATTATGGCGGTTGAAGACGGACGATTCACAATCGCCGAGTCGTACCAAGAGATTCAAGAAGGCCAACGTCCCTATCTGATTAACAAGGATATAGGAGCCGTAGATGGATATTTGGTTTATAAGGATGGGCGACCTTCGCAGGGAATAATATTTTCCCTGGACAACCTTATTATTCCGCAAGAGTACCAAAAAGATATTTATATTCCCGAGACCGTATCGGGGGCATTAGGGGCAATGGGCAAGGTTTGAATCAATCATTATATGAAACGAAAACTTCTGGAATCGATTTTAAAACCGCTCACCCGGGCAATATTAAAACGGTATAGACCCGTTGTGATTGCGGTTACTGGTAGCGTCGGGAAAACTTCGACAAAAGAAGCAATCGCAGCAGTTCTTTCCCGAAAGTTTTCCGTAGGGAAAACCAGGCAGAATTTGAATACCGAGGTGGGACTGATGATCGCGTTAATGAACGGCGTCAATGCCAAAGGAAGTGTGGGCGGCTGGGTGCGTAATGTTTTCTGCGCCCTGCGGCTCATAATATTTCGATCGGTATCTTATCCCGAATATATGGTTATTGAGATGGGTGCGGACCGACCCGGAGATATACGGAAACTAATAAACCTGGCGCGGCCTCAAGTGGGCGTAGTCACGGCAATCGGGGATATCCCTGTCCATGTGGCACATTACAAAGATATCGACGCTGTCGCGTATGAAAAACAAGGAATTATCGAAGTATTGGAACCGGGTAATCGGGCTATTTTGAACGGAGACGATCCCCGCGTGATTTCTATGCAGGATCATACGCAAGCCGGCGTGCTGACATTTGGTTTTTCGGAACACTCGTCTGTCCGTATTGTCGATTACGCGCATAGCAACCAAAAATCCAATACAGGCAGGATGGGGATATTTTTTCGGCTTCAGTATCAGGGGAGTTCGGTGCCGATACATTTATCGGGAGTTTTGGGGAGACCGTACGCGTATGCGTGCGCCGCTGCCGCCGCAGTCGGCATCGCCCACGGTATGCACCTGGTCGATGTCGCGAAGGGGTTGGAATCTTTTGAGCCCGAGAAGGGGAGGATGAGAATGATTCCCGGGATAAAACAAACTACTATCCTCGACGATTCGTATAATGCCGCACCGGCTGCCATGGAAGCCGCCCTTGAGACCATTCGGGATATGAAGGGTCAAAATCATATTATTGCGGTTTTGGGAGACATGCTTGAACTCGGTGATTACAGCGAACAAGCCCATCGCGCAATCGGTAAACGTGCCGCTGGTTTTTGCGATGTCATATGTTTTGTTGGAGAAAATATGAGATTTGCGTTTTCGGAAGCGCAACAATCAGGTTTCGATAAAGATAGACTGTTTCATTGCAAAGATTCAGTGGCCGCGCTTGAAATTTTAAAACCATTGCTTCGGCAAGGGGATATTGTTTTGGTAAAAGGGTCTCAAGGTATGCGCATGGAAAGGATTGTCGAACGACTCATGGCGAACCCTGCCGATGCCGCAGATCTTTTGGTACGCCAAACCAAAGAGTGGAAGGCAAATTAAGATTCTGTTGGAAAAGAATATTTTTCTTGCTACACTGAATATCTCGGCGCCATTATCCGGTCTATCCCGGCACATATAATCACTTCGTGACCCTGTGGGTTAAAGACACCCGCATGCTCTTTAATAAACGGCCCTATCGTCTAGCGGCTAGGACATCGCCCTCTCACGGCGGAAACACGGGTTCGATTCCCGTTGGGGCTACCATCTTATGGGCCTTCTCGAGGGACCGAGAGGCTCATATTTCCAATGTTTTTCAAAAGCCGTTGGGGGCGGAATGAGCTACCCGTAAAAGACTCGGACCGCCACCAGACAAAATCTCATCAGGAGGGATGGGATTACCCCTAGGGGGCTCGAACGAGTTCGAGCAGACTTATACAGAGATATAAGATTCCAGAAGATACAAAATGTAGAAAAACAGATAAGTTAAGTTAAATGAAATTTGTGGGGTTGAACTGAGGGTCTGTTTCGAAATTATTGTTTTTGATGTCCTAAATAGTGATTCTAATAATTGGTTTTTCGGTGAAGACTTGTTTCGACACGCATCGTATATCTTGGTATTATGGGAATATTAGATTTTTATGGATAATTATTCTGGATTAACGCGCGCGGAGGTTCTCGTACGGCAGGCGCAATACGGATTTAATGTTTTGCCAGAAAGACCGCCACCAAATAATCTGACAATTTTCATATGGCAGTTCAAAAATCCACTTGTATATGTTCTGCTTATCGCGTTTTGCATAACGGTTTTTATCGGTCATGTTCCTGATGCAATAATTATTTTGGGGGCAGTTATGCTTAACGCTGTTTTGGGATTTTTTCAGGAGCGGAAAGCGTCCCGCGCACTTTTCGCGCTAAAACGTTATATTGTGGCCAAGGCGGTTGTTTGGCGCGACGGTGGGAGAGCTACTGTTGACGTTTCTACATTGGTCCCGGGGGACGTAGTAGTTCTTAATCAAGGGAACAAAATTCCTGCAGATGGGATATTGTTTCAGGCGAACCGCTTGCAAGTGGATGAATCAATTTTGACCGGAGAGAGTATATCCGTGAAAAAGACAGAACGCCAAGAGGTATTTATGGGTACTGTTGTGACGTCTGGGCAGGGTTTGTTACGCGTAGAAAAGACCGGTGCAGATACGCAAATCGGGGCTATTGCTTTGCAGATTCAAAAATCCGGTCAGGAAACGCCACTTCAGAAGCAATTAGGAAGATTTAGTAAACAATTACTTTTCATTATCGGTTTTTTTCTCATCGTGGTATTGATTGCTGGGGTGGCGCACGATTTAAGTTTTCGTGATATTTTTACTACTTCAGTCGCACTTGCGGTTTCTAGCGTTCCCGAGGGGTTGATAGTTTCTTTGACGGTAGTGTTGGCAATCGGTATGCAGCGGATTTTGAAACGGAAAGGGTTGGTGAAAAGTCTGGTTGCTGCTGAAACGTTGGGAGGCGCAACAGTTATTTGCTCCGACAAAACTGGCACCCTCACAGAGGGAAATCTGAAAGTGACAGATGTTGCGGGTGATGAGGAAGCGCTTATCGAACAGATCTTATTAGTGGATGACGTAGATGATCCAATTATGGTCGCTGCGCTTAATTGGGCGAAAGGTTTTCTGGATGTATCCTTCTACCGCCGTCCCCAAGTGGACAGTATTCCTTTTTCTTCTGAACGAAGGCATTCTCTCTTTTTACACGAATGGTCAAAAAGTCATAATAGAATGTATGTAAGCGGCGCTCCGGAATTACTCCTTGGGCGCTCTACACTATCAGTGAAGGAAAAAGAAGCAGGCCTGTCTCGTGTTGATGCTTTTGCTCTGCAAGGGAAGCGTCTTCTTGGTTTTGCATATAAGGATCTCTCGTGTTCCCAGAGGTATTTAACAGGTGACGAATCCGCAGATGGTTTGGTCTGGGTGGGGATGCTGGCGTTTGCAGACCAGGTCAGGGAAAGCGCGCAGGGAGCCGTCGCACTGGCACAATCCGCAGGTATCCGCATTATAGTCATTACTGGCGATCATGTGAAAACCTCGGAGTTTGTTTTGTCTCAAGTAGGAATTTCTTTAGGCCGTGACGAGACAATTGTTGGTTCGGATATTGAAGGGTTTTCTTCTGAAGATCTTGCGCGGATAGTCGGAAAAGCAAATCTCTTTGCCCGTACTACTCCTAGCCAGAAATTAAGAATCATTGAGGCATTAAAGCATAATGGCGAAGTGGTTGCTATGATGGGAGACGGGGTGAACGACGCCCCTGCCCTTCATCGTGCCGACATTGGCATTGTGGTAAGTGAGGCGACTGATGTGGCGAAAGAATCTGCTGATTTGGTTCTACTTGATTCAAATTTTTCGACAATTATCGCTGCGATTGAAGAAGGAAGGGCAATGTTCGAGAATATCAGGAAGGTTATTTTATATCTATTAAGTGATTCGTTCAGTGAAATCTTGGTAGTCTTAGGGGGCCTTGTATTGGGATTCCCCCTACCCCTTACTGCGGCGCAAATTCTATGGGTGAATCTGGTTTCAGACGGTTTCCCTGGTTTAGCGTTAACTGTTGATGCGAAACGGCAAGGGATTATGTCGGAAAAGCCACGTTCCCCTCGTGAGCCATTGGTTGCCAGGTGGATGATTTTACTTATTGTCATAGTGAGCACGATTGCCGGATTACTTGCGTTAGGTTCTTTCATTATCACCTACAGGGTATCGGGCGATATTACTGTAAGTCGCTCTATGGCGTTCCTTGTGCTTGGGCTTAATTCATTGGTATACGTGTTTTCGGTTCGTTCGTTGACTGTCCCGTTTTGGAAGCATAATCTTTTCGGTAATAAATGGTTGATGGTAGCAGTGGCAGCCGGCTTTATTTTGCAGGTCTTGCCGTTTGTTTTGTCTCCTATGAGGGATTTCTTTGGGGTTGTGATTCTTCCTTGGCAGTATTGGGTTAGCGCGATTTTTCTTTCCGTATTGATGTTTTTCATAGTCGAGGTATTTAAGCATTTTTTACGCTTAAACCATCATGATTAGATAAAACATTAAAAATATATTGTATGGGAATAATTTTTTATATATTGGTATTTATATGTTCATGCTTGATTTTATCGTTTGTCGGAAATTTGATTATTAACAGTCTCTTGCGCGTTGCACGGTTTTTGAAAATGCGTGAGTTCGTATTAGCATTTATTCTTATGGCTCTTGCGGCATCATTGCCGAATTTGTTCGTTGGCGTGTCTTCGGTGCTTCATGGCGCCCCAGAGCTTTCTTTAGGCGATGTTCTAGGGGGCAATGTTGTAGACTTGACGTTTGCAATTGGTCTGGCGGTATTGGTGTCGCGAGTGGGCCTTAGTACAAATAGTCGCACGGTTCAAGCGTCATCTTTGTTTACACTTTTTGTGGGATTTCTCCCGGTCATTTTGATTGCAGATAGGAATCTTTCGAGGATAGACGGCCTTATATTGCTTGGATCGGGAATATTATTTTTGTTTTGGCTTTTTTCGAAACGTGAACATTTTATACTTGAAACTCGGCAAGATACGGATCAAATAGGGTCAAACGTCGTGACAGGAATACCTTGGCTTGATCTCGCAAAGCTCACGTTTGGAGCCATACTTTTATTTGGTGCGGGAGAGGGTATCACAAGGTCTGCATTTGCATTTTCCCATACCCTAGGTCTTCCGTTGGGAGTTATCGGTATTCTTGTGGTTGGCTTCGGTAATGCCCTACCGGAAACTTATTTTGCGGTTATGGTTGCTAGAAAGTCTCAGAATTGGATGATTTTAGGTGATTTAATGGGAGCGGTCATTTTTCCGGCTACATTGGTGTTGGGGTTGGTGGCTCTGTTCTCTCCTATTGAAAATATTAATCTTGCACCGTTTGTCATCGCCCGAATATTTATGTGTGCTGCTTCGATTTTCTTTTTCTTTTTCGTGAAAACCGGCAAAGAGCTGACGAAAAAAGAGGCCTTTTTGTTGA
Organism: Parcubacteria group bacterium GW2011_GWF1_45_5; assembly: GCA_001001795.1. Taxonomy (GTDB): domain Bacteria; phylum Patescibacteriota; class Minisyncoccia; order UBA6257; family Brennerbacteraceae; genus GWF1-45-5. The sequence continues at coordinate 24,315 of LCLB01000008.1, forward strand.
TTCTCTTATATTGTTTCTTCTTGGCAGCAGAGATTATACGCCTTTTTCATATATGAAAAGAGACGCTTCAACATCTCGTATTTCCGTCTCATTTGTCTCATTTTGAATGCGACCGAGGAGCATCCTCGTGATAGAATAAAATATCCATAGAAAGCGTT
>LCLB01000009.1 GCA_001001795.1 Parcubacteria group bacterium GW2011_GWF1_45_5
GTATACAAACTCGCCTTTCCCTCAAGAGCATCTTTTGAAAAATCCCCCAAGACTTTTCCTCCGGCAACCGTAAATCCGGCATCAAACACCACAACTCCAGGCTTCAGCATGGCGCCCGTGACATACCCCGGCTTCCCAATGCCGGATACCACGATGTCTGCCTGCTGGAGAATATTGCAAATGGTCGAAGCAGAATCACAAAACGAACAGACCTGGGCACCTTGCTTAGCGAACCACGCCAAGGTCGGAGCTCCGATGAGCTTACCCGCACCCAGTATCGCGACAAACTTACCCTTAACATCAATTCGATATTCTTGGCATATCCGATCAATTGCACCGGTAACCGGAGGAATCACCGGACTCTCGTTGAAGAAATAATTATGGAATGCCGCCTCCGAGAGCACATCAACGTCTTTTGAAACCGGCAACGCATTGAAAACCTGGCGGACATCAAGCCGAGTCGGTAAAGGAAGCTGAATGATGATTCCCGCGATATCGGGAGCGTAAACGCGGCTCCGGATATGTCCGGCAAAGGCTGTCGGATCAATATCGGAAGGTAAAGTTTCCGCACTGAAACCAATACCCAAGTCTTCGGCTATCTTTCGTTTCGCCTCGATGAAACGGACTGTTTCCGAAGAAGGGTCAACTGAAATAACCAACAAGGTTTTCCTTTGCAAAGCGGAAAATGCAGAATCCTTGCGTACCTCGTTTAGGATACTACGCGCCAAACTCTTACCGTCAACTCTTATTGCCATATACGGATTATGATAGCATGTCTCAAGTTCAACACAAAAACCCCCAATTGGGGGTTTTTGTGTTTATATTTCTTGATCTGTTATTACTCTTCTATTTCATCGCGGAACTTTGCCAAAAGATCATGGGCAAAATCCTTACCCGCTAATCCGAACGAAATACCTCCTGCGATCGTAATCATATAGACAACTCCTTGAACGACCGTACCGACAATATTATCGAGTAGTGTTGTTTCAATGCGCAATTGCTTGAGGGCCATCAGAAAACCAAGCACGAATACTATCCATTTTACCAATGAACCAATGAAATTCGCTGCTTTCAAATTAGCTCCGACAATGGATCCGCGCACGACTTTCTGCAGAAAATTTCCGAACAAAACTGTGATCGCCAGAATTGCGGAACCCACTACCACTACTGGGATATAGGCAATCAAAACCTTGATGGTGTCGGTCACTGCCTCAAGGCCAAGAATATCGGTTACGATCATGGTGGTAACCAAAACAACCGTCCATCGCGTAAGCCCACCGAGAAGGTGCCCGGTATCAAGCCGGAACCCTGCGCGATCAAAAAATGTTTTCACGCCGGTCTTACTTAACAGCGTATCAAACTTGGTCCATCCTATTGCCTTTTCTACAAGCTCTGCAACGCCTTTGGCAATCATAAGACCAAGCGCGAATATAATCAGCGACAAAATAATGAGGGGGATATAAAAGATAACCCCGCCCACTACCAGGTCAACCGATCTGCTCAACGACGCAAGAAGGAGGTCAAATGTCATAGTATATAAGGTTAAAACCTTTAATTAATTATAAAGATTCCAAGGGATCCGAGACCCGACCGAACTCGAAACTCCCCATGGCGCCTCTTGTATTTAGTATACCACATCCCGACAATGCAAGAGATATATAAGATGTGGGTGTACCAGGGATCGAACCTGGGGCCTCGTCTTTATCAGAGACGCGCTCTACCACTGAGCTACACACCCATATGATAAAAAATGATAACGCAGGTTAAAACCAAAAGTTTTAATGAGGTTTTTACTGACGAGGGGTCGTAATCGGCGTTGAAGTCCCTGTGGGAGTCTCGGTGGGCAACACCGATGGCTCTATACTTGGAGACGGAGAAATAGAAGGAGTCGGCAATGCGAGCCTTTGATTTTTCTGGGCCCATTCGGTATTGAAGTGAGCCGTTTCTCCGCTACTTACTGTCCGTTCGCTAAAAAGACGGGTGACAGAATTACTCGCATACAGAATACCATAGACAACCGCCGCGATCAAACAAATTCCAATGCTCAGCGCGGCCACTTGATAGCCGTAATTTATCTTCTTTCCAATAACGATTTTAAACCCGCCGGTTTTTTTACTCGGTAGAAGTGGCATGCGATTCAATATATATTTTCCCAACCGTGTTGATCTGAAATACGTTTTTCGATTTGCCAAGAATTTCTATCCCGGAAAAGGAAACGAGGGCTTGGGACTGCTCCACCTCGGCAAGATATCGAACAAACTCGGGGAATCCGCCAGATAAAGAAAGATTGAAACCAATGTAATCCGGTTCTTGAGGAGTCCCGGGTACTTCGGAGCCAAAACTAAAGAATTGCTGAAGACGATAGAAGCGGGCGCGATCCTCAAGATACGCCAAAACGCGCAATAACCCGGCACGTGTCGGAAACAAACTACTCAACTTTTCCTTATACATTTCCGCCTGCTGTTTCTCGGTCTTTAAAACAGAAAATGTATCGAGCGTTTTCCTCACCAACACGATTTCTTGACGAAGCGACAAAGCCTTTTTAATCGAATTCTCTATAGTCACCCACATAAACACCGAAAGTGCCAAAAGCACCACCACAAATCCGGCCCATACAATAATCCGGGTATTCTTCAACAGCATACGCGCCCGCACCGGATTCTTTTTAGGATTCATACATTATGGTGTTCATTAAAGAATACACCCTGTTTCTGGTTACAAAATCTTCATGGTACCAAAAATTGACAGGAAAATAGGTTTATAGGCGTCCCATAACTTATCAGCCGAAGTTGCGGTCACCACAACATACTTTCCTTCCCCGGCCAAAACATATAAGCGCATGTTTCTCACCAAGACGCCACTCAAGGAAAAGGTGTCCTCAATCAAACGGGCCGGTTTTGATCCGACGGTTGTGGCATCGTTGCTTTTTACGATATAGTCCGGAAATATGTTCTCCACGCTTTTAATACTTACATCAACTAACACGTCGATAGTTGCTGTTTTCGTTGTGGTCCCTGCCACGATATTCACAAGCGCTCCGCCTTGTTCCGTTTCGGAAAACATAACGACAGCACCCGCCAACCCGGACTCATTCATATACCACCCCTTAGGATAATCGATACTGAATCCATATTTGTTGTTCGTGTAAGGGACAAGATCCAGGTCAGGTGCAGAAGGAGTCACCGATACTTCGGGGATAGGTGAAACCAAAACAGAAGGTTGCTCGGTTGGTATGGGAGATTTCAACAAAAGTTTCCGTATCGATCCCCATCCGAAACTGCCGGCGATTCCGATCGCTATTCCAACCGCTATTCCAATGCTGATTTTCAAAAAATCATTATTGTTCTTAAATAAAGATTTTGCGGGTAATGACGACGTAACCCCGGGAGCAACCGGTTGAACAGTAATTTGAGAAGGTGATGGTTTATCGGTTTGAGGCGACGTAGCGGCCCCGGGATCTTGGACTTTAGCTTCCGCCACTGAAGTAGCGCCTGAAACAGAAATGGTTTGAAGCGGTGTGTTGCCTCCTTGGGGAAATGATGGCGCTTGCTGCACCGATGACTCTACGGAAAAAACAGGAGAAGAAACTGAAAGTTCAACTGCGGGAGGTGACGGCTCTTGAGTAGTTATCTGAATAGTCTCGGGTGGCATTACGCCCGTTAATGGTTTTACCTCTTCCGGTGGTGTCGCGATAGCAGGAGAGTCTTGAGAAACTCCGGCTGCGGCCCGGAGCGCCTCTTGGGCATCAGGTTCGGACCAATTATTGGCAAGAAGAATATTCTTTATGTTCTCTTTCGATTGCCCGAGAGAAAGTTGACCTTTAATATACGCTATCAATTCGGGAGTCACCATATAGAATAATATATTAATAATACCTTATTCTATTGTAGTAGTTTGCAAAAAGAATGCAATACAAAAATAAAATCAGGCACTGTGGTGCGTCCGGATGGGATCGAACCATCGACATCCACTTTATAAGAGTGGCGCTCTACCACTGAGCTACGGACGCGCTATGGCAGACGGACAAACCATGTCCTCGTTATCCGAATCTACGGAAATTACTATGTTCCACGGTGTGTCTTTTTCCCACGGCTAACCCTGTGAACCGCTATCAAAGCATCGAATTCTTCTTTTTCGATTGTTTCAGCGGCCATCAACTTTTCCGCAATCGCATCCAACGTCTTTCGTTTTGATAAAACGATATGATTTGCTCTCTTCTGGGCATCTCCTATAATTCTGCGTATTTCGCTATCGATCTCTTCGGCAACCTGCTCGGAATACTCACGGTCGGTCATCAAGTCTCTCCCTAAAAACATAAATTCTTCAACTCGCCCGAACGTAACCGGTCCGATCTTTTCCGACATACCGTACTGCGTTACCAATTTCCGCGTCAACTCGCTTGCGCGACGAAGATCATCGCTTGCCCCGGTCGTTAAATCCCCGAAAACAGTTTGCTCGACAACATACCCTCCCAACATCACGCTCAGTTCGTCAAAAAAATGCGAACGGGTATAGAGATGGCGGTCTTCCACGGGTAATTTAAGCGTATACCCTGCGGCGCGACCTCGGGAAATAATGGAAATCTTGTGCACCGGATCGGCATGCGGAGAAAATGCGGCCACCAAAGCATGTCCGGCTTCGTGATACGCAGTGATCTTTCGTTCGTCCTGGGTCAGAACATGGCTCTTCCTTTCGGGACCGAGAATCACTTTTTCCATGGCCACGTATAAATCATCTTGAACAATAAACTTCCGGTTTCTTCGTGCGGCAAGAATGGCGGCTTCATTAACCAAGTTCGCCAAGTCGGCTCCTGAAAATCCCGGGGTCCGCTGGGAAACACGCCCTGCATCAATAGACGTATCAACTTTTTTTGTCTTTAAATGCAAACGTAAAATTTCTTCACGCTCTTTGATATCCGGAAGATCAAGGACGACCCGTCTGTCGAATCTCCCCGGACGCAATAAGGCGGGATCCAAAACATCGGGACGATTGGTCGCCGCCATAACAATGACATTGGTGCTGCGATCAAACCCATCCATCTCAACCAGGATCTGATTCAAAGTTTGTTCCCGCTCATCGTGTCCGCCGCCGAGACCCGTACCGCGTTGCCTGCCAACCGCATCGATCTCATCGATAAAGATAATCGACGGAGATGCTTTTTTTGCGGTCATAAACAGATCACGCACCCGTGACGCTCCCACGCCGACAAACATCTCCACGAACTCGGAACCAGAAATATGAAAGAAGGGAACTCCCGCTTCACCGGCAACCGCACGAGCCAAAAGCGTTTTCCCTGTACCGGGAGCGCCCATCAAAAGCACCCCCCGGGGAATCCGCGCCCCAATATCCAAAAACTTCTGGGGGTTTTTCAAAAAATCCACGACCTCGACAAGCTCTTCTTTTGCCTCTTTCATGCCGGCAACGTCTTTGAAAGTTGTCTTTTCTTTCGGGTTAACGAACATACGGACATTCGCTTTCCCGAACGTAAACGCCTGCATCATGCCTTTCTGGCTTTGACGGGTCATAGCCCAAAATATGCCGATAATCAAAAAAACCGGTAAGAGATTGGCTAAAAATGAAAGCCAGACCAGACCGCTGGTTTTCTCGGACACCATTTCAATATTGATTTTATTGAGGCTGGTCGCATTCACTCCGTAGCTCGCCAAGGATTGAACCAATGATGCCTCGGATTCCTTCTGGGCGTGGAGGATGGTTGTGTCTCTTGTGGTAATCGTCAAATTATTCCCCTCCACCCGGATAGTGGAAACTTCGCCGCTATTAATCCTGTTAACCAGTTCGGAAAAAGAAATCGTCTGTTTCTCTTTGTCCGGATTACCGTAAAACAGAGAAAACACAACCGAGATGGTGAGTAAAATCAAAAAAACTTTTAATACGTTTTGGACAAGCTTCCACATAGGAATGTATTGTAGAAGATTTCTTCTCAAAAAACAACTTATCGTCTTCCGCTTCCTGAAAACAATCCTAGATACTCTCGATTCCTTCCACGCTTTCGCAAATCACCTTAACCTCGCCTTTCGAGGTGTCGAGACGCCCCTCGATGATAACCACGTTATCCTCTTTCCATATCCCAGGATTCTTCTCAAGAGTAGTCGGGAATACGACTACTTCGATTCGCTTGTTCGAATGATCCTCGACCCTGGAAAAAAGCATTGGCTTCCCTGTTTTCGTGACAATGCGCTGACACGTCGCAATCATACCTCCGATTTTAACCCTTTTACCCGTCATCACCGGCGAAAGCGACGCAATCGGGGTGGCTAATTTTGCCAAAATGGTTTGATATCCGTTAAGGGGATGATCTGAAAGGTACAAGCCAAGATACTCTTTTTCCCAAGCCAGTCTTTGTTTTCTATCCGCCGGAGGAACCGTGGGAAGCTTGATAATCTGCGCTGTATGCTGGGACCCGAAAAGCCCAATCTGGTTGCTTGAGGAGGACCGTGACAAAACATCCGCGCACCGCAAAATTTGATCCAAAGCAAAAAACAATTGGTTGCGCTCACCGAAAGCATCAAGACTGCCGGTTTTAATCAATGATTCCATTGTTTTACGGTTGATAACCGATCGCGGCACGCGCTGGACAAAATTGGTAAGTGACAAAAATGGACCATTCGCTTTTCGCTCTTCTTGTATGGCCTCAGCAACTCCCATCCCGACACCTTTAATCGATGCCAAACTGAAAACGATATCCTCCTTGTCGGGAACCACCCCGAACTCCACATACGACTTACTCACATCGGGAGGGACAATAACAATACCCATTCGATAGCATTCCGTGATTTCAAGAGCGATACGATCCAAATTGCCGAAATCAGAGGTCAACAGCGCCGCCATGTATGCGCTCGGATAGTGCGCCTTGAGGTAAGCGGTCTGATACACGATCTGTGCGTAACATGCGGCATGGGCGCGATTGAATCCATACCGTGCAAATGGTTCGATGAAGTCCCAAACTTTTTGGGCGAGTTCGCGTGAAACATTTTGCATCGCGACCGCTCCGTCAATAAACTTTCCCCGCTGCTCGTCAAGCAAACTTTTGATTTTCTTGCCTACCGCTTTGCGCAGATTGTCCGCTTCCGCATAAGAAAACCCCGCAAACGTCCGGGCAATCTCAAGGACCTGATCCTGTGTGACAATCACTCCGTATGTTTTCTCAAGAATCGGCTTCAATGATTGATGAAGATACACCACTCGCTTTAAGCCGTGCTTAGCCGCGATGAAATCCGGTATGGAATCGATAGGGCCCGGGCGATACAAGGCGATCATGGATAAAATATCTTCAAATGCCGATGGTTTCAATTCCCTAAGATACCGCTGCATGCCCGGAGACTCAACCTGAAACACCCCGATAGTATTGCCGCGCGACAACAGATCAAACGTTTCCGGATCGTCCTCGGGAATCGTATAAATATTGAAATCCGGAGCTTTCACTTTGTGGATAATACGAATCGCGTTCTTGATGATCGTCATGTTCGCCAAACCCAACAAGTCAATCTTGACAAGCCCAACGTCTTCTATGGCGTACATATCATATTGCGTACAGGTATTCGTATCACCGCGCGCCACATACTGCACCGGACAATAATCAGTGATGGCGCCCGGAGCAATCACCACACCGGCGGCATGAGTCGACGCATGGCGCACCACCCCTTCAAACCTGCGGGCGAGATCCATAACCTGATGTGCCTCGTTATTGGTGTCGTAAAGCTCTTTAAGCTCGCTGACGCTTTCAAGCGCACGGTCTATGGTTTCGTTGAACGGAATAAGTTTCGAAATTTGATCTCCTAAACCATAAGGGTATCCCAGTGCACGGGCGACATCACGCACCGCCAGCCGCGCCTTCATAACCCCGAATGTAAGTACCTGGGCCACATGATCCTTGCCGTATTTTTCTTCAATATACCTGATAACTTCCTGGCGCCGATCGTCCTGGAAATCCAGATCAATATCGGGAAGCATTTTCCTCTCGGGATTCAAAAAACGCTCAAAAATAATGTTATGACGAATCGGATCGATATCGGTAATGCGCAACGCATACGACACGATTGATCCCGCCACCGATCCCCTGCCCGGGCCAACGAAAATACCCTGATCTTTTGCCCAGTTAACAAAATCGGCGACAATAAGAAAATAACTGGAGAATCCTTTAGGGACAATCACCGAGAGTTCGTACTCCGCACGCTCATGCATAGCAGGTGTCACTTCTTTATATCGCTCCAACAACCCCTTGGTAACCAATGCACGCAGATAAGCGTCAGGAGTATCGCCATTAGGGACCGCAAAAACCGGCATAAGCGGGCTCCCGAGCTCAAGCTCGACATTGCATTTTTCTGCAAGACGCACGGTATTATGAAACGCTTCAACTAAATCGGGATCGTCCTTAATGTCGTTCCAAATGATTGCCGGATCTTTAATCGAAAAGTCTGCGTCCTTCATGGACATCCTCTCGGTATCCTCTACCAACGATTTGGTTTGAATGGATAAGAACACATCGTGAGCCTCTCTGTCTTCCGGTCGAGGGTAATGCGCATCGCTCGTCAAAATCGTACGCAGACCGAATTCGTGGGCAAGCGTTTTTATTCCTTCGTTCACTGTCTTCTGATCGGGAATTTCTGGATGATGTTGTACTTCCAAATAGAAGTTTTCCTTACTGAAAATATCAATGTATTCCTGCGTGAGCTGTCGTGCCCGGTCGTATTTTTTTGCCAAAATCGCACGGGGGATTTCTCCTGTCAAACATCCCGAAGTCACCAATAACCCGTCCCGATACGTACGCAACAATTCTTTATCAATACGCGGCTTGTAATAAAAACCTTCCAGGTGGGCAATTGAAGTGAGCTTCATGAGATTACGGTACCCCACCAGATTTTTCGCGAATACCAGTAAATGAAAATTCCCGCTGTCCAGTTGCGGTTCCTTATTGTATAGACGGCGAGGGGCAAGATACAACTCTGCTCCGATAACCGGTTTGATGCCGGCGGCCTTTGCTTTTTTATAAAACTCGATGGTGCCGTACATGACACCGTGATCCGTTAAGGCAACCGAATCCATGCCCAACTCTTTCACCCTTGCCACAATCTCTTCGATCTTTGACATGCCATCAAGGAGCGAGTAGTGTGAGTGCAAATGGAGATGGGTGAACTTCATATGATACTCCCTCATTGTAGACAAGAACAAAGGGCTTGGCAACGTCACAATTTGCCAGTTTTTTCCTTGGATGAAGTGGGCCGTGGCGCGCTGGCCGGACCAGTATGCGCGTGTGCGTTCGTGATACGAAAACCTTTAAAAATCAAAGGGAAAATACCTAAACTTATCCGGGACTCAAAGCAGTTATCCCCAAGCCAACGTCAAAAAATGTATACATGGATCAAGGATAGCCCGCAGTACGCATACGCCACCGCATTCACGCCAGCAAAAGCAATAGATAAAGTCAATATACGCCAAGCCAATTTCAGGGCAATGCGTCAAGCCATCGAAAAATTGAGTCAAAAAACCGGATACCGAAAATTTGTTCTTTTTGTTGATGGCAACGATCCTATACCCGGCTTAAAACAGATCCAATATTGTTTTATCAAAGGAGACGCTAGAATATTTTCCATTGCCTGCGCCTCGATTATCGCAAAAGTTACCAGGGACAAGCGCATGCGCCAACTGGCGAAACTCCACCCCCAGTACGCCTTCGAAATTCATAAAGGGTATGGTACGCGTTTGCATTACCGTGCGATCAAAAAACACGGCGTTTCCTCCCAACACCGGAAAAGCTTTTTGAAAAATAATCTATAACAAACAATTATTGTTTTTTCCGGATTAGAAACGTTCCTCGTCTGCCGAACGGCACCCGCGTAGCCATAGCATCAAGTTTAGAAAAAAATTCCATCCACCACGAAGAACTATGTTCCGAAAAATGAGAGACATGAGTGGTCCCAAACAAATTTTGTAAAAATGCCACGAACTCATCAAGGACATAAATAGAACAGAAAAGTGTATCGGTAACCGTAAAAATTCTCTTGATGGTTTTCTCAAGGTTATCTGGTTGCAAATGCTCGAAAGTATCAAAGCTCACAACCACATCGAACCGCTCCAAGGGTAATTTCAATGCTTCATCTTCGATACTCCCGGATACGATATATTCTTTTATTGATTTAAACGCGTGTCGCGTCGCCCACTGGCTCACCTCGACACCGTACGCCCGAAGACCGAATACTTTTCTGAATACCCAAACCGACATACCGTCGGCACAGCCAATATCTAATACTGTTTTGGCATGTAAAAAGAATTTGCACCAGAAGCCTGCCGGAAAAAACTTGAAAAAATGGTACACCTTGAAATACCAACGGGTGTACCCGCGGTACGAACCGTGCTCATAGTGCGATTCATTATATATGCGGCCCAGTTCATCCGTGGTTTTCATACACGAAGTATATCATGGGCGGTCGCTTGAGTTAAAAACAAAAATCATTTACAATACGCTTACCGCCGGAGTAGCTCAGTGGTAGAGCGCATCCCTGAAGAGGATGGCGTCAGGAGTTCGATTCTCTTCTCCGGCACAAAAGGAGATCGGAAGGGTAGGCGCTGGCCGCGCCCGCCCTCGCGGCCAGCGCCGCAGAGGCTTCGGACAGGGAAAATTCGAGCCGGAAAGGAATAAAAAGTAGAGAAAAAACGCGAAAATTTTAAGGAACATTTAAAAAAAATCAACTACTCGTTTAGCCAGCTCATCTTCATGTCTGAAAAACCACGCATGATAATGATCCACTACTTCAACTTCAAGATTAGTAATTTTTTTCATTTTGATAAGAGTTTCTGTAAGAGTTTCTGTTGGGATAAACTCATCTTTTTTGGCAAATATCAACTTTGTAGGTACCTTCATATCAGTGATATTATCATCATAATTTGAAGTAGCCAGAAAACCTTCATAAATTACTTGTTTTGGATGTCTAATCAAATTTTTGATACTATCATTTAACCAAAGGAGGTTTGTTTTGATACCATCCCCTGAAAACATATTATGATAAAGCAATTTTGCATACCCAAAAATCAAAATAAGTTTTTTGTTTTTAATTAGTAGAGGAACGGCTGTTGTACTTACTAGAAAAAGCCTATTTATAGACTTCGCATGCTGAAAAGCATATTGTGTTGCCACAAGACCGCTAAAAGAAATACCGACTAAGTAGAATTTATCTATCGAGAGAGCTTTTATGAAGTCATACAGAGATTCAACGTAATCATCTATATTTTTAGTGTTTTTATCAAAAACAGATTCTCCCCTATAAATGTCTGGAATGATGACTTTAAAGTTTTTGCTAAGCTCTGAACCTAGAAAAATGTACGATTCACTTGTAACCCACAAACTCGGAAGTAAAACAAGAGTCATACCACCCCCAGCTGTTAGATAGTGTATTTTGCTTGTATTGACTTGTACAAACGAGCTTTTCATTTGTTTTTAAATTAAATTCTGTTAAAATTGTATCAAATTCTCTCTTGCTCGGCAAAGCCGAGCAAGAATCGCGCACAGAAAAAATAACGGAGGCGCGGCGTCAGCCGCGCCGGAACGTGGCGAACCCGCCGTCAGGCGGGTGAGCCTACCTTTTTAAATATAGTTCGAAGTTGTTCGTAAAGAGAGCACGAATACTCTCGATTTATGGAAGAAAACGTTAAAAGAACAAAGATAACTCTCAAAGAATCCTGGAGAGTTGTCTATACGATTTTTAGACTGTACTACCAAATCTCTCCCGCGAGAACAGTGTTGTTATTCGTCAGTGGAGCTATAACAGGTTTGCGCAGCTTTTTCTATGCATTTTTGTTTGCAAAAACAATAGACAAAATTATGTTCCTCGCGCAAACACAAGACACTGATTTCAAAAAACTATTTCCCTACTTCGGTATCCTGATAGCTTACGCAGTCATATTCGAAGGTATATTGGGCGGTATATACAGCTATTGCAGAAGATTCTTCAGAGTCAAAAGTTCTTTTGAACTGGATAAATTACTGTATCGGCACATCAATACCCTTGGCATTCAAACCCTTGAAAATCCGCATATCGCAAATCTAATCCAACGATCCCAACAATGGCTTTACGACACGCTTGAAGTATTCATGGAGAGCGTCAACCTTGTCACGCAGGTTGTCAGGAGCGTGATTTCCGGAGGAGTGATTGTCATGTTCGCACCGACAATCGTACCAATCTTTTTAATATTCAAATTCATAACGTTTATTCCTGAACGTTACTTTAATAGGCTCAGCTTTAACTGGTACGTAGACAACTCGGAAGAGAGGCGAAAGAGATCATGGATTGTCGGGTATTTATCGGATCCCAGACAACTCCAGGAAATTAATATCGTAGGAGCCTTCAAGTATCTCAGCCAAAAAATCATTGATTTTTACCAATGGTATCATCGAGGTATTTTGCACATTGTCACAAAAAGAGAAATCGTCCGCTCGCTACTCAATATTTTGGGGGATATTGTTATCCTTGTCGGCTACTCGTTCGTATTTATGGCACTCATGGTAAAACGGATAACTGTCGGTATCGCAACATTTCAAATGAGCGCTATTGATAACTTTTCCGGAGCAGTAGGAAACCTCCTGGGTTCAATAGGAGTATTCAATGACCTGTCCCCTAAAATGACGGACCTTATTGAGCTTATGCAACTAAAACCCGCTGTTCCCGACGGAACCGTTGTTCTCCCTCGTCTCCAAAAACCTCCATCAATAGATTTTAAAAATATATCTTTCCGTTACCCCAACTCCGATATCAATATATTTGAAAATCTTGATCTTTCCATACAAAACGGGGAAAAAATCGCTATTGTCGGAGAAAACGGAGCCGGAAAAACAACTCTCATCAAGCTTATCGCCCGGTTGTACTCCATACAACACGGGGAAATACTGATTAATGGTACTAATCTATCCGGCTTAAAAATCGATGACTGGTATAAGAACATCGGTATTCTGTTCCAAGATTTTAATGGGTATGTTTCATTAACCGCGCGGGAAAATATTCTCCTGGGAAAACCCATGCAACCCACGAGTGAAGAACGGATTATCGAGGCCGCTAAACAAGCAGATGCGCATGAATTCATTTCCAGATTCAAACACGGCTATGATGAGATTTTAAGCGAGCGATTCAAAAACGGTACACGTCCGAGCACCGGCCAATGGCAAAAAATCGCTATCGCCCGAATGTTCTACCGCGATGCGCCACTTCTTATTTTTGACGAACCAACCGCTTCTATAGACGCGGTATCGGAATACAAAATTTTCAACCGCATTTATGAATTCTTCAAAAATAAAACCGTAATTATAGTTTCCCACCGCTTTTCAACCGTACGGAATGCCGACCGCATCATTGTCTTAAGTCACGGAAAAATCATCGAGCAAGGGACTCACAACGCACTTATCAAACGAGGGGGCACGTACGCCAACGCGTTTACGCTCCAGGCAGAAGGGTACCAAGCCGAAAAATAGCTACGGCTGTAGAATCATTTCTCCGGGTTTCGCGCCATACCCGTTAAGGGTAATAACGACCCGCTTTACGCTTGGAAACTGCTTACGACGCGTACTCTTGTCATCGCTTCCCGGTGCTGCTGCTCAGGCAATACGCATTCAAGGCGTACAACACGAATTTTCAAGCATCAAGGGCGTAACCGAAGATGTTACTGACATTGTGCTTAACATTAAAACACTTATTTTAAAAACAACAAATCCACTCTTGGCCAGATAATC
>LCLB01000010.1:0-9782 GCA_001001795.1 Parcubacteria group bacterium GW2011_GWF1_45_5
CGCCCGCCACGGACGGATCTATATTATACGCGGGAAAAAATATCGGTTGCCGATGTATTTTCCGGATGGAACATACGGAGCGGTACGGACCCTCGATACTCGGGACATCCGTTTATGCGGAATCAAAGGCATCGTAGTCAATACCTACCATTTATACCGTAATCCTGGGATCAACGGCATAAAAAAACTAGGCGGCATTCATGCTTTCATGGGCTGGAACGGAATTGTTGCCTCCGATTCGGGAGGCTTCCAGTTCCTTTCCCTGTTTTATAAAAATCCGGAAATGGGTTCGGTAACCGACCGTGGTATCCGCCTGTACTCCGGGCCAAAGAAAAAACAGATAAGTTTTTTCACTCCCAAGATATCGGTTGATATGCAGTTTGCAATCAGCTCGGACATCATGATCTGTCTTGATGACTGCCCTTCCCAAAAAGCTTCCCTGAAGCAAACCGCCACAAGTATAAAACGAACTATCCGGTGGGCAAAAGAATGCAAAGAGGAATTTGTCCGCCAATGCAAAAACCGTCATTATACCGGAATCAACCGGCCGCTTCTTTTCGCGGTTGTTCAGGGTGGAAATAATACGAAGCTGCGCGCGCAATGCGCCCAAGCGCTTGTTGCCATGGATTTCGACGGATACGCGTTTGGAGGATGGCCCGTCAAACAGGGCGGGGGACTGGACACGGATATCCTTAAACTGGTTCGTTCTTTTACTCCGAAGGATAAGCCATTGTTCGCGCTCGGCGTAGGAAAACCCGATGACATTGTCGCATGCCGGAAAATCGGATACGACATATTCGACTGCGTTTTACCTACCCGTGACGCCCGCCACGGACGGATCTATATTATACGCGGGAAAAAGACTTCATATATCGATATAGAAAAAGGAGTGTACAAAAACGATAAGCGTCCCCTTGACAGCCATTGCCGCTGTCTGGCTTGCCAAAACTGTTCGCGCGCCTACCTCCACCATTTGTTCAAAATGAAGGAAATCGGAGGATTCCGTTTGGCGACCATACACAACCTTACCGCGTATGCCGATCTTGCCGCACGATTACAATCAAAACATTGATTATTGAAGCAATGATGTCCGTATGATAAAATCCTTAAAGGCATCCGCGACACCGTTGTTAATCTTTAATACATTTTTGTGCAATTACGCTTGACTTTCCATAACCCCTTCAAAGATAAACCAACCCTATCGAAGATTGCGCTCGTGATAAGCGCAATTATTATCTTTGGAGTCGGTATCGGGCTCGGCATTTCATACCAAAAATCCCGGATACCTGGCCCAAGACCATACGAGCCGGTTATGTCTCCTGTGGGCGTTTCGAATACCGAACCACCCGCGGCCCTCCATCAGGAAACCGATTTTTCCATTTTCTGGGACACCTGGAAGATGGTGCAGGAAAAATACGTCGGCAGATCGAAGCTGAACTATCAGAAAATGGTTTACGGGGCAATTGAGGGCATGCTCGGATCTCTTGATGATCCTTATACCACGTTTTTCGATCCCGAGGAAAATGAACAATTCCAGGAAGAAATATCGGGAAAATTCCAGGGAATCGGCGTGGAGCTGGCTTTGAAAAACGGCATTCCGACGGTTATCGCGCCAATCGAAAATACGCCGGCCTACCGTGCGGGCATAAAAAGCAAAGATCAAATCGTTGCGGTAGGATCAACTTCGACCATCGGTATCTCGCTCGAACAGACCATCGGCATGATACGTGGCCCGGAAGGAACCATGGTAACTCTTTCTGTCCTGCGGGAAGGGTGGACCGAACCGAAAAAATTCGAAATTCAACGTGCGATTATCAAAATCCTCGGCGTATCGCTCGAATATCCCGCCCCGGATACCGCCTATCTTAAAATACGCAATTTTTATGAAGCAACCGCGACGGATTTTCGCACAAAAGCCCTGGAGGTTATGATCTCCGGCAAAAAGAACATCATTCTTGATTTACGAAGCAACCCCGGAGGCTATGTCGACTTGGCAGTCCAGTTTTCTTCGTGGTTTTTACCCCCACACAGCACGGTCTTGCAGGAAGATCGTGGCAATGGCATGTTTGTCTGCGACGATTGCAGTGTCGGACCTATCGGTGGCGTCTTTAAGGACAAAAATATAGTTATCCTGGTTGACGGCGGCACCGCCTCCGCCTCGGAAATTATGGCCGGGGCACTGAAAGACCACCTCAACGCAAAACTCATCGGAGAACAAACCTTCGGGAAGGGATCAGCCCAGGAAGTGCACGATATCACAAGCCAGGCATCACTCAAGGTAACTATTGCCAAATGGTTTACTCCCAATGGCACAAACATCGACGGCACGGGTCTCAAGCCGGATATCGAAATAAAAAATGATCCCGACAGTTCGGAAGATGCACAACTTAAAAAGGCGATAGAAATCTTATCCCAATAAACACATGAAAATCATTCTCTTTCAGGACGTCAAAGGAATCGGCAAAAAAGGCGAGCTCAAAGAAGTCAAAGACGGGTACGGAAAAAACTTCCTGATTGCCAAAGGGTTGGCGAAACCCGCCACGCCCGAACACATGGCGAAATACCATCAGGACCAAGCGCACCATGCGGCTCAAGTGCAAAAACAAACAACCAACATAGAATCTCACAAGACAAAAATCGCCTCCCTTATCATGGAAGCAATCCTTAAAACCGATAAAAACGGCAAAGGAGTATTTGATTCGGTCAATAAACAATCAATCAAAGAGTTTCTGGCAAATCTTGGTATCGAGGTTGCCCCGGAGCACATTCTTCTTGAAAAACCGATTAAAGAAATCGGCAACCATGTCGTACTGATTAATTTGGGGCAAGGTATAGAAGCTTCTCTTAAGATTCTGGTTACCCACTCGAAATAATGCAAAAACTCCCCGAAAGGAGAGTTTTAAAGTATTGTTTAAAAAGAAAAATTATATAACCTTAACAAAAGTCTTTTCTTTTACCCGGCCGTTGAATGACTTCGTTTTCCGGCGATAAAACATAACCCGTCCTTCTTTTGTCGCATAAAGAGTGTCGTCGGATCCGCAAGAAACCCCCACTCCTTTTTCGTAAAGAGTTCCTCTCTGGCGCACTAAAATGGCGCCGGAACGAACGTGCTGGTTGTTGCCCGCTTTAAGGCCGAGGTATTTTGGGTTTGAATCGCGCAGGTTCTTCGATGAACTACCTGCTTTGGTATGGGCCATATGGTTAAATCAAAAACAAATATCGAATAGCGAAAATAAAAATCAATTGCTATAATACGATATTATCAGGAAAGTCACAATAAATCAACTTAATTTATGAAAATTGAGCCACAAAATAACACTGACAATAGTGCGGCGAAACCCCGTAGTTTTTTAAAAAACACTATGGGGGTCAAGAAAATAATGGGAAATTTCTGGGTGGAACACTACGAGGATGTGGTTTTGGGGGCAATCGTGTTCCTGATCGTCGGTGCCGCCTTCGGCATCGGTTTCATTGTCGGGGGTCGATTTTACGAACAGGCAGCCATAAACATTAACTGTCCGGAAAGTTTCTGGAAACAATAAACCCCCTCACCTAAAAAGCTCATTTCTCACTTTTCTATGTTCTATGTTTATTTGCTCAGAAGTAAAAAGGATGGTATGTTATACCTCGGTTCAACGGATGATCTAAGAAAAAGGTTGTCACTTCACAACACCGGACATGCCCAGTCAACCAAATCGAGGCAACCGTTTGAGATAGTGTATTACGAAGCCTATGCATCAGAAAAGGATGCTCGTATGCGCGAACACAATCTTAAACTACGAAGAAATGCATTCGCACAATTAAAACTAAGACTCCCCAATACCCTCAGAGCTTCTTAGGTGCGGGGGTAAGCACCATGAAAACAACAATTCTTATTATCGCCGTGTTACTTGCCTTGCTGGGGTTGTACCGAATCGGCTTTCCCCGCAAAGGGCGATAAAAATCTTCGTTATCCCGTTCCTATTCCCGATACTGGCGTAATCGGTCCAATCCCTTATGATACGCGTAAATACAATCACCAAAGAAATTTTGGGAACGCCTTTATTCGAAAAGGTAAGCTTTTCTATCGGCAAAGGCGAGAAGGTGGGGCTCGTTGGTCCCAACGGATCCGGAAAATCGACTATCCTTAAGATCATACTCGGCCAAAATGAAGCGGAGGAGGGATCGGTTACGGTGGAAAACGAAAAGATCGGATATCTGCCCCAGGAACTACCCATGGGGAATCAGGACACGATTGAAAGTTTCCTTGAACTTTCCGATCCGGAAAAAATCAAACACACGCTCAATAAAGTAGGTATGCAAAAAATAGAACATACTACTAAAGTCCAAAAGCTCAGCGGGGGACAAAAAACCCGTTTGACTCTTGCTAAAGTTCTCATGGCTCGGCCGAGCTTTCTGATTCTTGACGAGCCAACCAACCACCTGGACTTCAAGGGCCTGTATTGGATCGAAAAGTTCGTGCGCGATTTTCCGGGAGGAGTCCTAGTAGTGTCCCATGACCGCAAGTTTCTCGATAACACGGTCACAAGAATTCTCGAGCTCGATTCGACCAATCGTGCCTTCAACCAGTATGTCGGCGGGTACTCCGATTACTATGCGCAAAAACAAAAAGATCTTGAAAAATGGGAATACCTGTACGAACAACAGCAAAAAAAGAAAAAGAAACTCGAGCTACGTCTTGCGCTCAAAAAACAGGAAGCCCAGGTCTATGACGATCCCCGGAAAGGGAAGCAGGTCAGGGCAATCGAAAAACGCATTGAACGCGAAGTAGAAGACCGGGAGATATTCCAGCCGAAATCACAATGGAAAATAAATCGTCTGAGTTTTTCGGGACAAACCAACTCCGGCAAGCTGATGGTGCGCGTTTCCGGGGTTTCGAAACGGTTTTCGAACCGTACGATCCTTGATGACGTAGATTTCGAGATCAGGGGCAAGGATCATGTTCTTTTAAGGGGAGAAAACGGTTCGGGAAAAACAACTCTCATAAAAATCATTACCGGCCAGCTGCAACCCGACAGCGGAACCGTTAAAATAGGGGATAATGTCCATTACGGATATTTTGCCCAGGAACACGATATTTTGAATCACGCGAAAACCGCCCTGGCTGAATTCTCCTCTACCCCCGGCCTGAAAAATCCCCAAACAGATCCGCGCAAGACCCTGGGTGCATTCCTGTTCCGCGACAACGATGTTTTCAAAAAAGTTTCCCAATTGAGCTTGGGGGAACGGGTGCGCCTGATATTCGCCAAACTGACCAACCAGGAAAATGAGCTTCTGATCTTGGACGAACCGACCAACCACCTGGATACCATGTCCCGGGAAGCCATCGAAAAATCTCTTCTGGATTATTCGGGAGCACTACTGATTGTTTCCCATGACCGGTACTTCCTGGGAAAAATGAAGCTCAACAGAATCATTAATCTTGAAAATGGCGTGGTAAAAGAGGTGTACGAAACATAAAAGATAAATAAAACGAGGCCGCATACGCGACCTCGTTTTTGATACCCTACCCCTACTGCTTTGGGGCAAGAGAGCGCGTGATCACCCCCTCCACAAATGCTTCCGCGCCGGCTGGATCTGTAACTGCCCTGGGGCAATGCATGGTCACTTTGACTCCGCCTTCTATTGCTTTGGCGTTCACGGTCACCACCTGCCGGGACATTGGCCCTTCTCCGGTCCCCGGAACATCAAAGAACATCCAGAAATCGCACTTCTGCGATCCCGGACCGCACGTACAGTTGCTCACGCCATATTTGGACAACAACTGGTCATCTGCGCGGGGCTTGGGAATCTTTTTTAAAATACCGCAAAGATGACGCTGGGACCTTCCAGACTCAATCAGAAAATCGGCCATAGCTGCCTCCTTATCGATAGTATAAACCTTTTATTAAAAAACCTTCAAGAGAGTATCGTACGCAATAAATAAGCCCGCGTTGCGATAACGCGGGCTTATTCTTCGTACGTGGTTATGCGGCCCATGGCATCCTTTTCCTTGCTGCGGACAGATTCACGAGTTCGTCATGCAGCGCACGACACAAGGTGTCCGGCGGTTGCCCGTCGAACAATCTTATCCTGACCGGCTTCAACTCGCAGAAATCTCTCCCACGGTGAACAGTGACGCCAATTTCTACTTCAGCATCACAGCTCGAGAAGTCGGGCGGAATAGCCATGGCAACCCGTTTTTTCAGGTCTTTAGGAAGAGGGATAGGAACATCAAACCTTGTTCTTTTCCTGAAATTAGGATGACGCATAACCACTCTGAGAAACCTTATGTTTCTCATAATATCCACCTCCTTTCCGAAGAATGGACTAACATAATACGATAAAAATACATTGCGGTCAATGCCGAAAGCAAATCGCCCCACTATGTGGGGCGACGGGCGGTTCGTTGAGTTTTACGACGCTTCCTGCGATGAATCTTGTCGAAATCCGGCGCAGGCTGCATTGAGCCGTATGAGGCATCGCGTTTCCAAAGACGGTATTCAAGGGGTGATCCCTTTGATTTGCTCCTGCGAAGCTTCGTGATATCCGCATAAGTACACTCCCAGACATCGTGCTCCTTACCGTCACTGGCAAGCATCCGTTTTTGCTCCAGCCCGGTCTTTGCGGCAGCCAACATCTCGGAAATGACTCTATTCGTATGCTCGTCCATCGGCTCAACAAACCATTGAGTTGTATTCTTTTTGGCGCTCATCTCTTGTCTCCTTTCGTTTATAGGTAACCAAAAAGATTGATAACCGTATTATAAACCTTTGAAAAATAAATGAAATGCGAACGCCGCCCCTTACGGAGCGGCTTCGGTTTGGCGTTGATCAAGATTTCTTTTTTTTCTCTCCGTGCAACGCCGCAGGATCGCCAGGGCGATCCAGGGGAATGCCCGTATCGGCGGGGCGGAAAATCATTGCCTCCACGCGAGGCGAAATCCCTTCTCTTGCCAGAACGACCCGGACAGCCGCTTCGACACCTTCCTTCAAAGCCTTGACTTGCACCGGATCTCTGACGAGGCCTGTAAAGATCTGAATGGAGAGATTTTTTGTCTCGACAGGGCGACGGACATCGGAAGTAAATATGACATGCACCCAGTCCGGAGGACAGGAGGCGTGTTTCGCGATGGCCTTCACTAAAGCGGCCTCAATCGCATCCAACGTACTACGAGACAAATCTTGACCAACATGTAGAACAGGAACATCAGGCATAGGTATCACCTCCTTCCGCCTGTGAAAATATAGAACTGTTCTATCTATATTAAACCATATTGCAATTGTCTTGTCCAGATGGTATAATTATTCAACAGACCACAAGGAGGCTCTGATGAAAATTCAAACACTCAGAACGCTGGCATTACAAGCGGTCGCCATTATTCGCCCCACGGTTGATAACATCATCGCTCAGGGTATTACTGAAGGCCGCAGTACTGCCTGGATCACCGTCGCTGTCCGCTGGCGTCACGCCGGCTTCGGGAAAGAGGACTTCAAGAAGGATATCGTCCTCTCTGTCCAACTTTGCGGCGAAACTGATCGGAAGAAGTGGAAACACGACTTCCGGGCGACCGCCGAATCCAAGGCGTTCATTATGTGGCGCACCGGTAAGGACGGACATGTTGTCCATACCGACATGCCGACCGTGATGGAGACAGGCGACACTCCCTGGCACGGCGGATGTGTCCTGGGTGAACTGGTCATCGCCACCAGCGGGTTCCAGGAGTTCGTTGATTGCCTGGTATCCCGGCTCGTCGGCACCATGCTCAACACTCTGGCGCAAGCCAAAATCGAGGCGACACGAAAGGCCAACCTCGATACCATGGCGGATATCTAACCGCCGCAAGACCACCCAACCCGGGTGGTCTTCGCTTTACAGAATGTTAGAATAGAACATCGATAATCCGTAAGATATTCTAAAAATAAAGGTCTTATTATGGTGGACAGCATTTCCGAACAAGATTTCCTCACAATATATGAGGAAAATTCAGACGCGATTTTCCGCTACTGTATGATCCGGGTACGCAACAGGGATATTGCCCTGGACATCACCCAGGAGGTATTCACCCGTACCTGGGGGTACCTTACCAAAGGGAAACGCATTGATGCCGTAAAACCGTTCCTGTATCAAGTCGCACATAACACGCTTATAACGACAATGAAAAAACGGGCACCGGCATCTTTGGATGAACTTTTGGAGCAGGGGATAGAGCCCGTTCAAAAAGAAAGCATGAGTACGGAGGTACGGCTCTCGTTTAAAGAGGCTGTCACGCAATTGGAACAGCTCGACGAAAAGTACCGCGACGCAGTCACGTTGCGGTATGTCGAAGGGTTCTCGGTTCAAGAAATCGCCTCGATGAAGCAGGAATCGGAAAACACAATTTCGGTAAGAATCCACCGTGGTTTGCAACAATTAAAGTCGCGTATGGCATAACACTATATGGAAAAACTATTCGAAACAATTTCCCGCGTGATGCGATCCGTCCGCCTTACCCAGGACGAAAAGCTTGCCATAAAACAGCGACTCATTATGGAAATGCGCAATAACCCCGTAAGAAAACTTTCGGAACACAGTCTTATTAACTGGTCGCATTTATTAAACGTATTAACCGAAACAAAAATAAAACCTATGCCAGCATTTTTACTCATCCTGCTCCTTCTGGGAGCAACCGGCGGTACCTCGGCCTTGGCCGAACAGGCGCTCCCGGGAGACATATTGTACCCCGTAAAAACGGGTTTCAACGAACGGATCATTGATCTTCTTGCCGTATCTGCCAACTCGCAAGCCGAGGTGGACTCAAAAATCGCACAACGACGGCTCAAAGAAGCCGAACAGCTCGCGGAAAAACTCGAACTGAACGAACATACGCAATCCCGACTCATAGAGAGTTTTCAAAAACACGCCAACCGCGTTCAGGATGGAACCAAAGAGATCACGGCGCAAAATGCAAGCCGGGCACTCGAAATCATCTCTGACTTCGAAGCCTCTCTCCAAACCCATAAACAAATTCTGACGGCCATCTCGCAAGGACGCGATGCCACTACCACCGAACTGCTCAACAGGTTCTTGAGTGTTTTGCGGTCCGAACACGAAGACACCAAAGGCCAGAAGGAACACTCACAGAACGAAGTCGATAAGGACAAGAGTCCGGAAATGAAAACCGCGGCAGAAGGAAAGCTCAAATCAGCCGAGAATAAAATCGAAGAAGTCACCAGATATATAGAAAATGCCTCGTCATCCCAAAGCACGAGTGGCAGAGTCATAAAACAGGAAGATGTCGCCGAAGCCCAAAAGCGTCTCCAGGACGCCCGCGATCTTATCGCCAAAGGAAAACTCTCTTTTGCCGCCGGCAACTATGGGGAAGCATTCTCGATTTTCCAGGAAGCGAAAAAGACAGCCCAAGAAGCAAAGCTTCTCATTGATGCAAAAATGGAATTCGATGACGATAGAGATGTAAAAGAGGACGAAGACAATGATGATAGAGATAACGGAAGGGAAGACGAAGACGAACCGGAATCTTCACCTAGAATCCATATTGAATGGGATGATTAATCTCCGAACACGCACAAGCGTACAAAAATCGCACATTTACAGTGCGGTTTTTGCGTCTTGAACCTTGACTTGGACGAGGATATACTTAAATAGTTAAACAAATAAAAACATGAAAAAACTATTTCTTTTGCTTGCGCTGATATCGGTATTTTTGACTGGCCAAGTAGTTGTTGCCAAACAGGACGCGCCACTGCCCGAACAAGAAGGGATTTATGACGTTCCGGGGAACAAAAATCTCAAACTGCGCGTTT
>LCLB01000010.1:9801-23515 GCA_001001795.1 Parcubacteria group bacterium GW2011_GWF1_45_5
ACATCCCGACCGCAATAACGCAAAACCAGCCCCCTCCGCTACTCCAAGCCCAGCATGCGGACTAACCGATCCTGATACGACCTCAACCGTAGCTGGTGCCGGCTGGATAATGCCATCATCTTGGGAATACAGATTGAATCCGTCAAGTGTGCCAGCCTCGGTGGGATCAACCAACCTCCCAACCATTGCTTCAAACTCATTTGCAGTATGGTCATCGGCTCAAAATAATGCAGTTTCCATAACCAGAGGTACGGATACCACAAAAACAAAGGCCCAATATGACGGCCAAAACATTGTTACCTGGGGCAGGGCTTCGGGCAGTGCATTGGCGGTATCATATATTTGGTACACCAATACCGGAACGCTTGTGGAAGTGGACACGATTATGAACTCCAAGTTCTCCTGGGCCTGGTATAATCCTGTTTCCGGACCGGTCTGCGCGTATCAGAACGTGTACGACGCGCAAAACATCATGACCCATGAATTCGGACATACTGTCGGGTTGGATGACCACTATACCGACGCTTACATGAACGCTACCATGTACGGTTATGGTTCGAAAACAGAGGTGAAAAAGAACACCCTGACCACCGGGGATATTGCCGGGGTGCAAGCCATTTACTAATCCATAAATAGATATTATCAACACAATAGCTCCGTTTTGGGGCTATTGTGTTATATCAAATTTCATTGTTTAATATATCAAAGGAGGCTGCGATGGCACTAAGAGATTTTTTCCAAGAACTGGCTTCGGAGTGCCAGTATAACGAAAAGCTCCAGGCCGCAATCCTGGAATGGGCTGCCAGCGTGCCCGCGACAGGAACTACTTGGGATATCCTGGAAACCCAGATCCGATACCAGGCAAACCAAAATAATACCACTCCCGAGAAGTTTGTCACCGGACTCTTCGCGCAGGAAAGCGCCGATTTCTTCATGATGGTGCTTCAGGGCGGAGGATGCTGACTGTGACAATCGGGCGCGTGCCGCCCGAAAACAAACGGAATGCCACCCCAATACGGTGGCTTTTCCTGTTATAATAAAAGATGGAAATGAATAAATTCATCACCCTCAACAATGGTATCAAAATGCCAACTCTCGGGCTCGGCGTATGGCAGATCAAACAATCCGAAACCGCCAGGGTCGTATCTTGGGCACTGGAATCGGGCTACTGCCATATCGATACCGCGCGTATTTACGGCAATGAAAAAGGAGTGGGGGAGGCTGTCAAAAGCAGCGATATTCCCCGCGAACAGATTTTTATCACCACCAAACTTTGGGTTACCGATTTTTTCAATGCGGAACTGGCATACCGGAAAAGCCTTGACCGGCTCGGCCTTGGGTATGCCGATCTGTATCTTATCCACTGGCCGTTCCCATTCTGGAAACATGCCTGGAAAACACTGGAAAAGCTGTATCAACAGGGAAGAATAAAAGCAATCGGGGTCAGCAATTTCGGCATCAGGCAACTGGAAGTGCTGTTGAAATTTTCCGCTATCACTCCCGCGGTCAACCAGATCGAGTTCAGCCCGTTCTACTACCGCAAAGAATTGCTTGCTTATTGCAAGGAAAAGGGGATAGCCCTGGAAGCATACAGTCCCTTAACGCGGGCAAAGAAACTTAATCATCCGGTTATCAAAGAGCTTGCGCAGAAATACGCCAAAACCGCGGCGCAAATCATGATCCACTGGTCTCTGCAGCACGGTCTTATTGTGATACCGAAATCGCAAAATCCCAACCGCATTGTCGAAAATTCCGAGGTCTTTGATTTTACAATTGACGATGGGGATATGGCACGGCTCGATTCTCTGAACGAAAACTTCCGCACAGGATTTTGGTAATCCTTAATCATTATTTTTACGTGAAAGTTATCTTCTTAAATTGTTGGCATGGAAGAATGCGCGATGGTATCGTGGATTTTTTGAAACAGCATCGGGACGAAACTGATATTTTTTGTTTTCAGGAAGCAGACGGGAACATGCCAGAAATCTGCGGGGAAACTCTACCAAATTACAAACAAATCAATAGCTACAAATATGTAAGCGAATATGACGAATTCCCCCAATTAACCTGTATCCACAATGATATCAATATTGTTTCATCGGGAGTTCTTTTTGAAGGAAATATGACAGCGGGGTTAGGACTGTATGTCAAAATCAATGTAACGGATCAAAAAATAACTCTCTTGAACTTTCACGGACTTTCTAGGCCAGGAGATAAGTTAGACAGCCCGGATCGGTTAAAACAGTTCCGGGGAGTAATAGATTTTATGCAACGGTGGTCTAAGATAAGAATCATCGGTGGCGATTTTAACATACTGCCAGATACGGAAAGTATTGAACTATTTGAGAAACAAAATTACCGGAACCTTATTCGGGAATTCAATATACCTACTACCCGCAACCGGATTGTATGGGAAAAATTTCCCGATAACAAACAGCTTCATTCAAATTACGCTTTTGTAAACAAAGAGGTGACAATCAAAAGCTTTAGTGTAGAAAATATCGAAATATCGGATCATCTGCCGATGATATTGGAGATTCTGTAAATTCTCTGAACGAAAACTTCCGAACTGGATTTTGGTAAAAATTTCAAAAACATAAAGCAATAAGCCCAAGTATCCAACCTGGGCTTATTTTCTATATGACACGATCATTCATTCCATATAATCCACAACTGCATGATGTCTTCTGACATCCCACGGACAACATCGTGATTGAAACGAGAGGGATCAAGTGAGTATAGGGATGTATGAGTTTCTTCCCATCCCTCTTCAGGGACATCACTCATACCTGATCCCCAGCAAGGGGTTGTGGAGATGAATAAGAAACCGATGCCCCAAACCCCGGTTTCCATACTGGAAGAGCGGGAAGTATACATCCGACCCCAGCTGCGTCCCTACCACAAGCGCCAGGTTACGGGGTTCCAACACGGTATGGCACAACATGCCATAGGATACCCTGCCAGAATAGCCGAATTTACTAGCTGCCAATACGCACAAAAGCCACGATTTCAAACAATAGAAACTGGTCCGTGTTGCCGGGCTAAGGCACAACCTGCATCGTTAAGAACTCCCCTTGGGGCAAGGGGAGTTCGTCTCATTTTTTATTCTATTACGATGATTTTCTTCGCCTTAATCTTATTCAAAATATCTTTTACCTTTTCCACGGTTTTTGGCTCGAGGAGTGACAAGGAATAGGCGTGCTTGTTGAGTGGTTTAAGCAACATCACCTTCTTTTTCACCTCGTCTTTTGAAACATTGTCGCTCTTGCTCAAAAATACGTACTCGTCTTTTTTCAATAAAAGGGGATTGTGTATTTTCATTTCTTCACGGACGGTTTTATAGTCATGAACCGGGTCAAGGGACTCGGCATCCACCAAATGGAATAACACCTTGGTGCGTTCGATATGGCGCAAGAACTTTATGCCCAACCCTTTTCCCTGCGATGCCCCCTCGATAAGCCCGGGGATATCGGCCAAAATCAGTTCGTAATATACTCCCAGGTTCGGCTCGAGCGTGGTAAACGGATAATTCGCCACCTTGCTGTTGGCGTTGGTCAGTTCGTTGAGCAAGTTCGACTTTCCGACATTGGGAAGCCCGATGAGCCCGATATCGGCAATAAGTTTCAGTTCGAACCTGATATCGAACTCCTGACCCGGCGTACCCTTTTCGAACTCCTTGGGAGATTGATTGGTGGGAGACCGGAATACGTAGTTGCCCCTGCCGCCTCTGCCGCCTTTGGCAAGCACAACACGTTCGCCGATCCTGGTCATTTCGCTGTCAACCCCGAGTGTCAGATTATGAATAACCGTACCGACGGGAATCTTTAAGGTGATATCAACCGCTTCCGAACCATCCCTGCTCTGGCCCCGGCCGGGATCACCGTCCTGCGCTTTGATTTCTTTCTTGAAGCGAAACTGGTTGAGGATATCGAGCTCGGCAACCGCCTCAACATAAATACTGCCGCCGTTACCGCCATTGCCGCCCACCGGCCCCAGGGTCATAAGATTCTTGTTGAATGCCACGGCGCCATCGCCGCCGTCACCAGCTTTCACCCGTATTTGTACATCGTCTACGATCATATGAATTCACTATAGCATTAAGGTATCAAAAATACCGCACCAAATGAAAAGTGCCGTTTCTCCAAAACGGCACTTGAAACGGGATCAGGGGATAAGAGCGGAGAGTAACACAGACCCCGCGAACCCAGCGATCCCGATGAAAAGGACACCGCCGCCGATCCAGTCACGGCGGGTCCATACGACCTTGCCCCGCTCCGGCGCCAGGAAAGCACCGACAAGCATTATCAGGACAAAAACTACAATCAGAATTCCTTTCAAAATACTTGGCATTGGCATCTGGACCTCCTTTGTCCGATAATACAATTAAACCATATTCTATTTTGATTGTCCATCTTTACCTCCTCGCCCTGAAATGATAAAATAAGCTGGGAAGAATAATTAACGAAAGAAAAAAGTTATGAGCTGGACGGAAAATCGCATAGAAAAGTACCGGCAGATAGCGGAGAAAATCGTCGCCGAATCCGGCCAGACAGGCGAGGCATTGGTTGATTTCACTATTGCCAAGGATGTCCCGGCGGCGCATAGGTCATTCTGGATGACGTTCTTCTTCGGAATTTTTTCTTTTTTCACCTCGTTGAAGGACCCGGAGTTCCTTATCCTAATCCTGACGGATCAACGGTTGATTTTGGCAAAGATGAACTATCTCGGGCAAATATCGGATAATACCGTTTCCTCGTACCAACGTAATGGAATACAGATCATGGAACAAAAACAGAATCTTTCTATTGATTTTCTCATGTTCAAAATCCGCTTGAAACTGCAGGTTCAAGAGGGGAGTACCTTGGATTTAAAACTGGGAGGGACAAACTACGCCCAATCCTCGCAAAGAATCGTTGACGCACTCTCCAATCAGGTTTGATGGAAAAAATAAATATTTAAACAAAAAATATGGACCAAGAGTTAATGGCGAAAATAGACAATCTGGAGCGAAAGGTGGATGAAAACACGCGGCAACTGAACCGGTTGCGCCGTTATTTTCTTTGGACACTCATACTCTCCGCCGCTGTAATAGTGTTGCCGCTTATCGGGCTATTCTTCCTTATTCCACAGCTCCTCAGCTTTTACCAAAATCTTAATTTTTGAATAAAACTTATATGAAAAGCAAAACCATACGCAAGGGGACTGTCTTCGCGGGGATAGCAATAATTGTAATTCTTGTTCTGGTAATCGGCGGCGCACTGTGGCTGGGAAGTAAGATCGAAAAACAAAACGGCCCGGAACAAAATTATTCCGAAACCAAAACCATCAATCTGTCCAAACCCACCGATCCCAAAACAGATACGTTAAACCAAAAAATGACGGCGTATTACACTACCACATAAAGCATGACCAATACCTTGTTGATCAAATTAAAAAGAGAGCTCCGAGCCAAAGCCACAAAAAAGAGGGCAAAAGCCTTGAAGTGGTTTTTTAAGACTGGCAAAGGCGAATACGGAGAGGGGGATATTTTTATCGGTGTCACCCTGCCCGAACTGCGCCGAGTGACAAAGAAATACGCGGAGAAAGTTTCATTAAGGGACATTGACAGTCTTTTGAAGGACAAAATCCACGAATACCGGATGATAGCGTTGGCGATACTAACTTATAAATATAGAAAAGCGGATAGAAAAACAAAGGAAGTAATCGCTGATTTTTATCTAAAACATACAAAGGTGATAAACAACTGGGATCTGGTTGACTGTTCGGCTGGTCACATCTTGGGCGATTATCTCTTGGATAAAGATAAATCGGTACTGTACAAACTCGCCAAATCAAAAAACCTTTGGGAAAGACGGATTGCCATAATTTCCACCTCGGCTTTTATTAATAAAAACGATTTTGAAGACACACTGAAAATCGCCAAAATCCTAATAAGGGATGACCATGACCTGATTCACAAGGCAGTCGGCTGGATGTTGCGGGAGGTCGGCAAACGGTCGCTCAAGAGCGAGGAACTATTCCTAAAAAAGCACTACAAAATAATGCCCCGCACCATGCTCCGATACGCCATCGAAAGATTCCCGGAAAAACGCCGTCAAGAGTATTTAAAGGGAATGATTTAAAAACTCTATTCTCCCGGTCGTTTACCATATCATATATAAATAAACCCAGTATTGGGCCGAGACCAATGCTGGGTTTATTTTTTCTATGGTGCAAACGCGGTTATGGCAGCCCCTACCAAGAGCAAAGTGCCGGTCATAAAACACCCCGCGGTGAATATGACGTAGCCAACATGCTTGTTGGATGGCTTCTGGGCGTTCTGTTCAATAAACCCGCCCACTATTGTAGTGATCATGCCCACTATCAACAAGATCAAGAAATCCATACCGTCCATAGGTTCCTCCTTTTAAATCGAACAATCGGATACGCGCTGAATAAAAAAATCTCGGCTTTCCATTCAGCCGAGATCAATCTATATTTCCCCCACGTGAAAATTATAAATTCCCGAAACCAGTACGTTCATCGCGGCTGTACGCAAAACCAAAAACTGGCCCAGGGCAACCGAGAAATGCTTGGTACATGCTATTTAATATAGTAAAAAGAAGGTGCGCCATGAATGTCTGTATGAAGTATAAGACGGCGTAAGCCGTATAATATTACATGATTTACTCTTTCAACCTTTTCCCGCTGTGGAATTTTTCATGAATCTCTTTGAGATGTTTATTTGTGACATGGGTATAGATTTGGTTATTTTTGAAGAGGGTGGAATCTTTTATGTGTGGTTTGGGCATACTTGTCTGACGTATGTACATACCGCGTGGTCGTAGCCAATGATTCATGGCCCAAAAGCGTCTGGATAGCTGCAGGGTTAGCTCCTTGTTCAGCCAAATATGTGGCAAATCCATGGCGTAAAGAATGAGCGCTTAAGGGAATATTTATGCCTAAAATCTCCCTATATTCTTTGATCTTTTCTTGCAGGTAATTAGGGGAAATATATTTGGTTTTGCTAGCCGAATTCTTGCCTCTGTAGGGCACAAAAAGGGCTCTAAACGGATCGTTCCTGGCTTTTAGGTACTCTTGTAGGTACTTTATGGCCCTCTCTGTAAGGTATACAAAACGCTCTTTTTTGCCCTTTCCCATGATAAAAATCCTGCCGGTATGGTCTATCTGACTGCGCTGCAGTTTGGCCAACTCTGAGATGCGCATACCCGTAGAAAACAATACTTCAAGCATGGCTCGGTTCCGCTTTGCCACTAAAAGGTTCTTTTCTAATTCAGAAGGGGATTCAATCAAACGGATTAGCTCTTGGAGTTCTGGGACCTTTGGGTGACGCCGTTCAGTGCGCACCAATTTAATATTTTGGGGCACAATCGGAGTTTTGTAATCCATATCAATCAAGTAGCGAGTATATGAACGCAGAGAAGAGAGCATACGGTTCAATGAAAAGCTGCGCAAATGTTCCTGGGCGATCTTGCCGGCCGGAGTTTCTCGATCAATAGAGTTTAAGTATGCTTTGTACAGTTCTATGCTTTGACGTGTTAGGTTTTCAAACTTGAATCCTGAGTCCTGTAGAAAATCTTCAAACACTTTAAGATCGCGTTCATAGCTATAAAGCGTTTCCTGGGAATAATTATTAGTCTGTAAATAAAGCAGAAATTCGTCAAAAAGCGGAAGGATAAATTGTTTTTTTGATTCTGTCATGTTGTATCTATGTATGGTTATTTTTCGTTTTCGTAAATCATTTTCCCGTGGTTACACGCCCGGCACAATACCCGCAGATTACTAATGTCGTTGGTCCCGCCTCTCACCACTGGAATAATATGGTCAACCACCAATTGATCATCTTGGGCAGTAGCGCCGCAAAGCACGCAATGCGCCTCTCGGCTACTCAAAAGCTGATATCGGAGCGCCAATGATATCCCTTTGCGCATATCATTTGCCTTGATAGGCTTTGCCAGATGCGTATAATCCTTGCGCCCCTTACGAATAGCCAGACGAAACGCCTGACTGTAGGAACGGATAAACCCGAACCCTTTAATAGAGGATTGTAAAAAGCGTAACGAAACACCAAGATCCATATCTTTTTTGATTTTCCCGGAGATTTCTGCGGCACTTAACTGGTTATCCACATACCATTCAAACAGAAGATCCTTATAATCCTTACCGTAGAAGTCACTAATCAATTTTGTCTTATAAGGGAGCCCCATATTTGAATATAACGTAATTGTCTATATAACTCTATATAAGTGAGTGTAAGGGATATTATACTCACTTATATAGAGTGTAAATAAAACTACCCGACTAGTCAAGCGGGTTATCCCCCGATACAGAATTACCGACGTCCATTAAATAAATTAGCAAAAATTCTTATACGCTTTTTATCTCGCGACATCATGAACCTGATAATTGCCAATAATAAAACTATTCCGAGAAAAACCGGCCAGAACGCTTGGGATACGGCACTAGCCCATTCAACGCTTATATGAAATTCTGAAAATATTGACCCAAGGGGAATAAAACTAAACATTCACAGTCAACGATTTAATGATACGATCTCTTAACCCCAGCAGTAAACATCACAATTTCCTGAACTCGATCTTTGATTGATTCGTCAATCGGATATTCGTAAAATTGTTTCTTGCCCTCGTCGCCGCTGTCAGGAATCTTCCAGGGCGCCACCAATATCAGCTTTTTAATCCTTTGCTTTGAATCTCCGAGCCACCGCACCAGAAACGCGCACCCGCAGCTGTGGCCGACCAATGTTGTATTTTCAGACACGGAATATTTCTCGAACTCGCTCCTGAACGCCCGGTAATCCGGAGCCCAAGGATTTGGCATAAGCGGGGTTTAGGTTTCTATGCCGAGTGCTATCAGCTGATTTTTCAGCCACGGCATCCAATGTTTGTCATAGGTCCTGGTTGCCGCATCCATGGCTTTTTCTTCATCCGAAGGGCACCCGTGAATAATAATGCAGTTGTTTTGTGTAGCCATCAAAATATCTATTATTTTATACACCCACCCCCAACCCCTTAAGCTGTTCTATGAACTTATCAAACCCTTCATACAAAAACGTGATAATGCCAAGGTTCTTCGCGCCGGAAAGATTATCAGGATTGTCGTCGGCAAACACGATTGATTCTGCCGACACTCCGGCACGCTTTGTAAGTTCGCTGAAGATGACTTCCGACGGCTTGCACTCCCCTACTTCGTATGAAAATACCGAAGCATCAAAATTATCCAGGAACCGGAACCGGTCCTGTAATCCGTTTACCCGTGCCGGAAAGTTATTGGAGCACACCACTGCCTTGAATCCGTTTGCCCGGATGGTTTTGATAGTTTGGATCACGTTTTCATTAACGTCATATCCGGCAATCAGTAGACCCATTAGCTCCTGCGGGGTTTTATCCAATTTCCATTCCCCTACTGCCCAGGCCCAGTATTCCTCGTCGCTCATTTTCCCGCATTTATACAACTTGTTCATCTGATCGCTCTTGAGGAATACCCGCTTGGCCTCGTCTTCGGGAATACCAAGACCCCCTAATGCCTTGATAAAATTCCCTTTCCCGTTCGGGAAATACACCCCGTCCAGATCAAATGTAATCGCTAGAATCATAATAGTTAATCCTCTAATTATAGTCCCACTTGGTCATATTGGGCCCAGCCAATTCCTCGTCTATATTTCCCCATGGCAAGGCAGTATAAAGTACATTGGTAACACCCGCCTTCGCATACACGGGATGAGTCGTTTCCCAATCTTTGTTCACGTCGGCAGCATAAGCTGAAAATAGAATATCTTTATTCTCTTCGGCTGAAACATCTTGCATAAGCGATGCAAATATAAATTTCGCTCCAGGATAAAGCTTTTTGAACTCCTCTATGGCAAGAGTTTTCGTCTTGCCGCCTGACGGAAAAGTGTCGCACAATAAAAAAACAGGATTTTCTGGCAACGTGTAGTTTAATTCTGGGGTCTTGGTTATCTGCTTCGGTTCGTTGCTCCCGTCGTACAATATATACTTGAACTGAATCGGAATGACCTTATAGGTGTTGAGCTTATACGCCAACGGCATTGCCGTGAACACCCCCTCGCGTAGAATCGCAATAATCGCGTCGGTTTTGACGCTGTGCTGCTTCAGCTTTTCATCGAGGTCTTTCCATAGGTCTTCCACCAATGTTCCATATTCCGACCAAGAAAGTTTGTATTGTATGGTATTTTCTGACATTACGTTTTTTCAACTTTATCAGCGCAGCTCGGGCAAATACCGTGCGAATCAACTTCTTGGATCCGGTATTGATCTCCGCTAAAAGATTGTTCGGCGCCGACCCTGGTCATATATCCAATCTCTTCACCTTTAACCCAATCCGCTCCACCGACCGTCACCTTATATTTCTCCCGACACCAGGCGCAAGGCACCAGCCAAACAGTTGTCGGTTCTCTTTCCAATTTCGATCCAGGGGGTTTCATAAAAGTAGTACTAGAAGATATTATTATAACATTCCGAAAGATTGTGGTATAATCGCCAAAGAGTGCCATATCGCAGATTAGGACTGATATGCGCGTTACCAAGATCCTTGACAGCACAAGTAGCGCGGCTAGCGCATAACATCGCGGTCACATGGCAACCTAAGTCACGGATCCAGGCTGGAGGACCGTGACTTTTTCATTGAAACGCCCTACCCACACAATCACCTCCATCAATTACATTCCGCCGTCAATAGTCACGACCGTACCATTAATATAACTAGCCTCGTCAGACGCCAGAAAAACAATTAAATTGGCTATTTCTTCCGGTTTGCCAAACCGCTTGAGCAAAACTTTTTCGGTTTCTTCTTTTACGTATTCCGGCGGTAGAGCTTTGTTTATATCAGTATCAACCCATCCCGGAGCAACCGCGTTCACCCGGATATGCGGCGCCAGTTCTATAGCCAAGTTCTCGGTCATAATATTCATACCGGCCTTGGAAGCATCATAATCAACCGAGGTCGCAAAGCCATCATGCGCATTGGTCGAAGATACGTTCACAATGACACCGCTTTTTTGTTTCTTCATTTCTATACCAATATATTTGCTGCACAGGAATGCGCCGATTAAATTTACACGTAATGTTCTTTCCCATTGCTCCACAGTCTTTTCCATTAACGGAATATCCAAAGCAATGCCGGCATTATTTACCAACACATCGATTTTACCAAACCGCTCCATTTAATATTCTCTTCTTTGGAAACATCAGCTTGAACAATAATGCCATTATCCTCCCCTATCTTTTCCAACACTTCCTGGGCGGCCTGTTCGTTTGTGTGATAATTAATCACCACTTTTGCACCCTCTTTGGCGAACGCGATCGCCGTGGCACGGCCTATACCTCGCGACGCACCGGTTATCAGCACGACTTTATCTTTGAACCTCATAAATATAATTTATCTACTTTAGATTAAACAATTTCTCCACCGGCAATGCCTTAATCGTATGGCCTTCCCTACCCGTCATATCTTCCGCCATAAATAGCGAATTCAGATACGCTTCCTCAACAGATTCCAAAAGCGCTTCGAAAATGCTGTCCAACCCGTGCTCGCCCAATGCATCCAGCGAATACTTCGCGGTTGTTTCCCGTGAGGGCAAAGGTAGTAAATAGAAGTAAGGTGATCGAGATATTCGCGCGACGGGAATTCATATGAATGGTATAAACAATTATATCAAACTATTGATATGGAAACCCGCATCCTCCTGATGCGGGTTTTCTGTCGAACTGTTAGAACAGCGTGACGCCGATGGCAGCCATGACCGGCGCATCCACCATGGTCACAGCGATATCGCCGAAGGCTTGGGACAAGGCATTCAGGCGTTCAGGATGCTCATGGAGCACCGCGAAGCCCGGTACCCAGATGGCCTTCTCCTCGCCGATGGCTTTGCCCGCATCATCGAAAACAATGATTGTCGGCGGGGTCGCCACACTGTACTTCGGATGCCCCAGGCCCAGAGTCTCAACGACCCTGGGCATCATGACCACGGCCTCTGCCATGGTAAAACCAAAAAACATGAATATCATATTGCCTCCTTTGTGGGATAGGTATTGCTTGTATAACATCATACCCCATAGACAAAATAATTGCAATATGGTTTAATTTACTAAGGAAAGGAGCCTACAGTGAAAAAGCATAAACTTGTTCTTGTGGTTGATCCAATCACTGGCCGGGCGGTAATACTCGACGTCCCGGGGATCGACTTTTTGCCTGCGAGCGGAAGCATTGTCCGGGTCCTTAACAGGGCCGTACAACTCAACGGCAAACCAGTGGTTTTGTACCTGGGACCGATAACAGCCGGCACAAACACAGTTATCGTGCCGGGAGACCACCAGATACTGCCAGACACAGACACCGCGCTACCGTTCAAGGTAGCCGTCCGACTGACAAGATGGGGTATCGCCAGACCCAAAGACCGCCTCCTCAATATCCTTGAATTCGGGAGCGTGTTCTTTTCCGGCGCCGAATGCAACGCCACCCGTGACACGATCCTGCGCCACGAAGAAGCCGCCTCATCGTAGGCGGCTTTAATTTTCAAAAAAAATCTTACTTTTTCTTAATCTGTATTTGGGGTCGCTTACACTGCCAATGAATTGAAGTTGCACGCGTGTACTTTCTAAACTTATTCAAAGCAACAAGAAAAGCTTTTTGCATAACCCGATCCCATACAATCCCCTTTTCCGGCCACAAACCTTTGATAATCAATCCCTTGCCCCTGACAACCGGCTCGATCCTGCCGATGAATTTGTCTCCGTACAATACAGGCAGAACATAATAACCGTGCTTGCGCTTGTGTCTGGGCGTATATACTTCCCAAATATATTCAAACCCGAATAATTCCTTGATCATTTTCCGGTCCCACAAAAGATTATCAAGCGGTGCAAGAAAGATCATGGCGGACTTCTTAATATTCACGCGCACTGATTTCTTCAATAATGCACGGTCTTTTGCATCTGTCACATAGTGTTGTTTAACCCCTTCTACCGCAATCTCCATCAATTTTTTGCGTTCCAAAAGTTGTTGAATCACCGGTCTAATCATCAGACTGCTTCCCCTACCCAGCCAGCCCGTACCCGCGCCCGACAGCGGCAGCATGCCGACGCTGTTGATTCTGCGCACCACCTGTTCTTTTGCGAAACGTTTTTCCGTGACTGCGGACGGCATTTGTGTGCGCGATCCGTACACGCATTCGGGAAGATGATAATATTTCCTCCCGTTTTTCCGCTCGGAAATCACCAGTTTATCCGCACGCCATAGACTATCGAGCGCGCTCTTGCCCCACTGGGTCGGTCCCCACCAAATATCAACTTTGCGCTTGTCCTGAAGTTCCAAAGACGAAATCTGTCCTTTATCCTTAATCCGTTTTATGAGTTGGTTTAACTCTTTCCTGTGCTCATATAAAAATGCGCCGGTACGCGACCCGTCATTAACGGCGTACCACTGCCTGCAGTACTTCAGGTCACCGATAGGGATAATGCACAGTTCTTTATCGTAGTGTTCAATGCCTTTTCTCTGTTCGTACAACCACGGGTAATATGCGCCGGGGTGGATGTTTTTTACCCGGCTTTGCAATACCAGATCAGGATTCCGGCCGCACGGGTTCAAGGGATCGTACTGGATTGTCCGAAGCGTATCGAAAACTTTTTCTATGCCGCGTTTGCCCGAAAGCCGATGTGGCGGCAAAAGCATTTGTTTT
>LCLB01000011.1:0-12750 GCA_001001795.1 Parcubacteria group bacterium GW2011_GWF1_45_5
GGCACTGACTGCCGGTGTTTTCGGTTCGGGAGGAATATTTTCAAAGATATTTTCCGGACAAAGCATTGTTGAAACAAAGAGCAACAGGGTGGCGGAGTTCGATTGGAGCAACTTTATGTTTAAGGTACTACCCAGGAAAGTACGAAACGTCGGTGGCGGCCCGATAATCAGTGGAGGTAGCGAATCTTGCCCGACTATGCGCCCGCAAGCAACCGGAGTAAAAAAATCCGGAAATTACGCTTTTCCACTCGCTTACAGGTCCGACCAAACAATCCCGCCAGGAACTTTCCTATACTACACTTGTAAACACTGGGAGTTGGCAACCAAAAACGCCACTGATATGTTTTCGAATGTAAGCGCCAATCTTTCCCATCTGCCGACAATTGCCTATACCAATGGCACGGTACGCGCGATCTGGGAAGATTGGCTAAAACTCCAGGGAGACGATGGAAGGTGGTATTTTTATGCCCACCAGTGCAATATTTTTGTCCAAGTCGGACAGCATGTCAACGCTGGTGATGTTTTAGGTGTAACCGGAAAAGTTGGTGTCAACGTCACCTCGGCCACGCCGGAACACCTTCATTTCGCTATTAATAGCAGTTCTAAGGCGGATGATTTTCCTGGTGGCGGTGGTGACATTTGTGCTTCCCAGGATTTTGAAGCCAAATTTAACCTACATCAGTGTTTCCCGCCTTTCTGTAGTTAAAAATAAAGATTATAACGGCTTAACCACCACGCAACGGTTCGGATGTTCTCCTTCGCTTTCCGTGTGAACATCCGGTCTCAAGGCAAGCTCTGCATGGATAACCCGGCGCTCATAAGAACTCATGGGACAAAGTTTGACCGATTGCTTCATGACAATGGCACGCTTCGCCGCCTGCCGCGCCATTTCTTTCAATCGTTCTTCGTGCTGAAAACGATAATTATTGATATCCACGATAACCCGTTTGCGCTCTTCGGTAAGTAAAGATAAATGTTTTTGCAACACTTCTTCCCAGGCGAAAAGAACTTCTCCGTTCTGGCCGATAATCAGGCCCGCATATTCGACAAAAACATCAACTCGCATTATGTCTCCGTCTTCACGGATAGTGACTTCTTTCGCAGGGAATCCCGCTATCTCGAACAGTTGCCTGGTAAATTCTTTCATTTGCTCCATAAGGAATTATGCGTTATGTTTCAATTGTTTTTGAATATACCATTGCTGAGCCACGGAAACAATCGAAGAGACAGACCAATATAAAGAAAGAACTGATGGGAAAGAACGGAAAATAACAAATGTTAGAACAGGAGAAAGGTATGCGGTTAGGCGCGAAGCGCGAACCGTCGCATCCTGGGTTTTTGTTTGAGGAATGCTCTTTAAAGAGAAAAACACCTGGACAAACTGTAATAACGACGCGCATACGGTTGCAAGAAAGAATGGTTGTAAAAGGTCGAACATGCCCAAAAACGTATGGTTCATATTTGGAGACACGGGAATCCAGGGATACACCAGATGACCGAATGAAACGGAAAAAAGCTGAAATACCTTATATACCGCTAAGAGGATAGGAAGTTGTATGAACAAAGAAATCACTCCTGAAAACGGATTAAATTTGTTCTGCTTATAAAGCTTCATGAGCTCCGCAACCTGCGTTTGCTTATCGTCTTTGTACTTTTTTTGTACCGCCTCGATTTCCGGTTGAAGTTTGCTCATGACGAGCTGAGATCGGATGGACTTCGAAAAAAGCGGCCAAAGCAACACCCGTACCAGCAGTGTAAATAAAATAACCACTATACCAAAATCGTGTCCGGGAATATGGGCGTATAAAAAAAGAAATGTGTTAAAAAGTGGTTTTACCAGGAGTGTTTCAAGCATATTTTATACAAATGGCGCTTTATGCGCTGTAGCGACAATGGCGTCTATCACCGGACGTTCCCATCTTTGATAGTCTAAGGGAATGGAAGGCTTTGTCCGTAACCTTATGAGAAACTCGTACCCTAAAGGAATACGGTAAATGTTATGACGCACAATTTCGCGCATAATCCGTTTCCAGCGGTTGCGATTTACCGCGGAAAATGAGGGAAACTTTTTGATCAGAAAACTACACCGCATTTCCTCCTCGGCAATACGGATCGCCTTTACCTCTATGTCCCCGGACACGATTGCATGTCTGCTGCGCATAAGGTACGCGATATCGCGAGAAGATTGAATCCGCGCCATGCGAAATATATTAAACAGAAACCTTTTTGCGACCCTTTTGACGCCTTCGCTGGATAACCCGCCTCCCTCCGGGGCTTCGTTGTTTTTTGAGAAACCCGTGAGTTCGCGATCGTTTCCGTTTACTTGGTTGGTAGGTGATTGACATGCTGCGCTTCTGTTTACACAATTATTTTCTCGTGTGTATACTGTACCATTTCCTTAAGGTTCCCGTCAATTAATACGTAAGGAGAATGGTCTCATACACACATTATCAACATATTACCCACAATGCATAGGATAATTTTTTGCCCTTCACTCCTTTGTTCGGTACAATACAGCACAGATAATATCACGAACGTATGGACGCGCAGAAATTGTGGCAAGCAACACTTTCGGAAATAGAACTTATTCTTTCCAAGGCGAGTTTTAATACCTGGTTCAAGACAACGTGTATCACTAAACATGAAGGTCACTCGGTCACCGTCGGGTGCACCAACAACTTCACGAAAGAATGGCTCGAAAATAAATATCATAAAATCGTATTGAAAGCGTTACGGACCCTGGATCCGAACATAAAATTTGTGGAATATATTATTACCACAAACCCTTCCTTAAAGCCAAGTCAAAAGAAATCATCGGCTCCATTGTTTGAAACAATCCCTGTCGAAAACCAACTCGAACTCGGAGGATACGCGGTTGACCGGGATACCGGACTGAATGCACGGTACACGTTCGAGAGTTTTGTCGTGGGATCACATAATGAACTCGCCCATGCGGCCGCGCTCGCTGTAACCGAAAAACCGGGTGCGCAATATAACCCTCTTTTTATTTATGGCGGGGTAGGGCTCGGGAAAACACACCTCCTGCAGGCAATCGGTCATACGGTATATGAAAACTCGAAAAAGAAGAAAAAAATAACCTATATTACGTCGCAAAAATTCACCGAAGATATTGTCACCGCTATCCGCAGGGAAACCATTGACGATCTAAAAAAGGGGTTCCGTGCCACCGATATTCTTCTCATTGACGACATCCAATTTATCGCAGGGAAGGATAAAACTCAGGAAGAATTATTCCACATTTTCAACACCCTCTACCAGAACAACAAACAGATTGTTTTCACTTCCGACAGGCCCCCAAAGGCCATTTCTTCGATCGAAGACCGCCTCCGCTCACGATTCGAAGGCGGTATGATCGTAGATATCGGTATACCGGATTACGAAACCCGTATCGCGATTATTAAGACAAAATTGCAGCACATCGGCGTATCCCTTAATGACGAAATTGTCGGGCGTATTGCCACGAATGCCCAGCGCAACATCCGGGAGCTTGAAGGAACTCTTAACCGGATTTTGGCATACGTGAAAGTCCGCCAAACCACCCCAACCGCCAAGGAAATCGACCAACTTTTGGAGGATATCGCGCGACCACACACGAAACATATTACTCCTAAGCAAGTTATGAAAATTGTGGGCGATTTTTATGACCTCGATGAGGCACATATGATGAAAAAATCGCGGTCCAAGGAGCTGGTTAAACCGCGCCAAATCATCATGTACTTCCTCCGAGATATTCTGAAAATGTCGTATCCCAATATTGGAGAAAAAATGGGAGGGAAAGATCATACCACCGTCATCCATGCTTGTGAAAAAATAGAACGGGAACTTTCCTACAACACCACCCTTTCACAAGAAATCGCAACCATTAAAGAACGCATCCTCCGTGTTGATTAAGTGTGTACAAGGTGCGCCTTCGCGGCGACTATCTTTAAATTAAATGATAAAAATATAAATAAAATAAATTATACCCATGGTAAATACCAACTTTATCCACATATTTTCCTCGCCGGAAAATGAAAAAAGAGCTTATTGCACCTATACTTTAAAGAGTTATCCACTGAAAAACCTTTCCTTAATAACAATAATTTTTTAAATATTTAATTTATATAATACTACGGTTATGAAATTTCTTGTTCTGGTAGAAAACTTACGAAAAGCATTATCTTTAGTCGAACATGCTTTAGGGAAGAATGCTCATCTTCCTATTTTAGAATCATTTTGTATTGTCGCAAAAGGAAGCACGGTTAGTATTTCCGCGACAAATCTCGAAATTGGCATGGTTACTTCTTGCTCCGCCAAAATAGAGAAAGAAGGAACGGCGGCAGTCGCGGCGCGACCGCTTTTGAATTTTTTACAACAATTGAATGAAGCGAAAGTCACGATAGAGCAAAAAGAGAAAACGGTTCTCGTGACATCCGATTCATACACGGCTTCCCTGCAAACCTACGAAATCGAAGAATTTCCCCTTATCCCTGTGGTAAAAGGAACAGATCATGTTCAAATAGAGAGCAGCCTTTTTGCCCATGCGTGCGAACAAGTCTCGTTCGCGAGCAGCACTTCCGATTTCCGTCCGGAGCTGAATAGCGTATGTATTCGCACGGACCCTCAGGACGGAATCAGGTTTGTCGGGACCGATACTTTTCGTCTTGCCGAAAAATATATCGCTACCAAAGAGTGTCTTCGTATCCCCGAAGCGAAGCAAAGCCTTCTTGTTCCACTCCGAACCATACAAGAGGTGACCCGTATCGCGAAAGAAAAACTCGAGCCGCTTACGATCTTGAGTGATCCCACACAGGCTTCGTTCGAGTGGAGCGATACCCGGATGGTTTCCCGTTTGGTGGAAGGAGAATTCCCTGAATACAGCTCGGTTATTCCCTCAACATTCAAAATAGAAACACTTATTTCACATCCGAAGTTCTTGGAAGCCCTTAAGGTGAGCGGCGTGTTCAGTTCACGGCTCCACGATGTTCGTTTTTCCTTTGATCCCAAAGAAAAGACTATCACAATCCTTGCCACAGATGCGCTTGCCGGGGAAAACCGTGCCAATTTCCGCGTTGACAAATGTAAAGGAGAGTCGCTTGAAGCATCATTCAACTACAGGTATCTGA
Source organism: Parcubacteria group bacterium GW2011_GWF1_45_5 (assembly GCA_001001795.1). Taxonomy (GTDB): domain Bacteria; phylum Patescibacteriota; class Minisyncoccia; order UBA6257; family Brennerbacteraceae; genus GWF1-45-5. Next base: position 5,127 of record LCLB01000011.1, read on the forward strand.
TTGATGCTCTTGGGGCACTGAACCCGAAGAGTAAAATTATATTCAACGTGTCCGATACCGACCGTCCTGCGTTGATCCAAGAAGAAGGGGACGGGACTTATTTCTGCATTATCATGCCCTTAAGGGTATAACCAGGCGTTATTCCCCTATGAATTCTTTTGAAGCTTCTATTCTGTCACCGTCTTCATCAATGGCCCGGATAAGAATGGTATTTTTTGTTTGAATATTTGACGGCACGAAGAAAATAGAATACATGTTTTCTTGGGATCCGGGAAAAGTGTATACTGAGGATCCATTGAAAAAGAAAGAGACTTCTTGTATCGGTGTTGTCGATTGTACGGATGCGGTAATCTGAAGGGCAGTGTGTTTTTTGATTATCCGGTATTCTTGGGGTTCTCGGATTACTACGGAAGGCCTGGTAAAGATCGGTTGGACAGGAGTGGATACAGATGACCCCACATGTAGGGTAGCCCATTGACTGACCCCGTATTCCCACAGATTGAATTGCGGATCCTGATAAGGATTTGCGGGAGGCGCTCCTTGAGGGTTGTTTTTATCGACCCAGTAGAGGATAGAATGTATTTGCGGTCCTGTTGGGGTAGGGATAATGTACTCCCCTTTTAAAATTGGTTTTTCCGGAACGGGTATACTCGGACTCGCGAACATTTGTTTTTCAAAAAGCGGGAGGGCTTGTTTCATGAAATCGTTCCAGATCGGAGCGGCCGCCATTCCCCCTGCTCCTCCGCGCTGCATCGGAGAGTAATCATTATTACCAACCCATACACCAGCTACAAGCGTTGGAGAAAATCCGATAGTCCAGGCATCCCGATAATCTTGGCTTGTTCCGGTCTTTGCTGCGACCGTGTAACCAGGGACAGTCAAAGGTCCCTGGGCAGTAAAGGTTGGAACCCTACTTTCGTCATCGGAAAGAACATTATTGAGAATACGTACTATTGACGCCTCAAATACCCGTTGCCCCTTGGGGTTAGCTTCAAAAATAACTTTTCCTTGATTATCCTTTATGGAAAGGATGGGAATCTGAGCGTGGTGCATGCCTTCTTGGGCAAAAACACTGTATGCCTGTACCATATCAACAAGTTTAATCCCGCCCCCTCCCAAGATAAGAGAAAGACCGTAATGGGATGGACCTTGGGTTAAAGTGGAGATGCCGAATGATTGGGCAATTTTGATGGCGTCTTGGATCCCGACCAGGTAAAGAAGTTTTACAGACGGAATATTCAATGATTGTTGGAGTGATTGGCGTAAACTTACGGGTCCGCGCAGCTGCCCGTCGTAATTTTGAGGATGGTAACAATCGTCGGGGTTTATCTCGGGATGAGGGGTCCCGTCGGTGTTGCAATTCGTGTTAAATTCGGTAAAAACATCGAATAACACCGTGTCAGGAGAATATCCTTTTTCAAACGCTTTAAGATATACGAAGGGTTTGAAACTTGATCCCGGCTGTCGCACCTGGAGAGAGACGTTTACATTTCCGTTTTTTTCGACATCGAAATAATCGCGCGATCCAACCATGGCGATAATTCGACCATTAGTCGGGTCTTGGGCAACCAGGGCGGCATTATCCGCGTGCCAATTGGCGTCGTTGCGCGCCGCACCGTCACGGACCGCTTGTTCGGCGATTTCCTGAAGCTTCATGTCCAAGGAAGTGATTACTTGAAGCCCCCCTGTTTCGATATATTGTTCATCGAACATTTCTGCCAAAAGCGATTTCACATACATCACGAAGTGAGGAGCTTTTATAGTCGCTCGTTGTTTCGAGAAGTTGATGGTTTCTGCAATCGTGCGGTCCGCTTCTTCTTGAGAAATCCATTTAAGATCTTTCATACGGTTAAGGATATATTCTTGTCGTGACTTCAACTCTTTTGTGTGTGTCCCGTACGGAGAAAGATATGATGGCCGCTTAATAAGCGCGGCAAGGGTGGCGGACTCCGCTAAAGTAAGGTCTCGGGAAGATTTGTTGAAAAATGTTTGGCTTGCCGCATCAATACCGTATACATTCGATCCGTAAGGTATTTGATTAAGGTAAAACTCTAAAATTTGATCTTTGGTATATCGTTGTTCGAATTTTATTGCCAGGAAAAGTTCTTTAACTTTTCTAGTAATGGTTCGTTCAGGCGTAAGGAAAGAATTTTTGACAAGCTGTTGGGTAATAGTGGACCCTCCTTGAACCACTTCCCATGGGCGTGTGATATTATGGAGAACTGCCCTGATAATCCCCTTGATATCGAATGCGGGATGCTCGTAGAATCCGGCATCTTCTGCGACAAGGGTTGTCTTTTTTACTGTTTCAGGGATATCGGAAAAAGAAACAATGGTTCTTTTTTCCAGGCTATGAATGTCATATAAAAGCACTGTCCCTGTTTTATCCCAGATCTTCGTTGATTGGTTGATGGTTCGGGAGCTGAACTGAGAAGGATCAGGCAGGGTTTGTATGATAAAAACAATCCAGACCGCTCCCAATAAGACAGCAATCCCTATCCCCGCAGCCACAGACCGTCCCAAACGTCCCCTTAATAATAAAAGTAAACTCGTTTTTTTCTTGGGTTTACGGGTATTATTCTGCGTTTTTATGGCGTGGGTCCGTCGCAGGGGAATAATTGACTTTTTTCTGAATCGTCGTACCATAGAAGCATGAAGTATTTCAGTATATACTATTATACGATGAATGTATGAATGCCGCATAGACCGCGAGATTTTATGTTTCCCTGTCTTATGCGCAGGGTTTTTTGATAAATATAACGAATTAAGAAATTTATGGGTGAAAGATTGTTGTTAGGCAAAATAGAAGAGCTTTTAACGCGTGGGATCGTGAACATTATTCCGGGCAAAATAGAGCTCGAATCAGCTTTGCGTTCCGGGAAAAAATTGAATGTTTACCTGGGTATCGACCCGACGGCAACCAGGATTCATCTTGGCCATGCCGTTAATCTTCGCAAACTTCAGGCATTCATCGAGCTTGGTCATCACGTCACGTTTTTGATCGGTGATTTTACTGCACGGGTCGGAGATAATTCGGACAAGGAATCTGAACGGCCACTCCTCACCAAACAAGAGATTGAGGCTAACTTTCAAACATACAAGGAGCAAGCCGAGAAAATCCTTGATTTTTCAAAAGCAGAACTCCATTACAATAGCGAATGGCTTTCCCCTTTAAGTTTTGCCGACGTACTTCAATTATGCCAGCAATTTTCGTTAAACGATTACCTTTCCAGAGAAATAATGAAGAAAAAGATGGAAACAGGGGTTTCGATTAGATTGGACGAGGTATTGTATCCCATTATGCAAGGATATGATTCATTTCATATGGATACCGACGTACAGATTGGCGCGGCCGATCAAACATTTAATATGCAGGCAGGCCGTGTTCTCCAAAAACGCTTACACAACAAGGAATCCTTTATCTTGGTGAATGATTACCTTATAGGTACGGACGGCAGGAAAATGAGCAAAAGCTGGGGGAACGCAGTGTGGCTTTCCGACAGTCCTGAAGAAATGTTCGGTAAAATCATGTCCCTTAAAGACGAGCTCATTGAGCAGTATTTTATCTTAGGAACAAGTACCGATTTAAAAGAAATAGGCGCGGTTCGCGATCGGTTGATCAAAGGAGAAAACCCGATGGTCTTAAAGAAGGAATTGGCTTGTGCGGTGGTGACCGAGTTTCACGGTAAAATTGCTGCTCATGATGCTCAGGAACAGTTTGAAAAACAATTTCAGGAAAAGACTACTCAAGGAGTAAATATTCCTGAAGTATGTTTTGATAAACATGAGAGAGGTTTATATTTACGTGACGAGTTTTTAGTAAAGATGGGCCTTGCTTCTAGTAAGTCTGAGGCGCGCATTTTTATCTTAAAAGGTGGGACCATCTCTAGTGCGGCAGAGAAGTTAACGGGACCGAATAATAGCGTGTCCATACGACTTGCCACGTTTCCCGATGATACGCACTATCCGCAAGATGACGGTGATGTCTTTAAAGTGGGTCGTAAAATTAGGAAGGTAAGACTCAAGTAAACACAACAAAAACCGCCCTTGGGGGCGTTTTTGTTTATTAATCTTACAAAGCTTCTTCTATTCGTTTTTCTTGTTGTGAATCTGGGTTTTCCGCTTTTTCGTCCGCTCGCGGGAATCCGGTTATATCTTCAAGCTCTATTTCCTGCGGTTCCAAGGGTTTTTCGTCCTTGTCTTTTTTAGAAGGTATAGCTCTGTCGGGAACAGAGGCGTTTTCATCTTCTTCACTTAAGAGAAACGGAGCGAGAAGCGGTAGCGTGATGAAATCAAGGAAGTTCAAAGAGGTAGTCATATTATAGTTATAATTAACCTGTGTCTGTTGTACCAGATTTTCTAGCCTTGTCAATTATTGCGTTTCCCCGGAAAGAGTAATACCCGGTCATCGCGATCGCCAAAGCGTCGATAGCATCCCGTGAAGTGAGTGACTTTGGTATCCCCGTGATTAGCTGAAAGACCATTTTACGCACCGCGGTTTTGTCCGCGTGTCCGTAACCGCAAATTACCTGTTTTACATTGGTCGGATGAACATCGATAATCAGTATATCAAACTGCTGTGCCATAAAAGAAAGGGCCCCGCGTATTTCACTAACCGACAGGGCGGAGCTGATGTTATGTCCAAAATAAATCCGTTCGATAGCGATAAGGATAGGTGAGTGCGCAATAGCAATATTCTGAAGTGAAGCGTGGATTTTAGAAAACAACGTTTTTTTATCCAGAATTTTAGGGATAAGAGGAATAAGAAGCCCGGCGTCGATGAAACGAAATCTTTTCTTATCCGGGACAATGACGCCGTACCCGATGCGTTTCGTGCCAGGATCTATTCCGACAATAATTCCGGTATCAGAGAGAGGCATTAAGATGGATGTCATCGATATCTTCACATTCGTCGAGCGTTTCTACGAGACGGGTAATCGTGGATAGTTTTGATTCATCGACAATGGTAATAGGGTTATTCGTGCGGTAGTCGATATAAGATTCGAATTCAACTTTTTGCTCCAAGAGCGTTTTTTTAATTTTTTCGGCAGACTGCTTACCGCAAAGAATCGTAGTCGTTTCTGTGTTGTCTTCGATTCCGGTTGCGCCGGCGTCAATCACGAGCATAGAGAGATCCGGATGTGCTTGCCATGTGGGTGCGGGAATATCGAAACAAATGGTTTCCGTAAACATCCACTGTACTGAACCGGTTTCCGCGAGTCTCCCCGAATAATCGTTGAGAATACTCCTAATCGATCCCAGGGTGCGATTTTTATTGTCAGTAATCGCACGGATAAGAATGGCGATTCCTTCCGGGCCGTATGCCTCAATAAGATATTCTTCAATCATCGTTCCGGGTATTTCCCCGCTTCCCCGTTTGATAGCCCTGTCGATATTCTCATTGGGCATATTGAATGATCGGGCCTTGGCAATAATGTCTCGTAACGAAGGGTTTGCGGAAGGATCTTTCCCGCCCCGTGCGGCAATCGCGATACTATTAGAAAATTTGGAAAACACCTTCGACCGTTTCGAGTCTACCAAAGCTTTCTTATGTTTTGTGGTTGCCCATTTCGAATGACCGGACATTTCGTTTTTATAAAATTACCTTTCGTTTAATAATGATAAACAGAACCGTTCCGCCCAGCGCGGTAATGAATGCGTAAACCACCGGTAGTTCGTCCGCAGATAATTGAGATAAAAGTGTTGATGTTGGGTATGTGGTGGGGTGAGTTTCGGTGATAATGGGGCTTTTAATTGGGGTTTTAGGAACAGAGAAGGTATTGTCGCGTGATTTGGTGGGTGTTGTGGTAATAGCCCATCCTGCGGGGAATCTGGCCACCGACCACGATCCCGGGATAGGTGTTCGATATTCAACTTCGAATAAGAGCACCCCTTGATTATTATATAACTGTACAACGTCCCCGGAGGCGCTCGGTTGTACTGTGTCGATTACAAGGAATTCATAGGCGTTTACAACCGTCGTGGTTGGAATCAAAAAAGATTTTTCTAGATTTTTTATTTTCCATCCTTGTATATCAACAGGATATGGTTCAAGATTTCTAAGCTCTATCCATCCCGGAGCATATTCATTTCCCGGCAAAAGCTCGTTGATAATAACTTTTCCGACAGAAAGAGGGTGGGGGTATGGTTCTGTGGTAATAGTTTCCCGCGGTACAAGAGGAGACGGGGAAGATACGAGTGGGGTTGGGTTCTGGGGAATGTTCGGTTGCCCAGGAGTTCCTCCTATTAAGACGCTTTCGCGTACATCGTCCCTGCTGTAAAATTCAAGCGTTTTACCGTTCCCTTGCCCCCCAATATTGTACGACCATAGCGCCTGGGCCATTACTTCGCCCCTATCGTTTTTTATTTGAACAAAATCGTATTGATGTTGTAGTTCCATGCGCACGTCGATGACGGTGCCGGTATACCATGGATATTCCTGTTGGAAGACATAGGCATCCCCTGCAAGAACAATATACTCTTGCGGTGCGATAGTAAGCGTTCCTCGAGCGGGAGTCTTTGCAAAAAAGTGGGTGCCCGTGCTATCCAGAAATGTCCACACCTCTTCCCCAATGCCACCAAGGATAGTAATCGGAAGAGAAGATTGATTATATATTTCTATCCATTGTCGGCTCTGCGGCCGTCCAGAAACAAGAATAGAGTCTTCGCCCGCGGGGTCGTACATAACCTCGGTGATTACCAGGGGCGGCCACGGAATCTGTCCGTGTGCGAAAGGAATTCTCGGTAAAGCAAAATAAAACACAGATACCGTGCCCAGGACCATGAGCGATATTCGTAAACCTTTGTTCTTATAATTGATTGGCTTTTTGTAGGTAAGCATATCCGTGGGTAGTAAGCGTGCGTCCTCGTGAAGTCCGTTCCAGAAATCCGAGACGGATAAGGTATGGCTCGCATAAATCTTCTAATGTTTCCCGTTCCTCATTAAGGGCAACCGCTAGGGTTTGAATTCCCACTGGTCCTCCGTGAAACTTCTTTGCTATAAGAGTCAGGAACTCGACATCAATGCGCTCAAGACCAAGTGAATCTATTCCTAAAAGATCCAGCATTTTAGCGACTATTTTAGAGGTAATCGTTGGGGCATCATCAACCAACGCAACGTCCCAAGTTCGTTTTAAAAGGCGATTTGCGGTTCGTGGAGTCGCCCGGCTTGCCTGGGCAAGGGGAGGAACAGCGCTTTCATGCACCGTGATGTTTAAAAGGTTGGCAGACCGGCTAATAATGTTTTCAATATCCTCTTGTTGGTAATACTCAAGATGATGAATCGAGCCGAACCTGCTCCGTAAAGGGTTCGATAATAGGCTGGGATGGGTAGTGGCTGCAATAAGGGTAAAAGGAGGAAGTTTAAGTTCCAAAGATCGCGCCGACGGACCACTCCCGATCATTAAATGAAGGGATCCTGATTCCATGGCTGGATATAAAACCTCCCCGATTTGTTTATTGAGTCGATGCACCTCATCAATAAACAGAACATCTCCCGGTTCCAAATTAGTGAGGAGGGCGGCGATATCACCTGTTTTTTTGATAGTGGGGCCGGAAGTAACCGTTAATGTTTTTTCGAGCTCGTGTGCGATAAGATATGCCAGCGTTGTTTTGCCGAGTCCCG
>LCLB01000011.1:12788-25830 GCA_001001795.1 Parcubacteria group bacterium GW2011_GWF1_45_5
GATGTGGTCGCACGAAGCAGTTCGCTTTTTACTTGCGTCAATAAGAACTTTAAGGGCACGTTTTACCCTGTCTTGTCCAATGAAGTCATCCCACGCCTTGGGGCGCAGCACTTGGTCCAAAACGGTATCATCTTTCGTTATATTTGCTGGTTTCGGGCGCATTTTATTACTATATTGTACTACAAATAAGGCCAAAAGATACCCCTTGACAAGGATACATGTTTTGGTATAATCATTTCCACCTTTGGAAAAAGGACACGCACATCGAGGCAATCCGGCCTGTGACATTTGTCTACGAGCCGGATTCTTAAGAGATTATGTTATCGATATTTTGGTTCTTTGCGACGCAGAGGCGACTGGAATACTCGTAACTTATTTCTTAACTTGAGGCAATTCGTTGCCCATTACAGTTGCCTCGAGATGCGTGTCTTTTTGTTTTCCGATTTTGTGTTCAATGTCATTTCGGGTTTTTCCCAACCGAGCCCGATTTTTTATGATTCAACTTGCGGTAATGGCCCAACCACCCGCTCCACTTCTTCAAGATCGGTCATCCCTGAAAGAATTTTTATAATCGCATCTGATAGAAGTGTTAAACTTCCTGATTGAAGCGCATGGTTTCGGATCGTGATTTCATCGGGGTTTTGATGGATAATTGTCTGAAGTTCGTCCGTGACCTCGATAAACTCAAAAACTCCGATTCTCCCCTTATATCCTTTATTGTTGCAAGCAGGGCAGCCGACGGGTTTTTTCATAGAATCAATAACCATAAATTCCTGAAGGTTGGGAAGACGACTTGCTTCCTTGCTTAAAACGAGATTTATTCGGTGGCGGACATCGGGATCGATAAGTATGGTTTGAGCACATTGTTGGCAGAGTTTTCGGACCAATCGTTGCGCAACGATAAGGTTGATGGCGGCCGAAATAATTTCTGCTTTTATTTTAAAATCAAGGAGCCGAGGGATGGCCCCTGCGGCATTATTTGTGTGGAGTGTCGAAAATACCAGGTGGCCTGTTAAAGAGGCGTGCATTGCGATATCTGCGGTTTCTTGGTCGCGGATCTCTCCCACCAGGATAACATCGGGATCTTGCCGCAGAATTGCCCGCAAACCTGAGGCAAAAGTATATCCTGCCTGGTTGCTGATCTGGGTTTGTTCAATTCCCGGTAACTTGTATTCGATCGGGTCCTCGATAGTGATTACTTTGTTCTCGGGTGTGGATACCCGCTTGAGACATGAATAAAGGGTGGTTGTTTTTCCTGACCCCGTAGGTCCGGTTACCAGAATAAGCCCATTCGGTTTTTTTATTTCTTGGGAAAGAGTTTTTAAATCATCTTCACGGAACCCCAAATCTTCGAGCTGGATGCCGATGGTGTGGGGATTCAGGTATCGCATAACAATGTTCTCGCCATTCGGACCGGGAATAGTCGAGACGCGCATTTCCATGTCGTAAGTCTCGAGTTTAATAGTGAAGCGTCCGTCTTGGGGTATGTCGCGTACGTTCAGGTTTATTTTACTTACAAGCTTCATACGGTCATTTACTTTGTTGGAAAGAGGTGCGGGGATTTCCGCGATCGGATATAAAACTCCATCGACGCGGTATCGTAATGTAGCTCCTTTTTCTACGGGTTCTATATGAAGATCAGATGCTCCACATGAAACACCGTAACCAAGGATCCAGGTGATTATCTCGCTCATGTCGGCTTCGGAAACGAATAGCTTTCCGAAAAAGGCGGAAGGATCGGTAGTTGCTTGAAGTGTCGATAAATATTTTTCCGGAATGATAATGGCGCCAGAAATTGCGGTTCGCGTTTTAGGAACGAACTGGTAATTGTCCATAAACGCGTCGAATGAGGTCTGGGAAGCGGCATACACGGAAACAATGCCGAATTTCTTAATTTCCTTTATTAATTGATTGATTTCTGGGCTGTCCGGAAATACCGCGGCAAGGGAAAAGGCATGGGGTTTGGAGTCAAAAACCACTCCCCGTATTTGACGCGCTTTTGCTTCAGGAATAACCCTAAGAGCTTCGAGATTGACCGAAATTGTTCGCAGATCAATATACTCGATATTTAATTGTTGGGCTTTGCGCTGGGCCTGTTCTTCTATACGTGCCGCATCCAGTTGGGATATGAAAGCGTTCATATTTCATAGTATACCCCTTTGTTTATTGTCGTTCAAACATGTTTCGCGCTACGTGTTTTATAGTGTAAGATGTTTGTATGGTGAAGCACAGGATATTCAAGGTTATCGGTGCCCGCGATATGAACCGGGTTGCAAAATGGATTATGGGATACGTGCACAGTGGTTTAAGGAGTCGCGCCACGGTTCTGGCGCTTAAAGGAGATCTGGGCACAGGGAAGACAACCTTCGTAAAGGCGCTGAGTAATGTGTGCAGAGCGCAATCCCGGGCGGTAAGTCCAAGTTTTGTTCTGTTGCGAACCTATAAAAGCGCGGATAATACGAAAATTCACCATATTGACGCATGGAGAATTTCATCTCGCGATATGGGCTATCTTGGTTTCGACGCAATAGTTCAAGATCCACGTGCGATAGTATGTGTTGAGTGGGCTGACCGGGTGAAAAGCGTGATGCCGCGTCGTACCATATGGATGAATTTTCAACACATTTCGATTAATGAAAGAAAGGTGACGGTAAAATTCTTCGTATGAAAATAGTTATTATTGACAGCTTTGCTTTGATTCATCGGGTTTATCACGCCCTTCCGAATTTTACAACCAGTTCAGGAGAACCGAGCGGAGCGGTATACGGTTTTTGCAGTACTTTTCTGAAAGTTCTTCAAAAATTCAATCCTGATCATGTGTGCGCGGCATTTGATGACGGCAGTAAGCCGACATTTCGGAAAGAGCTGGCTCCTTTGTATCACGCGAATCGTCCCGAGAAAGATGCCTCGATGATTGCGCAAATCGAAGTCATCAAGGATTTTCTGCGCGCCATGAATATACCTATTTATATCGCGCCCGGTTTCGAGGGCGATGACGTTATCGGAACCTTGGCATACCGATTTTCATCACAAGAGAATGCCGAAATCATTATTTTGACCGGCGATTACGATACGTTACAATTGGTAAACAAGACGACATGCGTTTTTACCATGCGAAAGGGAATTACTGATACGATTTTGTTCGATGAAAACGCAGTGCACGAAAAATACGGTTTCGATCCGGCGTTTCTTCCCGATTACAAAGCGCTCATGGGGGATCCTTCCGATAATTACGGCGGCGTGCCCGGTATCGGTCCCAAAACAGCACAGATGTTGATTATGCGATTTAAAACGGTTGAGAATGTGTACGCGTATTTGACAGAATCCGAGGAAGGACAGGCCTTGGGCGATGTCTTGCCGGCGTCTCTGGAAATCAAATTAAAGGCAGGTAAAGAGGATGCGTTTCTTTCAAAAAAGCTTGCGGTTATACGTAAAGATGTGCCCCTTGATATAGATCTGACTTCCGAAAATTACCCTGTAGGCGTAACCCAGGCAGCACGAGATTTTTTTGAACAAATGGGTTTTTCTTCCCTTTTGAAAAGAGTTGATTCGGGAAACGGCAAAGATCATCCTATGAAAAAAAAGATAGTAAAATCATCAAAACCGGCATTACGTTTGTTCGATTGACGACGGAAATAGGACGAAGAATTGTTCTTTGGCGGTTTAAATGAGATACTATTTGGTGAAGATATTTTTATAGTATACAAGTTCATTATCTGTAATATGCGGACAGTGCAATCGTTCATTAAACTAAAAGAAATGTGGCCGGCTTTCGCGCTTGGATTTCTGGTGATTGTTCAGGTTATATGCGCGTTTATTTTCTTTCCTTTATTATTGGCTTTCGGTATCCTTGGAGTGGGGGTTCTCATTTTTCTCTGGATCTTCAAAAGCTCTTATCAGTTGGCCGTTGCCAATAGTTCCCTTTTGCTCGAACGGAATCAAAATGAGCATATCGTTGACAGTCTGTCCGAAGGAATAGTGGTGTATGATCAAGAGTTCAAAATAGTTTCCATAAGCGCCCCCGCGGAAATTATTACCGGTGTTCGTAAAGAAGAAATTGTCGAGAAAGCTATTACTCCTGAATGGGCCACCAACGAGCACTTTCGGTTATTGACTCAAATTATGTTCCCCTCGCTTGCCCCGGTGGTCATTAAGAAAACAACAACTGCCTACCCGCAGATTGTTGAGATCAGATTTTCGGAGCCAAGGGAGCTGTATTTAGAAATCACGACCAATCAAGTTCTCGGGGATAAAGGAGAGCTTATCGGGTTTATCAAGGTGATTCGGGATAAATCACGTGAAATTCAGTTATTCAAGACAAAATCAGAGTTTATTACGGTTGCGGCGCACCAATTACGTACCCCGCTTGCGGGCATAAAATGGGCGTTGGAAATGCTGGATAAGAAAGAGATGGGAGACCTGAACGATCAACAGCAGGCGATGATTCATGAAACTTATACTGTTTCGCAACGACTCGGGAAAATGATCGATGACCTTCTTGATGTGGCGAAAATAGAAGAAGGGAAATTCGGGTATCAACTGGAGAAAAACGACATCGTCACACTTGTCCAAGAAGTGTTGCAGTCGCATGGCGATCAGGCAGCGCAGTATAAGGTAAAAATGCTGTTCTTCAAACCGACAGAACCAATTCCGCTTTTATTGTTTGATAAAAATAAAATTTCCATAGTAGTACAAAATTTGATTGAAAACGCCATTAAGTATAATGTGGAAAACGGCGAGATCAGGATTCGCATAGAAAAACTTCCGGATAAGCCTTATGTGCAAATTTCGGTGGAGGATACGGGTATTGGCATTCCTCAAAATGATCTGCCGCGGTTGTTCCAGAAATTCTTCCGTGCGGGAAACACTTTAAAGAAAGAAACGGAAGGGTCGGGACTAGGTCTTTATATATCCCGCAATATCGTGAAGCGGCATGGTGGTGAGATCTGGGCGATTTCAACCGAGAAGCGCGGATCAACATTTTCGTTCGTACTTCCGATTGACGAGAAAATGGTTCCTCCCACAGAGATAATGACCGAGGACGGATTCTGATACGCTATGGATTCACAGAACAATCTTTCGTCTTTTTTAGACGACCAGCGGAATCGTTATGGAGAATTCTTTTGGTACGAAACACGCAAGTTGCCCGACAACAGGACTCTTTTTGTTTTTATGGCAGAAAAAATGGCAACCAAAGCACGTACCTTGGTAAAAAGTAATGAGTTTGAAATCGTTTCGTTCGAGAAAGACGAGCGGTTCGGGAACTTTTTCACTATTGATGTGGCGCTTATAAAACTGCTCAACACACCTTCAAAACAAGAGTACGAAAGTATTACGGAGGAGTCTTATATATCCGAGCAGCCGATAAATCTCAATAATGACCTTATAAAAGGAGAGTTGCTTCGTGTGTTTCGGCCAGTTGGGCAAAAATTCTTCGCGGTAGTGGTGTATCATAATTTTGAGAATCGGGCTCCAAGAATACTAGGGCGGATTAAAGATCTTGAAGGGCTCAGGCAGATGAAGGTAAAAGAGTTTGTTGTTTCTGGCGAAAAAAAGGATTTTATTGATTATTGTCGTGAACTTGAAGGTATCCCGTATACTCTTGGGGGAAAATCAAAAAAACACGGATTCGACTGTTCAGGATTGACACAGGAGATTGTTTATAAAACAAAAGATCTTTGGCTTCCTCGTAAAGCACAGTGGCAAGCAATAGTTTCCCAAGATATTTCGCAAGACGGGTTACAGCAGGGAGATCTGATGTTTTTCAGGGAAAAGGGTCATGAAAATATAGACCATGTGGCATTCGTATTCGAACCTCAGCAAGGCAGGCTTCCGGTAATATTCCACACCAAAAAGATTATCGGTAAAGCAGTATTCCAGGATTTAAACAGCGCCGAATGGCTGAAAGATTGGGAGATCGTTAAATTCGGTCGTGTTCCGATATTCGCTTGACTTTTCCACAACTTTTGATATGATATCAATGTACTTTAATGAGCATACAGATGGAAAAGATGTTTGGATTATATAAAGCGAAACGGACCTGATACTTTACAGACAGTTATTAGGTTGCGCCGCTTTACCAAGCGGCTTTTTTTATCCCCGGTGTTCATGGAACATTTACAATTACAGATTTAGATTGGGGTCTGAGCAGGTATTCGCAGTAATAAGGGCAGGTGGTGGATGCCTTGGGTCAGAAAAGCGATGAAGGACGTGGCATAGCTGCGATAATTCTCGGGGAGCTGCTAAGCAAGCTTTGATCCGGGAGTGTCCGAATGGGGCAACCCATCACGCAATTCAATGTGTGATGCTTCGACGTAACGTCGGAGCGCGTACCTCGGGAAGTAAAACATTTCAATACCGAGAGGAAAAGAAAACAACAGCATACATTTTTCTGGTATGACTCATGAACGTTGTGAGCCATACCAGCAAGTGCATGCTTCATTCCCCCAGTAGCGGCGAGCGAACAGGGAACAGCCTAAACCGCACAGCATCGCAAGGTGGTGTGTGGGGTCGCGGGGATCTCGCGTTAAACGGATTCGAAAAGATAGCTGAATGCTTTGGAAAGAGCAACCATAGCGAGTGACAGTCTCGTAAGCGAAATCCGACAAGAATCTGTGCGGGATTTCCCAAGTACTCTGGTGAATGAAAACGCCGGAGGAATCTGGCAGAACTATACTGCTAAGGCTAAATATTTTCTGACACCGATAGTGAACTAGTACCGTGAGGGAAAGGTGAAAAGCACCCCGGTGAGGGGAGTGAAAAAGAACCTGAAACCACTGTGCCTACAAGGAACGGGAGCTCATACTCCGGCGTAAGTCGGAGGGGGTGACCGTGTGCCTATTGAAGAATGAGCCAACGAGTTTATACACATTTTCGTTTAAGTCTGCTCTGCAGACGAAGGCAAAGGGAAACCGAGTGTTAATAGCGCGATCCTCTTATATGTCTTATGTGATACGTTTGTGTCGCATAAGATCATGTGAGGGAAGAGAGTGTGTATAAGACCCGAAGCCAAGCGAGCTACTCTTGAGCAGGATGAACCCTACAGAAATGCGGGGGGAGGTCCGAACCGGTAAGCTGTGCAACACTTTCGGATGACTTGAGAGTAGAAGTGAAAAGCTAAACGCGCTTGGTAATAGCTGGTTCTCCTCGAAATAGCTTTACGGCTAGCGCGTAACAATTTTTGGAGAGGGGTAGAGCGACTGGTTTAAGCGTATAGGGCGAAAGCTCGACGCCTAAGTCAAACTCCGAATACTCTCCACAATTCATTACGCAGTCAGACTACGGGGGCTAAGCTTCGTGGTCAAAAGGGCAAGAACCCAGACTTTCAGTTAAGGTCCCTCAATCTCGACTCAGTGTTAAAGGTGGTAATCAACCTAAGACAGGTAGGAGGTTAGCTCAGAAGTAGCTATCCTTTAAAGAGTGTGTAACAACTCACTACCATACTCGGTTGGTTGCGCCGAAAACATAGCGGGGCTAAGTCGAGTACCGAAACTAAAGTTCTCCGACGCAAGTCGGAGGAGGTAGAGGAGCATTTCCTGTGCCGTGAAGTCTCAGCCGTGAGGCGGGATGGAGCGCAGGGAAGAGAGAATGTTGGCATGAGTAACCTGCAATGCCGGTGAAATACTGGCAGGCCGGAATCCCAAGGTTTCCTACTCAACGATCATCGGAGTAGGGTGAGGCGGTCCTAAGCTGATGCCGAACGGCGGAAGTAATGGACAGACGGTTAATATTCCGTCCCCTTGGTTTTGTGCGATGGAGGGACGAAGGAAATGATCTCAGGCATCTTAATGGATTGATGTCTCTTGCGTGGAGAATTGTTTTTCGGCAAATCCGGAAGACTGTCTTCAATGACGAATTCAGGCGTAGGAGGGAAGTCAGCTTCGGCTGGTGAACCTGAGTGACGAGCTTTCCAAGAAAAACTTCTAAGCTTCAACAAAATCGAGACCGTACCAAAACCGACACAGGTGGGATGGGCGAGAAGCCTAAGGCCAACGAGTGATTCGTTCTTAAGGAACTCGGCAAACAAGCTAGGCGTAAGTTAGCGATATGCCTTTCCGCCCTCGGGCGGAC
Organism: Parcubacteria group bacterium GW2011_GWF1_45_5; assembly: GCA_001001795.1. Lineage (GTDB taxonomy): Bacteria > Patescibacteriota > Minisyncoccia > UBA6257 > Brennerbacteraceae > GWF1-45-5. Next base: position 20,859 of record LCLB01000011.1, read on the forward strand.
GCAGCGAAAGTTTCTCTGGCGACTGTTTACCAAAAACACAGCTCCCTGCGAACTCGTAAGAGGATGTATAGGGGGTGAGACCTGACCGATGCACGAAGGTTAAAGCCGCCGCTGATGGTATCGCAAGATACTTGAGGTGAGTGGTCGAAGCCCGTGTCAATGTCGGCCTTAACTATAAGGGTCCGAAGGTAGCGCAATTCCTTGTCAGGTAAGTTCTGACGCGCACGAAAGGTTTAACGACTGGAGAACTGTCTCAAGAACGAGCTCGGTGAAAATGCGAATCCAGCGAAGACGCTGGGTACCTGCGGCAAGACGAAAAGACCCCGGGAGCTTTACTGGAGCCTGGTATTGGTGTATGGATTACGCTGCGTAGCGTAGTGGGTAGGATTTGAAGTCCCGATTCTGGTCGGGATGGATCCGACAATGCAACACCCATCTGTGTGATTTATACATCTAACCAAGTCGGCAAAAACGGCTAGGGACAGTGCTTGGCGGACAGTTTTCGTGGGGCGCGATCCTCCTAAAAAGTAACGGAGGAGTCTATTAAGGTCGGCTTAGGCAGGATGGAAATCTGCCCGAAAGTGTAAAGGCACAAGCCGGCTTAACTGCAAGGCTGACATGCCGCGCAGGTGCGAAAGCAGAGCTTAGTGACCCGATACGTCGTAATAGAAGGCGTAGAGACACCGGATAAAAGCTACCCCGGGGATAACAGGCTGGTTTCGCCCGAGCGTCCACAGCGACGGCGAAGCTCGGCACCTCGATGTCGGCTCATCCTAGCGCGGGGCTGGAGAAGGTCCCAAGCGTTGGGCTGTACGCCCATTAAAAGGATACGTGAGCTGGGTTCAAACCGTCGTGAGACAGGTTGGTCTCTATCTGCCGTAGGCGTTGGACACTTGAAGGGAGTTGACCCTAGTACGAGAGGACCGGGTTGAACGGACCGCTGGTGTACCGGCTTTCCTGCCAAGGGAACTGTCGGGTAGCTATGTCCGGAAGGGATAAGCACTGAAAGCATCTAAGTACGAAGCCCACCCTAAGATTAGGTGTCCCGTCCGCAAGGACTAAGATCCCTGGAAGACTACCAGGTTGATAGGCGCTAGGTGTAAGGCCCGTAAGGGTTTTAGCCAAGGCGTACTAATAGATCGACGCTGCGAGTACCTTCTCAGATCCCCAATTATTTGTATAAATTGATTTTCGAATACATTCGAAATAAAAATGACCTAGTGACCATACCCGCGTATGACCTACCTGTTCTCTTTCCGAACACAGTCGTAAAAGTATGCGGGGCTGATGATACTCTCAGGGGAAAGTAAGTATCGCTAGGTCTTTTTTGTTTTCTCGTTAATAGAAATAGGATATAATATAAGTTATGAAGCGTTTTCTGAAGCAAATTATTATCGCGGGGATTTATGGAGTAATTTTTTTGGTAACCGCCTGGGGTGTTTTCAATATTCTGTATACACCGACATGCATTGATGGTATACGGAACCAGGGTGAAGAAAGGGTTGATTGCGGTGGGCCGTGTCCGTCATGCGACCTGAAAAAATTAATCGCACCGTTAATTGCAAAAAAGGTTTATTTTCTTGATTCCGCCGGCAATACCGCGGATGTCGGGTTTCAGGTGAAAAATCCCAACCTTGAATGGGGAGCAAATAATCTCGAGTATCAGATCGACTTTATTGGCGCGGACGGCGGTGTTATCCCTGGTTCCTTATATGGATCAACGTTTATTCTGCCCGGTGAATCGAAATGGATTATTGAGATTGCCAAATTGGTGCCAGGCCGGATGAAGGAGCTTCAAGTGAGTATTTCAACCTCTTCCGCTTCATGGGGAAAATTGCGGCCATACGTAAACGAAACGAATTTCGTCGTCAAAGATTTGCTTTATAAACGGCTGACCCCTCCCCAGTCCGGGTATGCCGAAACTACCGGCATCATCATGAACAAATCAGGGTTTCAGGTGGAGAATGTCGAGATTCAGGGAATCGCGTACGACAAGAACGGAGTTATTATCGGTCTTACTAAAACAACCATTTTCACTTTTCATATCGGTGAATCACGTGAGTTTCGTTTGTTCTGGCCTCGTCCGTTCAGTAAGGACATGAAAGAATATAAAGTATTTGTGAACGTGAATTTGCTCGATAATGAGACTTTTCTGCAAAAATACGGTCAATAGTTTTAATTTTCTCCGTTATTTTTCCTAACGGATATTTTCCTTTAAACCTTCGTTCCTATGGGGTGGTTATTTCGTAAAACGGACTGGTATATGATTGGCGCGGCGGCGCTTCTTTTAGTGTGCGGTCTTTTGATGCTTTATTCGCTTTCTTTCAATTCTCCTTCGGGAACACAATGGCTGGTGCGGCAAGTGGTTTGGATCTTTTTGGGGACAGCGGTTTTTTTGATTTGTTCGTTTGTTGATTTTCGATTCTTCAACCATCCTGCCGTGATCAGAATAGGATACGTACTGGTTCTGATTATTTTGATCGCGGTTTTATTTTTCGGGAAAACAGTTTCCGGTAACCGTGCCTGGTTCGTCATCGGAGGATTCACGATTCAGCCCGTAGAGATAGCAAAACTCATGCTTATCATCGTCCTTGCTCAGTATTTTTCGTATAACAATATTGAGATTTGGCGTGCTCGTCATATTATTGTTTCAGCGTCTTTAACAGGTCTTTATGGCGGGCTTGTTCTTTTACAGCCGGATTTGGGGTCAAGCCTTGTTTTGTTCGGAATATGGTTTTTCATGGTTTTTGTCAGCGGCGCGCGTCCGAAACAGATTCTTTCCTTTATTGCCGTTTTTGTGCTTCTTTTCCTTGTCGGTTGGCAATGGTTTTTTTCCGATATTCAAAAGGCTCGTATAACCTCGTTTGTTTTCCCGAATAAAGATCCATTCGGGGTTTCGTATTCTCAACGCCAGGCGATTACTGCCATCGGATCAGGGGGTGTTTGGGGAACCGGATTAGGGAAAGGAACTCAGTCCCACCTGGGGTTCTTACCCGCGAGTCGAACTGATTTTGTATTTGCCGCATTTGCGGAAGAATTCGGATTTTTAGGAGTGGTGACCATGGCCGGAGCATACGCACTTCTGGTCATGAGGATTGTTCGGATAGCGCTGAGGGCTGAATCTAATTTCATTCGTCTATTTAGTGTGGGGTATATCACGATAGTATTTCTTCAGGTTTTTGTTCACATAGGTATGAACTTGGGGTTCGTGCCGGTTATAGGATTAGGATTGCCGTTTGTCAGTTACGGTGGATCACAATTACTTATGTTGTGTGCGGGGATCGGTATTCTGAACAGTATCCACGCCCGGCAGTAATATGATACAATACGAGCGCATATGGAAACCAAGATGTGATACAATACGAGCGCATATGGCAACCAAGATTATTCTTACCCCGGAAGAGTTGGCGTCTTTTTTGAAAAAAGAAAAATTCGGTTTTATTCTGTTGGGTCTTTGTGCGATGATTCCGTTTATGATATGGGGGGTATGGATTATAGGCGAAATGCACCGGGAAGTTATTCTTTCCGAACCTTCTACAGTTACTATTGAGAAAAGCGCAGGATTTTTTGAAATCGTAGATACCATCAGTGAGAACGGTATCGCACGCTCCGCTTCTTTAAAACTTTATTTATTGGCAACCGGCAGGGCAGGGAGAATTCAAAGTGGAACATATGTATTCAGCGGTTCCCTTTCGTCGGTTGATGTCGCACGTCAGCTAGTTCAAGGACCTAATGACATAAGCGTTATTATCCCCGAAGGGTACACCGTATTTGATATTGATAGACGTCTTGCGCAGGCCGGTCTCATTGCCCGGGGAGATTTTATTGAAATATCAAAAAAGCCGGATCTTTTTTCGTTTGAGTTCTTGCGATCGGACGAGGTTACCTCGCTCGAGGGTTTCTTATTCCCTGATACATATAGATTTTCTCAATCCATGGATATAAAAGATATTGCCGGGAAAATGCTTTCCAATTTTGAGAAAAAAGTAGTCCCTAATATGCCTGAACGGGTACGTCAAGATCCGGGAACATTATATTTAATGCTCAAAATCGCGTCGCTTATCGAAAAAGAGGTGCCGGGAAAGCTTGATCGGGCGTTGGTTTCCGGAATCCTCTGGAAACGTATCGAAATCGGGATGCCGTTGCAGGTTGACGCCTCGGTGGCGTATGCACTGCGCCTCCAAGATCCCAATTGGCAATTACAAGATCATGCCCTTTCGGCAACCGACCTAAAAATTAAATCCCTTTACAATACTTACAAATACAAAGATGTGCCCCCTACGCCAATTAGCAATCCCGGCTTGGAATCGATTCTCGCGGCGCTGAACCCGCAAAGTTCGCAATACCTGTATTATCTGTCAACCAAAGACGGAGTCACGGTTTTTTCGAAAACATTCGAAGAGCACAACGATGCCAAAGAGAAGTATTTGAAATAATAACAATGCTTTATTACCTCTATGGTACGGGTTGGATGAGGGGTAAGTTATGTGTTGACAACTTGCGACTGGAACACGCGGGTGCGCGTTTCATGCATTTTGACCTTGAAGAGCAATGGAATGAGTTTTGCGATGCCGTTCAGGCCGAGGTTCGCTCACACAATCTGTTTGGTGGCGACGTTATCCTTGTCGGGAAAACAGAAAAATTGTCGAAAGATCAGATTAAAACATTACAATTATTGGATTCCGATAACGGAAACACCACCTTGGTGATATGGGAACTGTCTACTAAGCCTTCGTGGAAGCCGAAGACCAAACGCATTGTGATAAAGGAGTTCAATGAGCTGTCTCTTGCAGGAGCAAGAAATTGGGTCGCGGACTATATAAAAGACAGGAAACTTTCTGTTTCCAAGGAGGTTGTTGAAATGCTTATTGAGATTTTTGGATCAAAAATAGATTTCATAGTGCAGGAACTGGAAAAATATGCAACCCTGCACGCATCTTCTGTTCCTGTCGGAAATAGTCAAGGTATTTTT
>LCLB01000012.1 GCA_001001795.1 Parcubacteria group bacterium GW2011_GWF1_45_5
GTTGTTTATAGTAGAGGGGCCATCCGCAGGCGGTTCTGCGAAAGAAGGCCGGGATCGCCGGACCCAGGCTATTTTGCCGTTGCGAGGCAAGCCTTTGAACGTCGAGAAGGTGCGCATGGATAAGATGCTTGCCAACGAGGAAATTAGGTCGCTGATTATTGCCCTGGGGACCGCCATAGCTGGCGAGTTTAACCTTGACAAGCTTCGGTATCATAAAATCATTATTATGGCCGATGCCGATGTTGACGGGATGCATATCCGGACCCTTCTTCTTACTTTATTTTTCCGTTACTTCCAACCGATTATTGACGGCGGGTATCTGTACATTGCCCAGCCGCCTTTGTTCCGAATTCAGAAAGGGAAAACCGTAACATATGCGTACTCTGACGAAGAAAAAGATATTGCGATTAAAAAAATGGTTGCGATGAAATCGGAAACAAAAGAGAAAAAGTCTACAGAGGACGAAGAGGCGGCTATTGAAGAGGAAGACGAGACGGAAAAAATAAGCGGAGCAAGTCTCCAGCGATATAAAGGTTTAGGAGAAATGAACCCGAGCCAGTTATGGGAGACTACCATGGACCCTGCCCGCCGCAGGTTGAAACAGGTGGCGATTGCGGATGCGATCGAAGCAGACAAGCTTTTCAACATCCTGATGGGAGACGAAGTGCTGCCCCGTAAGAAATTCATTCAAACCCAGGCGACACAGGTGAAGGAGTTGGATGTTTAGTGCAGGAAGTATCGGTTTAAAAGTTTTTGGTATTTTTTCCTGTTTTGTGCGGTGTTTTTGATATTACCCTGAATGCAAAGTTGGATCTTAGATACATCCCAATATTTTTTTACGACCTTACAAGCATCGCGAAACGTCAATTTCGCTCGAATACTGTTCCAATCATCGGGGAACAGAATTTGTTTTTCAAAAAGGAAATTACCCTCCAAGTTATCGAGAAGGCTCCACGGGTTATCATATCTGAGCAATTCACGATCCGTGGCATAGTGTTTTGCGTTTTCCCATTCTTGTTCCGTGGGACCTCTTGTGATAAAGTCACGGAGCTCTTGTAGAATAAGCTCGATTACTTTATTCAAATTGTTTTTGGCAACTCGTGAATATATCCCCGTGTACCCGAATTGATCCATTACATGGCCTCCTGTTCCGATATCATAAACCACTCCGTTTTTTATCCTGAGGAGCGTATTTAATCGTGAAGATCGATTGTCGGCTAAAATACTACAGAGCAAGCGTTGAATCATACGTGTGGCGAGGGAATGTTTCATGCTTACGCTTGGGAAATTAACATCGAGGTAAATCTGGGAATAGTCCGGGACGTGTTGGATGGAGATGGGTTTGTTACGAAAATAAGACTGGTCGCATTTCGGCATCGTGAGTATTCGTGATCTATTGTGTTCTTTCCCGAACGTTTTTTGGAGGCGTAAACGTAATTCTTTCAGGTCCAAATTCCCACCAACCACAATGTGTATATTTTGTGGTTGGGCGATTTTTTTCCAATAAGAAACTAGATCTTTTCGTTTGAGCCTTTTTGTGGTATGAAGTGTGGAAAGTGCGTCGAGAGACAAGAACGATTGTGGCACCACCAGGGATTGGTCGTAGAATCTTTTTATCTTTGTTTGCGGTTTTTCTTCCTTTTGTGCAAGTTCATTAAGTATGGCCTTGCGCTCCGAAAGGAATGCGAGCGGTGAAAAAATTGGTTTGAAAACAATTTCATATAGTACGCGTATCAGGTTTTCGAGATGAGGGGCCGGCCCATGTATATCTACTTCAATGAAACGGAAACTAGTACTTAAAGCATGAGACCCTGCGAATGATTCGATGTGCGCTACGAGCTCCTGTTCAGTAGGGAATGAAACAGTGCCCGATCCGATAAGATGTTCGGTGAAGTGTGCGACTCCTTTTTTATTTTTCGGTTCAAAAACCCTTCCTCCACGAACCCCGACTTTTATGTATATCGATTTAAGATACGGCATACGATAAGATAATACCTTGATGCCATTCTCGAGTGTAAAGACGGATAGATGTTTACGTTGTCCCATAATAAGTATCTTACCATAAGGAGACTATTGATTTTTCATTGAGATTTTTTATACTACTGTACACGCTGACTATTGGGGCGTTTTAACTAATCAGTATTTATTCAATATATGTTGGGAATTGTTTTTGTGATCAGTTTTATCGGTCTATGTGCGGCATTTCTGTTTGCTCGGTTTGTGCTTAAAGCAGATCAGGGTTCCGCGAAAAAGCAGGAGATTGCCTTGGCGATTCGTCAGGGCGCAGAAGCGTTTTTGAAACGGCAATATTCCGCCATCGGTATTATTTCACTATTGGTTGTAATAATCCTTTTCGCCCTGTATTCACGATCGGGTGATTTCGGTTCCGGGTTCAGAACAGCTGTGGCGTTCTTGGCCGGAGCGATCGCCTCGGGAATTGCCGGTTTTATTGGGATGACCATGTCGGTGAGGGCGAATATCCGTACTGCCGCGGCAACACATAAGGGCGTAAACCAAGCCCTCCAAATGGCGTTACGCGCCGGTGCGGTCTCTGGGATTTTGGTGGTGGTTCTTTCCCTGGTTGGCATTGCCGGTCTATTTCTCTTATATGGCGGGTTGCAAAATCCAACCAAGGTTCCCTTGGAATTAGTGGGATTCGGGTTCGGTGCATCTTTAGTGGCGCTGTTCGCGCAGCTGGGAGGAGGAATTTATACCAAGGCTGCCGATGTCGGCGCTGATTTGGTTGGGAAAGTTGAAGCAGGGATTCCCGAGGATGACATTCGTAATCCCGGTGTAATTGCCGATCTGGTAGGAGATAATGTGGGTGATTGCGCGGGTCGCGGAGCGGATCTTTTTGAGTCAACCGCCGCGGAAAATATTGGTGCCATGATTTTAGGTATCGCGTTGTTTCCGGTATTCGGTTTAGGAGGAATTTTATTTCCCTTGGTGGCGCGCGCCTTCGGTTTGGTGGCATCTTTAATAGGGATTATTTCCGTAAAAGTCAAAAAAGGAGAAGACCCCATGCAGTCATTGAACCGCGGATATTATGTGACGGCTTTGATCGCCGCGTTGGGATTCGGTTTGGCAACATATTTATTATTGGGTTCGTATTGGGTTTGGTTTTTGGGATGTGGAATCATTGGGATATTGACCGCGGTCGCCTTTTTGTTCATCACACAGTACTACACTGAGCATAAATATCGTCCGGTGAAGTTTATTGTCGAGTCGTCTTCAACCGGTGCGGCGACCAATATCATTGCCGGATTCGCGATGGCAATGGAAAGCACGTTCATGCCGGCCTTAACCATCAGCGCCGCGCTTTTGGGGTCTTTCTTTTTGGGAAAGCTATCGGGTATTTCCGATGGTGGGCTGTACGGGACTGCGCTCGCGACCATGGGTATGCTTGCGACCGCCGGGTATGTTTTGGCAATGGATAATTTCGGTCCGGTGGTTGACAATGCGGGAGGTATTATTGAGATGGCCCAGGACAGCGACGAGGAAACCCAGAAAAACATCGATCGCCTTGACGCAGTGGGTAATACCACTAAAGCCCTGACCAAGGGGTATGCGGTGGGTTCGGCCGCACTTTCGGCATTCTTGCTTTTTTCCGCATATCTTGCCGATGCGCATTTAACCGTGATTGATTTAGCAAAACCGCAGGTCTTTGTGGGTGGATTCCTTGGAGCAGTTCTGGTATTTTTGTTCGCTTCATTGGCAATCCGCGCAGTAGGAAGGGGCGCGTACTATATTATCAACGAAGTGCGGCGCCAGTTTAAAGAACATCCGGAAATTATGGAAGGCAAGATAAAACCGGATTATGCCAGGTGCGTTGACATTACCACCCGTGGGGCCTTGAAGGAAATGATGCTTCCCGGACTTTTGGTGGTTCTGGCTCCGGCAATTGTCGGTATAATTTTCAAGGCAGAAGCGGTCGGCGCCATGCTCATGGTGGCAACTATTGTGGGGGTACTCTTGGCCTTAATCTTGAATAACGGCGGCGGTGCCTGGGACAACGCGAAAAAGTACGTTGAAGCCGGTTATGGCGGTGGCAAGGGTTCTGACCTGCACAAGGCCACGGTTGTCGGCGACACTGTCGGCGATCCGTTTAAAGACACGGCCGGTCCATCGCTTCATGTGCTGATTAAATTACTGGCAACCCTGACCTTGGTATTGTTGCCGTTGTTTTTGTAGGAACAGTCACAGACAATATTATTTCTGTACCGATATCACCCCGGCTTCAGCGGCAAGAAGGGACGTGAAATCGTGTATTCATACGGATACCGATAGTTTTCAAATTCCAGCGATTTGAAACTATCTATACTCTCGGTCAGTTCATCCCTATAATACGGGGAACCGAGCTGAACTGACCTGCGAGAATTATCCCTACGAATACGCGATTTTTACTTTGCGGAAGTACTGGGGACTGCGAGAACTATTCAAAACATATAAACTGCCCTACTTCTGGAGGTGGATAGCGGGTTGCGGAAATCACCATCCACAATAAATCTTTCTTAATGTTTCTTTTTTGAAACACGTTGTAAAGGGTGTGATATACTAAAACATAAATGATTGACCCACTCTTAAACAATAAAGTTGCTTTGGTTACAGGAGCCAATCATGGCATTGGCGCGGCAATTGCTAAAGCCCTTGCTAAGCATGGAGTTAAGGTTTTTCTTACTTATTTAAGGTTTTCCAATAGCGACAAATGGCACGAATCTGAATATGTAAAAAACCAAGGCCAGACAGCAGATAAGGTTATTAACGAAATACGTGAAGCAGGCGGGGAGGCAATAGCCTTAGAAGCAGATTTAACTGATACATCGGTGTTTGCGAAGCTTTTTAATGAAGCCGAGAGGGCTTTTGGCCATGTAGAAATTTTAATAAACAATGCCGCATATTGCAGCCCCGATACTTTTGAATCACAAGAATCTTTTGAAGAAAAAACTGGGGCAACTTCAAATACCATAACTATAGAGGAGTACGAAAAACATTTTGCTGTTAATACTAGGGCAACCGCGTTTCTGATGACAGAATTTGCCTGTCGCCATGTCGCGAGGAAAGCAAATTGGGGGAGGATTATTAACATCAGTACAGATTGGGCCGAGTGTTTTCCAACAGAGATTTCTTACGGGGCAAGCAAGGCCGCCGCAGAAGCATATAGTAGGGCCGCCGCGGTTGAATTGGGGAAATACGGGATTACAGTTAATATTATCGGTCCCGGTCCGATTCAGACGGGTTGGATGTCAAAGGAAGTTGAAACAAGTGCGGCACAAAGTTCGCCCCTGAGAAGAGTTGGTTTACCCGAAGACATAGCAGACGTGGTAATTTTCCTCGCTTCTGAACAAGGTAGATGGGTTACCGGACAACGATTGTTTGTTGGCGGCGGCAATAGGATTGTTTGATGGAAGATTTCTCTTTGCCTGACAGTAATTCTCGCAGTCCCGTCCAGTTTGGTGTCTAGCTATGCGAGAATGGGTGGGGTGAGAGTATAGATAGCTCCACATCGCTGGAATGCAGAGACTATTGGTGCTGGAAGACAAAGAAAAATTCTTAGAAATTGTATTTTGCCGCATTAAGTTCTGTCTGCTATGATGCAGTGAGATTATGGGTATTTTCAAACTGCATTCTAAATTCCAACCATCCGGTGACCAACCGCAGGCAATTACTAAGCTTATTCGTGGCATAGAGAAGGGGTTTGATTTTCAAACTCTTTTAGGGGTGACGGGATCGGGTAAAACATTCACGATGGCCAATGTTATCAGCCATTTTGATATGCCGGTTTTGGTAATCGCGCCAAACAAAGCTTTGGCCGCGCAGCTCTACCGCGAGTATAAGAATTTTTTCCCCGAAAACTCGGTTAATTATTTCGTATCGTACTACGATTACTATCAGCCCGAGGCATACATGCCCCATACTGATACCTATATCGATAAGGAGGCGATGGTCAACGAAGAAATCGAAAAACTTCGTCACCAGGCAACCTCGGCCTTGATGACGCGACGTGACGTCATCGTGGTCGCCTCGGTTTCGTGTATATACAACCTTGGAGTACCGGCGAACTATCTTGAGTCGAGTATCCATCTTGAGGTCGGTAAGCCGATTACCCGCGGCGACCTGATCCGCCAGCTTGTTCACATCCATTTTTCGCGTACCAATGCCCAAGTTACCGTTGGTACGTTCCGGGTGCGCGGGGAAATCTTTGAATGTATGCCCGCATCGGGTAGTGTCGGGTATCGTATCGAGCTTGAAGACCAGAAAGTGAAAGAGCTTTACACTATCGACCCTTTGACAAAAACGAACATCGAAACTTTGCGGGAGATTATCATATTCCCGCCAAAGCATTTTGTGACCTCCGAACCAGAAATCAAGAGTGCGGTTAAGAATATTCAACGCGAACTCGACGAGCGTTTGGCGTTTTTTGAGAAAGAAGGATTATGGCTCGAGGCGGAGCGTTTGAAGCGCAGGACGCGGTATGACATCGAGATGCTTAAGACTTTAGGGTATTGTCATGGCATCGAAAATTATTCAAGACATTTATCCGGCAAATTGGCGGGTGAACCCCCCGATACTCTATTAAGCTATTTTTTAGGTAAAGATGGCACAAAAGATTTTTTGACCATTATTGACGAATCGCATATTGCGGTACCGCAGATCCGTGGTATGTACGCCGGCGATCAGAGCCGGAAACAAACATTGGCGCAGTACGGGTGGCGGTTGCCGTCGGCCTTGGATAATCGTCCCCTCAAGTTTAATGAGTTTCTTGAACGGGTCGGTAAGGTTATTTTTACTTCAGCGACACCCGGAGACTGGGAAATGAAAATAAGTCGCGAGTCCATAGAACAGCCCCGACGCCAAGGGGTCGGGGTCCCGAAGCCGATGCGAAAATCGGCTCTCCGAAGAACCGTCGGAGCCGGAACGTCGGGAATTGTGGAGCAGGTGATCAGGCCGACAGGGCTTATCGACCCGCCGATCGAGGTGCGGCCGGTATTTGATGCCAAAAGCAATACAGGGCAGATCGAGGACGTGATGAGGGAAGCGCGTATTATTGCGGAACGCGGTGAGCGCATGATCGTGAACACGCTTACCAAAAAAATGGCGGAAGATTTGTCGGATTTTTTGATAAAAAACGGATTTAAGGTTCAGTATATGCACTCGGATACAAAAACGCTTGATCGCGCAAAGATTTTAACCGGATTCCGCGAGGGTAAATTCGACATCCTTGTAGGTGTTAATCTTTTGCGGGAAGGATTGGATTTTCCGGAAGTTTCGTTGGTGGCGATTTTAGACGCGGACAGGGAAGGATTTTTGCGCTCCGACACTTCCCTTATTCAAACCATGGGCCGCGCGGCGCGCAACGTCAGGGGCAAGGTCATCTTGTATGCGGATACAATCACCGGATCCATGCGGAGGGCTATGGACGAAGTGAACCGGAGGCGCATTGTGCAGGAAAAATACAACAAAAAACACGGCATTACCCCGCAATCCATTATAAAAGACATTGAACAGTTGTTGGATTTTGACGTTGAGTGAATTATCCCGCATACTACAAGGATAATTAACCTATAATTATTATGTTCGATAATCATGTCTATAATTTGATGCTGCAATTAGTGGAAGAGCATAAGGCTCTATGGAGAATCAAGAGGATGTACAAGAAAGACTCCGGAAAATGTAAGGCATGCAAGGTGCTGTGGGGGAAAATGGAAAAGGACAAGCTGGCACATGTGAAAGAATTACAAGGAATGATAAAGAAGCACATTAAATAGAAAAATATGAAGCTTGATCAAATTTTAAAGGGAATGGGTGCAGGAGAGAGGCCGAGCGATGATGAAATGGAGGCAGCCCAAAGAGCAGAAGGAGAAATCAAAGAAGACCAGGAAACCACTAGGGGCATAAAAAAGTGCCAAACCATCACAGAGCTCGTTGATTTTTTGAGGACTATCCCTGGTATTCAAGGATCCAAGGAATATTATCCTAGCGAGGTTTTAGTGGCTTTGGTTGAACAAAAAGTTAGCGCGTTCAGGAGATTTGATGCGCAGACTATTCGCGGTATGACAGTTGAGGCCATCGAGAAATTTTTGCGCAAAGTTACCAATCATTGCGAGTTGCGGGATAAACTTGCCGAATTAATTCATAAATTGGCGTTATAGGATTTATGGATAAAACAAAACAGACCATAAGTTCTCAAGACGCCGACCCAATCGATATTTCCTGTACATGCGGCTGGCAGGGTGTTGCCTTGGTACCTGATCTTCGCAGGGACTACTATGCGTTGTGCAAGGCTTGTGGTAAAAAGATTTACGGAGTGAACTGTCCGAAATGCCAAACCGGCTATGCCTATCCCGAAGACGATAAGGATATTAACAAGGAACGTATGACCTGGAAATGTTGCGGGGAGATATCGTTAAGCAATGATGCTCAGAATAACTTTTGCGAAAGCTATAACAGCGAAAAAGAACTTCCTGAAGAAATGAGGCAGATTGTCCAGGAGAGGGAGAGAAAGATGCTTCCTTTTCGTTTAACAGTTTTACTTATAAGCTTGGCTGTTATGAGTTTCTTTGCCTGGATTAGTTTCAAGTCTCGTTGAGGTAAAAACTATTTTTCTATGCTTATAGGTTCCAATCAGTTTTCTGGTACTTGGCTTGAATCGGGAGCACACGAATTGGCAGTAGAGAAGATGCAAAAAGCAGCATCAAGTGTATTCCAAAGGATGAGAATAGTGGATTTACTTCTTCTTCATGAAGAGGAAGCAAGAGCTTGCGATGAGAATATTGTTTTGTTGCGTTTAGCAAGAGACATAGTTTCTGGCGTACAAGCCGATAGACAAAGCCACATCAAAGATTTCCCCCGCAATAAAGATTTGCTGACGTCTGAAGATGGGTGGCACGAATTATTCGATGTTTCAGAGGAAGCCCTTCAAGATGCGATTCGCTGGTATCGTATTTTGCGCGAGTATCAAGGGTTTGGTGCAGGAAAATTTTTATCAGAATTGTTGAAAAAACTTTATTCTATGCGTAAGCAAGAAACAACAGAGTCTTATTTGGGTAGCGGCAATAGTTTTGGAGACATTGTAATAGGCACGATGGCTGACACTCAGTATATGGCACAAGGGATTAGTGTCGGAGATGAGGATATGCAACAAGGTTTAGCGAAATTACAGCAATCTTTTAACACTTTTCAAGAAGGGCTTATGCTTTTAAGGGATGAGTTCGATATGGTATATTCTTCGATTACCGTTTCATAATAAATTATGGCGAATTACGCCCGAACCGGCGGCAAACCAGGAAAGCCGGCATATCGTACACCGTCACGTTTGGCGCATCCTTTTAATCGATTCTCGCAACTACGTCCTTCTCTTTCCGGATTTATGCCGAAAGAACAAAAAGGGTATTCCGGATCGGTCCAGCGCCATGGATTTTTTTCACAGGCACAAGAAATGGTTAAAAAAATTCCCAAAGGCAAGGTGGCGACGTACGGCCAGATCGCGAATATGATCGGGACAAAAGACGCACGCAAAGTCGGCTGGGCCCTTCACGACAACACCGACCCAAAAGTGCCGTGTCAGCGGGTAGTGAACAAGGACGGAGGGATTGCCTTAAATTATGGATGGCCCGGGGGATGGAAAGAGCAAAGGCGCCGGCTCTTGGCAGAAGGTATCGGTTTCACCGATGAGATGCATGTTGATATTACAAAATACCTCTGGAACCCTTAAGGTTTTAAGTATTTGCTTTTTCACGGTTGGTATTCTACAGTCTTATACCCCTATAAAGGATAAACCCAGGGGGAATTTTGCTTCAAAGACAATATGGAAGATAAGATCATTATACGGGGTGCGCGCGTGCATAACCTTAAAAACGTCAATTTAGAAATACCAAAAGAAAAATTAGTGGTGTTTACCGGCGTGTCCGGGAGCGGGAAATCTTCATTGGCATTCGATACGATTTTTGCCGAAGGCCAGCGTAGGTATATCGAGTCTTTGTCGCCGTACGCGCGGCAGTTTTTGGGACAGATGGAACGTGCCGACGTGGATGAAATTATCGGGTTGTCGCCCGCGATTGCCATCAATCAAAAAGCCCTCTCGCACAATCCGCGCTCTACTGTCGGGACGCTTACCGAAATTTACGATTATTTGCGCGTGTTGTTCAGTCGCTTGGGAGAAGTGTATTGTCCCAATGACGGGTCGCGTATAAAGAAACTTTCTATCGACGAAATTGTTCAGATTGTCAAAGAAACCGGAACAGGGAATAATTTTGAATATATCACCGTGCTTGCACCGGTGGTGCGGGGGAGAAAAGGAGAGTATTACCAGCTTTTGTATGATTTTTTAAACCTCGGATTTTCTCAGGCACGCATTGATGGGGAGTTTAAAGATCTCCATGAAAAAATAGTTCTCTCCCGGTATAAAGAGCATACGATCGAAATCTTGATTGATAAGGTGATGCTGCATGATGAGTCGCGTGTGTTCGAGGCGATCGAGACGGCCCTGAATCACAGCCAGGGAATCGTTAATGTGGTGTTTGACGAAAAGAAAGAGAGCCGGCGCGAACTGCTTTTGTCCGCGAAATGGACATGTCCCAAATGCAGTTTCGCGTTCCCCGAACTTGAACCGCGTTTGTTTTCATTCAACAGTCCGCACGGTGCCTGCGAGATGTGTTCCGGACTTGGTAAGACCGATTTATTTCTGAAAATCACGTGTCCGTCATGCCAGGGGAAGCGCCTTAAGCCAGAGGCACTTTCGGTGTTGATTCATAAACATACGATTCACGATATTTGTGCCATGACGCTCGAGGATTTGTTCGGATTTTTCGTTGATTATGAAAAGCACGTATCGGATCGGGATAAGCAAATCGCAAGCGCTATCTTCAAGGAAATTCACGATCGTTTGGAGTTTTTGCTCCAGGTGGGGGTCGATTATCTGACGTTGACGCGTGAGGCCGAAACTTTATCCGGAGGCGAAGCCCAACGGATCCGACTGGCGTCCCAGATCGGGACGCGTCTGTCGAACACTTTGT
Source organism: Parcubacteria group bacterium GW2011_GWF1_45_5 (assembly GCA_001001795.1). Taxonomy (GTDB): domain Bacteria; phylum Patescibacteriota; class Minisyncoccia; order UBA6257; family Brennerbacteraceae; genus GWF1-45-5. Next base: position 11,013 of record LCLB01000012.1, read on the forward strand.
ATGTTTTGGATGAACCTACAATCGGGTTGCACGAGCGCGATACCGATAGGCTCATTAAGACCCTTCATACATTGAAAGATCAGCATAACTCGGTGGTCGTGGTGGAGCATGACGAGAGGACTATCGCTAATGCCGATTATCTGGTTGATTTAGGACCACTGGCGGGTATTTTGGGCGGAGAAGTCGTGGCTGAAGGAGATGTTAAGCAGTTGTTGGGAGTTGGGAAACAGAAAACAGAAAAAAAGAAAGAACCGTTCGAGAGATCGTTAACGTTGAAATATTTGCGCGGAGAGAAATCCATCGAGATTCCTTTGTCAAGGCGAGATAAAATAACCGAGAAGCTTCATATAGAAGGTGGCCGCGTCCACAACCTAAAAAATATTACCTGTGATATTCCGTTGCGCAAGTTGGTGTGTGTTACGGGCGTATCCGGCAGTGGGAAATCGTCATTGCTCTATGATGTGGTGTACAAGAACGCGGTGCACGTGAAAAATCACATGCCCGGGGATCTTGAAACCGCGTCAAAAATTTTGGGCACCGAATACCTTAATAACATTGTCATGGTCGACCAGTCGCCGATCGGCAGAACCCCACGCTCTAATCCTTCCACTTATACTGGTATTTGGACTCCGGTGCGCGAATTATTTGCGTCGCTCGAGGAAGCGCGCGCCCGCAACTATACCGCATCGCGGTTTTCTTTCAATGTTCCGTCTTCCCGTGGCGGAGGCAGATGCGAGGCCTGCGAGGGCGCGGGATTCAATATTATCGAGATGCACTTTTTACCGCCGGTTGAAGTCGAGTGCGAGGTGTGTCACGGCAGGCGGTTCAGCAAAGAAACATTGCAAGTTAAGTACGGAAACCTGCCTGCCGGTAGGCACGGGAAGAATATTGCCGATGTGCTGGCAATGACCGTTGACGAGGCAGCCGTTTTTTTTGACGGTATTTACACGGTTACTGATAAACTCAAGGTGCTTCAGGAAGTCGGACTAGGGTATATTCATCTGGGACAGTCCGCGACAACGCTTTCCGGCGGAGAAGCACAGCGCATAAAATTATCGAAAGAATTGATTGGACCGCTGGGAAAGCGTACTTTGTATATGCTTGATGAACCGACTGTGGGGTTGCATTATTACGACGTGGAAATGCTTTTGAAAGTGCTCAATAAGCTGATAGAGAAAGGGAACAGTATTGTGCTTATCGAGCACAATATGCACGTGATCAAGTCCTGCGATTATGTGATTGATTTAGGGCCAGAAGGTGGCGAGGGTGGCGGTAAAATTATCGCCAAAGGGACTCCGGAAGAAGTGGCACAAAACGACAAATCATATACCGGGAGGTATCTGAAAGAATATTTACATAGGTAATTTTTTAAGATTCATGAGAAAGCCCTTTGGGATATTAAAAAAAATTCCGGAGTCAAGCGGGGTGTATCGGTTCATCGGGAAAAATAATAAGGTTCTCTATGTTGG
>LCLB01000013.1 GCA_001001795.1 Parcubacteria group bacterium GW2011_GWF1_45_5
CGGCCGAAGAATCCGGTTTTTGAAACTGTTTGCGGGACCTGCGGACATACCACTTTGATAAATCGTCGAATAAAACCTCTAAAGTACGTGATGCTTCAAATATCTTGTACGTATCCAATAAGCCGCCGACCTCTGCGGCAACGGTACGAACCCGTTCAATAGCCCATCTATCAAGCACGGTTTTCGGCTCCGGCATATGCGCCGTCTTGATACGTTCCGGCGCGTACATGGAGAAAAAATTAAGCATATTCAGGACCACCATAAGTTCGGCGACGGATTGCCCAAGATCTTTTTCGGCAAACTTTTTGTATTCGCCCGGGCTGTTCACGGTATAAAAATACCATCTCAACGCATCCACCCCGTACCGCTCCGTCATGTCCCAGGGATTAATAATATTGCCTTTTGACTTGGACATTTTCTCGCCCTTTTCGTCAAGAACATGACCCATACAGACCACGTTTTTGTAGGCCGGTCCCAAATCCAAAGCCGCGGCAATCGCATGCAACGTGTAAAACCACCCCCGTGTCTGGTCAATCGCTTCTGAAATATAGTCGGCCGGAAACGGCAACATCTTTTCTAAGAGTTTTGGATAATCAATGGTGTCCGGATCTTCACCGGGTTTCATGAACGCAAACGGAAAATGACGCTGTGCATAAGGCATAGCCCCGGAATCGAACCAACAATCAATCACCTGCGACACCCTCATCATTTTTCCACCGCATTCGGGACACATCAACGCAATCTCATCGATGTAGGGCCGGTGCAGATCAACCTCTTGTTTTTCGTTATAAGGAAGATTCAAAGATGGGCATACGCGCACCTCGGCGTTTTTCTGTTGCCCTAATTCATAGGTTTGCTGAAGCGACAAATTTTTCAGTTTCCCTTCCAAAACCCACAGAGGCAAGCCATGAGAAATAAACAGAATGTTTTTATTATGAAATTCATGCTCAACCTCCCGCACAAGCGCAAATACTCTTTCCTGAACTTCCAGAGGGCTTTCGCCGCCTTCCGGCTTGGTTATAAACAGCTGCTCTACTGGAGCTCTTAACGCATTAATGAATAAACCACTGAATTCCGATAAAGGCTTATGATTCAATACGCCAAAATCAACCTCGCGTAAACGCTTGTCGTAACGAATTTCCACCCCGGGAAACTCTTTTTGTAAAATCTCTGCTGTTTGCTTGATTCTTGTAAGATCTGAAGCAATAATGCAATCGATTTTTTTTGCTTTAAGCATAGGGATGACATCCTTAACCTGCTGTTTCCCTTTTTCGGTAAGTTCGGAAATGACACCTTCTTTTTCCGGCCAGCCAGCGTTATATCCTTCTGTGTTCGAGGTTGATTCGCCATGCCGCATCAAGTAGTAAGTGTTCGGTTGCCAAGCGCGTTTTGAAAGCTCCTGTATCGACCCGATCGCGATCTGATGCTTAAGGTCCGCTTCGCACTGCCATATCGGCAAAGGTGTCCCCCAATACCGGTCGCGCGATAAAGCCCAGTCTTTTACCTCACGCAACCATTCGCCAAACCTCCCTTGCTGCAAATGGCCCGGCTCCCAATGAATAAGCTCGTTGTTTTTCAGAAGTTGTTCACGCAGCTGCGACATCATGATAAACCATGATTGGTGGGCATAGTACAAAAGCGGGGTCTTACAACGCCAGCAAAACGGATAAGTATGGGTAATATTCTCGGTACGATACAACATGCCGAGATTTTTGAGCGCCTCGATAATTTTTGGATCGGCATCTTTCACCCACATCCCCTGCCACTCCGTCACATCGCTCACAAACTTTCCGTCGGTTCCCACGAGATGATATTCGGGGAGTTGAAACTGTTTTCCTAACTGGAAATCGTCCTCGCCGTACATCACCGCAGTATGCACGATCCCAGTACCCTCTTGATCGGTCGCGAAGTTTGCGGGTAATACCTGAAATGCATTCCCGATATTGGGGATATTTTTGTTCTGTAGATACGGAAATAACGGCTCGTAGCGTATACTTACCAAATCTTTCCCTAAAACCTTCTCCAACACCTCATAAGATTCCTGAAATACATTCAAGCGATTTTCTGCAACAATATATATTTCTCCATTTGAAAATTTCGCATAAACATAGGTGAGATCGGGATTCACTGCCAAGGCCACATTACCAGGAAGTGTCCAAGGTGTCGTGGTCCATACGAGAAAATACGTATTTTCGAATTTCGCATGTTGTGATTTGAACTTCAAATACACCGACGTATCCTTAACGTCTTTATATCCCTGCGCAACCTCATGGGACGACAACGGCGTCCCACACCGGCTACAATACGGAACCACCTTGTAATCCTGCTTGAGCAGTCCTTTTTGCCATATTTTCTTGAGCAACCACCACACGCTCTCCATATACTGCAGATCATAGGTGATAAAGGGATGGTCAAGGTCAAGCCAAAAACCGATACGTTCGGTGAATCTATCCCACTCTTGTTTGAAACGCCAGACCGATTCCTGGCACCTGCGGTTGAACGCGGCAATCCCGTAGGCCTCAATATCCGACTTCGTCTTGGTGCCGATTTCTTTTTCGATTTGCAGCTCAACCGGAAGGCCATGAGTATCCCAGCCCGCCTTGCGCGGCACCGCAAATCCCTTCAGAAACTTGTAACGAGGGATAATATCTTTGAAAACCCTGGCAATGACATGATGGAATCCTGGACCGGCATTGGCTGTCGGCGGCCCTTCGAAAAATACGAATGACGTATCGCGCTTTGCTTCCAAGCTTTGTTGGGCAATGCGCTTTTCTTTCCATAAAGACAATATTGATTCTTCGATTTTAGGAAACGGGTTGGTGGATGGTTCCATAATAATAACTACATTTTATTCATAACCGAAATACCGAGAAGATACAACGAAGCCTTGATGGTTTCGGAGGCGTGCTTGATAACCGCCAAGCGTACGGATCGCTGTGGCTCCTCGGATTTAAGAATCGGTATCCGCTCATAGAATCCATTGATCAGCGAGCAAAGATCATACACGTAATTCGCGATGATGTTGGGTGCATACTCCGAAGCGGATTTCTCCACTACCTCGCCAAACTGAACGCATTTGCGCATCAACAAACCCTCTTCTTCCCCGAAAACGAACTTCGATGATGAAATCGGTTTCAAACGCGCTTTACGCAGGATACTTGCCAAACGGGCATAGGTATACTGTATGTACGGTGCACTATTACCCTGAAGGGAAAGCATTTTCTCCCAATCGAACATAATATCGGTATTCCTGTTCTGTGAAAGATCCTGGTACTTTAACGCGCCGATACCCACCGCTGCGGCAACCCGTATCAGTTCGTTTTGTTTCAATAAGGGATTTTTCTTTTTTGCGATACGCTGCGCCCGCTGGGTCGCTTTTTGCAAAAGCTCTTCGAGGGAAATAAACGCGCCTCTGCGGGTGGAAAGCTTTTTTCCGTCGGCACCACGAATCATACCGAACTTAACGTGCACCAACTTCGTTCCCGGAGATAAACGATACTTTTCGAATGCCCTGAACAGCTGCTCGAAATACAGAGACTGTTCATTGGCAACCACATACAGAGAAAGATCGGGTTTCCATTTCTTGTACCGGAATACCGTAGTCGCAAAATCATTGGTCGCGTACAACGACGCATCATCCGACTTCTGTACTAAAATTGGCGGCAACCCGTACTCGTCCAAAGAGACAATGATTGCGCCCTGACTGCGTTTCGCGATTCCTTTACGCACCAATTGGGGAACCAGTTGCGAAGAAAGTTCACGATAATGGCTTTCGCCAAACTCATGATCAAATCTTACCTCAAGTATTTTGTACAACCGATGAAACTCGCGTAAAGAGGCTGTGCGCAACGCTTTCCAAATCTGCATAGACTCGGAATTTTCTCCTTGCAAAGCCACGGTTTCTTGTTTGGCCCGATTGATCAGTTCCGGATGGTCTTTTTCGCTTGTCGTAAAACGCACGTACCACTTTTGCATATCGGCAATCGTCACCCGTAGCAAGGGTTTTCGACCGTACAATTTATAGGCTGCGATCAATTTTGCCGCAAGCATACCCCAATCACCAAGGTGATTATCCCGAATAACCCGCCACCCCAAATGCTCGTATATGCGTGACAGGCTCTCGCCCAGAATAGTCGAACGGATATGGGCAACGGAAAGAGTTTTCCCGATATTGGGAGAGGAAAAATCAATAACCACACGCTTACTTTTCTCGGTACTTTTAAGGGGGGCGATGCAGGAACTCCAGTCGGCGTGGCACTGAACCAAAAATTTATCACTCAAGAAAAAGTTTAGGTACCCGTTTTTCACCTCTACGCGGTCACAATAAGGAGCCAAAAGCTTTTTTGACTCGATTTCTTTACGCAAATCCTCGGCAATAAGAAACGGTGAAGTACCCCGCTCTTTTGCCAAAACAAAGGCACAGTTCGTGCTGTAGTCCCCGAACTCCGGCCGTTCGGATAAAAATACCGGACAAAGATTGGGATCTATTCTGAAGGTTCTACTTATCTTTTTTTGTATAATAGATGATACGGTTATCATACCCCGTATAAAATTAAGTATTTTCCGTGATTAGTTTTGATAAACTTTGGAAATAATGATTAAGCCGTTGTTTGATAAATCGTTTTCCCGTGCCGGTTTTCATATATTTTTCTCGTTGTATCGCGTCTTTTTCATGAAGGCATATTTCTGCATAAATACACTGGAATGGTCGTCTGGACTTGGTCGAAAATACTTTACCGGCATTATGTTTTATGAGGCGCTGTTGGAGATTATCAGTACGCCCAGTGTATAGTTTACTATCTTTCTCGCTCTTTAAGATGTAAACGTAAAACATAATGATTTCATACGGGGCATATAAAAATAAAATCAGCCCTCAAGAGGGCTGAAACAATCAATACTACGAAATGAAAATCAGCCCTCGCACAATCGAGCACGAATAATCCTTCCTGAAATCATTATAGCAAAGATTTTCATAATCATACTCTACAGTGTATCAAAAATGACATATCTGTCAAATAGAGATACAATGACCATGGATATGAAAGAATTCGCCTACAATAGAAAGGCCCACTTCGAGTACACCATCCTTGAAACATTCGAGGTCGGTTTGGTATTGCACGGGTTCGAGGTCAAATCAATCAAAAACGGGCGTGTAGACCTGTCTGACAGCTACGCGCTTATCAAAAACAACGAAGCTTATCTTTTGAACTGTCATATATACCCGCTCCAGCCATTGAATACGCCCGCAAACTATCGGCCGGACAGAACCAGAAAGATCCTTATCACCAAACAAGAACTGAAACACATCACTGGAAAGTTCCAATCAGAACGTTTGACTTTGGTGCCTATAAAGCTATATAATAAAGGAGATTTCATTAAGCTCACCTTAGCGCTTTGTAAGAAGACCCGGAAGTATGAAAAACGGGAAAAAATACAGAAACGCGATGCTGAGCGGGAAATCCAAAGATCGTTAAAAACTGGGGATGGCGGGCTTTGACGTTTACGACCACGGTATCCTGCGCACCGAGGAACTCTGTCCCCCTCGTTAATCACCGGAGAAACACAACATGCCAAACAATCTGTAGCAATGCCATCGTTTGCATTCGCAGCGGCATAACTCCCCTTCGGGGGACGTCTGTCTATCTGACTCCTGATACGATAGGTATGGCGTAAATCCTTCAGGATAGGAAAAGCATGTGTCTGACGGCAATTCCGAAACACTTCAGACTCGGAGGATCGCAGGTTGTCTGGATAACCTCATTCTCTCAAACAAAAAAACCAGTCTGCGTGCGGAGACGGATGCTGCGTTATCGTGAGCGGACATGGGTTCAACTCCCATCATCTCCACCCCGGTTTTTATACCCTATATGTACCAACGAACTTCGTACCGGCCATCACGGCCGCAACCGCCAAAATTCAAGATCAACGATTTTATTACTGCCCCCACGGTCCGCGTGCTTGACGACCAGGGCGAGAACCTCGGCGTCATGCCCTTAATCCAGGCACGTCAAATTGCCAAAGAACGCGGGGTCGATATGGTTCAGATCGCCCAAACGCCCACCGAAGCAGTCGTAAAGCTTATTGAACTCGGTAAATTCAAATACCAACAGGGTAAAAAGGAACAAAAAGAAAAATCTCACGAGAAAAAGACCGGGTCAAAAATTATCCGTGTCGGATATCTAAGCCAGCAGCACGATCTAGAAACTAAGGCAAAACAAGCCGATAAATTTATGGCGGATGGCTACCAAGTAGAAATCAGCATGATGCTCCGTGGCCGCCAAAAAGCTCACCAGGATATTGCCGTTAAAAAACTCCACAGCTTCCTGCCTCTTTTAGCAACCAAACATAAAGTAATCCGGGAGAATAAGACTCCCCGAGGATTCATTATCTCTATTAGCAGAGCATAAAAAAATAACTAACCTTTTCGTCTTTTAAGGACGTTAAAGAAAACCATTTATGACAAAAACCATTAAGCTTGCCGTAAAACGATTGCGCGTTACGCGGAACAAAAAGATTATCCGCCGGACAGCGCAGCAATGCCATTTTAAATCAAAAGAAAGCGGCAATGTCCGTAGGTTCAAGCGGAAACCACACCGGGATATGAGCCCGACCATGGTTAAAATGGTACGACGAAAAAATGTAGCTAAAAAATAAACCCCCTCACCTAATCTTAAACTTCGAAAAAACGTATCTACATAATTAAAATTAAGACTCCCTAATACCATAAGAACTTCTTAGGTGCGGGGGTAAAAAATATGACAAGAGTAAAGCGGGGAAAAATCGCAACCAAAAAACGGGAAAAACTCCTTAAAAAAACCAAAGGATTTTTATGGGGCAGGAAATCGAAAGAGCGCCAAGCCAAAGAAGCGCTCCTGCACGCAGGCGAACACGCGTTCCGCGGCAGAAAGCTGAAAAAGCGCACGAACCGCCAAGACTGGCAGGTATGCATCAATGCCGCGGTCCGCGAACACGGCTTGACCTATTCAAAATTCATCAAACTCCTCAAGGACAAGAACGTATTGCTTGACCGTAAAATCATGGCCGAAATCGCCAAAGATTACCCGAAAGTGTTCGCAAAAATTGTTGAAAAAATTCAGGAAAAGTAGAGTTGAAACAAGCTGATATAAAAACCCCGCGTGTAGACGCGGGGTTTTTATATCAGCAACGCAAACTTAAGATTATTCCTTGTTCCACGCGATTTCTTTTTTATAAGGCGAATAAATGATCCTCCCTTTTTCGAAAACCCGTAATGTCTGGTCCTCTTCCGAAATAACATATACCAGTGTATTCTTCAGCCAGTAGGAAGCGGCAATGCCCGACAGATGCCGGGTGTGAACCTTATGACTGAATCCGAATGCCTGGGACAGGTCCTCGTAGCGGGAAATACCCGTTTTTTCGATCACCTGTTTCGGTTTCATATTCTCAAGATATACTCCGCTTGCAAACGCCCTGCCATTACTGTTAACCAAAACTGCCCCGTCAAAATCTATGGTACGGCTCAATTTGTTCACTCCCTCCTCCATTGAATGTTCCATGAACCGGAATAACGTTTCTTCAAAGATATTTTGCGAGACATCGGGTAAAGACATGAACTCTTTGTTCCATTTAGAATTCCATCCCAAGACCAATAAAAATCCAAATGATTCACGGTGTCTTTTCATAAGCTGTATCAAGATTTCATACATCCGAAGTTTCAACTCCGGTTTTATTTTAGAACTTTTTTCGTCCGCAAAAATCTTAATAAGATATTCACGTTCTGACTTTGACAGATTACGGAAAAACGGCAAATTGATACGACCGATCAAATTCTGTAAACGTCCCTGAATATCGAGAATTTTCATATATATTCTTATAGCATCATTGAAACGATTTGAAAACAAAATCAGCGTCCTCCGTACGCTGATTTTTATCGCCGTGTCGCCTCGATGAGCAATGTGACCGACACGGCCGCAACAATAACCCAAAAGATCCACGAGTTATTGATTAGGAACACGATGACCGCCGCGATTGCCACCATAGCAATCACAATGATCAACCCCCAAAACACATATCCGATTATCATTGTCCCGGACCTCCTGTACCGGTAATACTATAAGATACCTTATAAGAGATGTTGTCAAGGCTTACTGTTTCTCGAACACTATGTCTCCGTTTTCAACGCTTACCGTAATACTGTCCCCCTTGTGTACCTTGCCTTCCAAAATATACCGCGCCAACGGATCTTTAATTTGGAGCGAGATCGCCCCCTGAAGCGGACGGGCGCCGAATACCGGATCATAACCCAATTGACAGATAAAATCATATACCCCGTCGGTAAAATTCATGTCTATATTTTGAGTCCGAATAATCTGTTTTTTCAGTTTCGCCAATTGCAGCACTACGATCTTTCGAATCTCTTCTCTGGTGAGCTGACGAAACGCAATAATACCGTCAAAACGATTTAAAAGCTCTGGCTTGAAATACTCGGTAAGCTTACTTTTCAAATTCCCTTGAATATCCGGGATGGTTTTTCCTGCGTCGATTTGATCCTTAATATAGGTGGAATGCGCGTTTGAGGTGCAAATAATAATAGTATTGCGGAAATCAATGTGCTCGCCCATCGCGTCCATAATGTACCCTTCGTCGAAAATAGGTAAGAATATATCGAGCAGACCGCGGTATGATTTTTCGAACTCATCAAGAAGAATCAAGGAAAACGGTGTCCGTTTGACCGCTTCGGTGAGCATACCTGTAATCATGCCGTCAGCTGACCCGATAAATGCAGAAATGGACTTATCGTCCTGGTACTGGCTCATATCGAAACGGATCATGGTGTCTTCGGACCCGAAATACAAACCGCACAACACTTTTGAAAGTTCGGTTTTACCGACACCGGTCGGCCCCACGAACAAAAAACTGGCGATCGGACCTTTATCACGGCTGAGCCCCACACGATATTGACGCAATGCCGCCGAAACCGCTTTTACTGCCTCTTCCTGATTAATAAGTTTTGCGTGTATTTCCTGTTCAAGATTCAAAAGCACGATTGCTTCCCTTTGCGTGGTAGCTTCAAGGGGGATATTGGTTTTCCGGGAGACCAAATTCACCACGAGTTCCGGAAGCACTATCTTTTGCCCGCGCTGTTGGGCTTCTGCCAATGTCTCCTGCAATAAATCGAGCGATGCCCGAGGCAGCGGTCGGGCACGGAAATATCGCTCCGCCAGTTCCACTATTTTTTTCAAAGCGGGATAACTGATCGTAATCTTCCATAAACGCTCCAGGGCATATGCTTCATAAACCAAAAGTTGTGTGGCTTCTTGTTGATTGAGACCTTCCACCTGGATGCTCTCGAACAAATCTCGAAATGTTTGAGTTGTTTCAATAATGGATCGATATAGCTTTGGTGTCGTGGTTCCAATAACCGGAATAAGCGCGGCATCAAACACGGGAGCTAAAATCTCCAAACCTCCCATTTCCTGTCCTCCAACCGTAAATTTAAGATTATGGATATCCGGAATAAAGAGGACGATGTTTCCGGCGCGAATAATTTCATCGGTGAGTTTCTTAAATCGTTCCTGTACCTCTCCGGCAGTTTGCGCACCGGAAGTAATCAACCCCAAATCAAGTTTCACGATTCGACGATCAAACAACTTTTCGGGAACATTGTCCTTGATGACATTGAAGGCAAGGTGCTGAACTATGGTATTGCGACCAATATCCTCATCGCCGACGAGAAGGGCATTATTACGACCATCGCGGGACAAAATCGCCAACATCTGCCTGTAAGATTCTTTGTGTCCAACCAATAACCCGATACGATAATGACGTGCACTATCGGTTAAATCCTCGGAAACGTTATCAAGATAGGGCGTGGGGCGGGCAGTCCAGGCACGATTCATAATACGATGGGATTTTTTAAATCTGCCCGCTGCCAAGCCACGCTGACGGATAATATCGCCGCCGATCTCTTTGCTGAGCCGTGACGATATGGTGGCATTCTTAATATCATCCCTGGTCACGGATAATTTTGTCAAAATGCCCATCAAGTCGGAATTTTTCGTGGCGAACAATCCGAGGAAAAGCGCAAAATACGATACAGTACGATCTCCCATGTCCAACGCTTCAAGAAAACCCTGTACCACCAAGGATTCGCATTGCGCAATACGGCCCGCGGTAATGTCTTCGCGCACGCCGTCAAAAGAAGCCGCGGGGACCGAGGTATTATTGATCTTCGTTTCCACTGCGACAACAAGTTCGCGCCAATTAATGCCGAGCCGCTGCAGTCCGTACTTGATCTCGCCGGTATGAATAAGCTCTGCGCATACGGCCAAAACAAAAGGGGCACTATGCGATTCCGATCGATTAAACGCCTTGTCAATTAAGGAAAAGGTTTTCCAACCAACGAAATGATTGATGAATACCGATCCGGTCTCGCTTTGCCGCAACACCTTCGAGGTAATACTTTGTTCTCCGCGGAACTGGGAAACGATGGTATCTAATAAAAAAATCAATCCCAAAAGTCCGAGCATTTGAAACCCTTTAAACGGCCCGGAAAGAAACACGATACTGACCGTTATTCCGCACACGACCAACGCCATAAGTATCGCTTTTATGACCAAACGTTCAAAATACGATAAACGGAAATATCCTGTGTCAAAAAAGAGTTTACGCCCGGGAACATCCATATTAGGTAATGATTTTTATGATTAGGTACGGGATAAAAAGGCAGTACCCTGTCCAGAAAGCAGCGGCCGCAATACAAAGGAAACTATATAAGGCAAGGCCGGCAGACACCCGCCAAACACGAAACAAAGGACCTAAAAGCTTTCCCATGAACGAGTAATCGCCGTACAGGGGAGTAAAAAACAACTTAATATTGATAAAAACTGCAAAATGCCGATCCATAAGATGGATGGTGTCGCTTATCCGAGACCAAAACCACAGGGTTCGCTCAACGTACCAGCGTTTTATAAAACAGGTCCCTGAATGAATGATTTGTTTTACGATAATATCGATCACACCCTCATTGTACCATAACGAAAACTGCGATAAGGCACGAGGCCACCTGTCAGAATAAAGCTTTTTGAGAAGTAAACTGCTTCGCCTCACCCTCCTTAAAAATATTAATCACCCCGTACTCGCCGTCGTATCCCGGCTTAACAGAGAGCTTCCCTTGACGCATGCGCATAACAGCTTCCGCGGTCGGACCTTTAAGCTCTTGACGCACCTGGTTCTCGGGAAGGTCTAAAAGCACCGAAAGTTCCGGACCGACCCTTGAAACAATATCATCGTACTCGCTCCAAACCGCCTTACTGTTTTTCCCGACCCCCAGGGCCTCGGAAAGTATTTCATCCAAAGAAACCATACGGGTAAATGGTTTTGCCCATGCAGGTGAAAATCCGCTACCCCTGCTACTCCCCGCCAGTTCATTGATTCGCGCCATAACACCTATGACCAATGGCTTATTGCATTTAGGGCATACGTTATTGTGTTTTTTTGATTCTTCCGGAGAAAAGCAAACCTGACACGCAGCATGACCGTCATAATGATATCTTCCTTCTTCCGGGAAAAATTCCACGGTTCCCGCTAACCGTTCATCCCGAGATTTCAACGCGGCCATAATATTCTGATACGACAACTCGGTATCGAAAACACTGGCCTCCCTACCGATACGCGGCAAAGAATGGGAATCCGATCCCGACATAATGGTCTTATTGTCCAAGAACGGAATCCGCCAGTTCATAGCAGGGTCGGACGATAAACCTGTTTCAACAGCAAAAACATGCGGCTCAAGCTCGTCAAAACATTCTGCAAGCGAGTTGAACCCGGATTTTGATCCGAATACCCCAAACCAAGGCGTCCAAACATGGGCAGGAATCAAAACGCTATTGGAAGAAGATTCCAAAACTATTTTTAAAAGCTCTTTTGAATCAATACCGATAATCGGACGTCCGTCAGAGCGCAAATTCCCCACCCAGGACAAGCGCGTGCTGATGGTTTCCGCAACTTTTATACTCGGCGCATACACCAGGTGATGAATACGCCTGCCCCGTTTGTTTTTCGTATACACGCAACTAATCTCGGCACCCAAAATAAATCTTGTTTTTTGCTGATCCCACGGCTGATCCATGTCGCAAAACTCTTTTTTCAGACGATACAACCCGGATTCTACGGGCTCCAATTTTCTGGTAATCTCGGAAAACCAATCCGGATGAGTGAAGTCACCGGTACTTAAAACCGCCAACCCCTTCTTAACGGCCCATAAAGCAAGATTCTCCAGGGTCATCTGCGGGCTCACTGCCCGCGCGTACTTTGAGTGGATTTCTATGTCGGCGTAGAACTTCATAACTTTGAATGATCTGCTTTCTCTAAATTACTCCTAACTCTATTCATTTGTA